>NZ_JAMZNK010000021.1 GCF_027980145.1 Flavobacterium azizsancarii | reverse complement strand
GGGCTCACCTCTTCCCATCCCGAACAGAGTAGTTAAGCCCGCCTGCGCAGATGGTACTGCAGTTATGTGGGAGAGTATGTCGTCGCCTTTCTTTTGAAAACCCTGTTTCTAACAAAACGGGGTTTTTTATTCTTATTTTGCTTTTCAAGTTATAAGCAAATAAAGGTACCTTAGCTCAGATGGTAGAGCAATGGACTGAAAATCCATGTGTCCCTGGTTCGATCCCTGGAGGTACCACATAATGCTCGGATGGTGAAATTGGTAGACACGCTGGACTTAAAATCCAGTGAACAGCAATGTTCGTGCGGGTTCAAGTCCCGCTCTGAGTACTAAAAACTTCAATTGGCTTTGCTAATTGAAGTTTTTTTTTGCTTAAAAATGAAAATTTTGGATCAAACGCAAAAGTTGGGGATTACGCAAAAATATTGCATAATTTGAATAAGAAAAAATCTACTTTTCGTACTCCTCTAAATTGACTTCTAAATGCTTTTACTTTGGCATTAAAAGATTCTGCTGAAGCATTTGTACGGATCAAACGCAAAAGTTGGGGATTAACCAAAAAGATTAGATAATCTGAATAAGAAGAAATCTACTTTACGCACTCCTCTAAATTGACTTCTAAATGCTTTTACTTTAGCATTAAAAGATTCTGCTGAAGCATTTGTACTTCTATTATCAAAATAGTTTAAGATTGACTGGTAATTCCGCCCCAGGAGTTTCATAATACATAAAAATTATTTTTATCAGCACCAATGGCTTTACGTACTTATTCTACTTCTTCTACAAAACGTTCCGTTGTCCATAAGATATTATCTTTAGGCTGATCACTATAGTAAGATCCTAATTGATCCGTTAAAAGATGTTTACGAATTCGCCATGCGCGATCTCGAATTCGCTGCCAAATACCTTCCGGAAACATCCGGTCAGGCTGGACGGAATCTAATTGCTTCGGGGCCTCTTTTTAAAGCAATGAAAGAAAAAGAAAACAAATTAATCCTGAGTTTTACGGACACAGGATCAGGCTTAATGGCTGGAGATAACGGTATATTAAAAGGATTTGTCATTGCAGGTCATGATAGAAAATTTGTTTGGGCAAATGCGGTAATCCAAGGAGATAAAATTATAGTTTGGAGTGATGTTGTGATCAGTCCATCAAAAGTTAGATATGCTTGGGCCGATAATCCCGTAGAGGCAAATATATGTAATAAAGAAGATTTTGCCGACTTCACCTTTGAAGCGGATTCGAATGGCAGAGAATAGGTGAGGTTTGAGATAGTCGCGAATGTAAAAATCCAAAGTAAATAAATTATTTGCTTTAAACTCGTTTAAGGCTTGTATAAGGTCAAAAATGAGGTTAAAATTTCGCAAACGGATTTTTGTTATCCATTTATAAAGTTGTGACCAATAGCAATCAGGCCAAATTAAATATTTACTTTGGCTATTTTGGTAAGTATAATTTTTTTAAATCCTTAAATATAGTGTTGATTACAATAAAACGTTATGAGCAACAATCTATTAATTTTGCTCATTGTCCAATAATAAACCACTTACAATAACTAAATTATGCAATTCATACAGTAGTTTACTGACAATAATATTCATTTGATTAACCTCTTCTTTATTGAGATTTGACAACTTATGATGAAGTGTCATATGTCTGTCCAAATAAGGAAAGAAATCACTCCAAAATTCCTCTATTAAATAGTTATACTTTCGCATGTCCGGATCTGCATATATACATATATTCCATAACATTCGACTGGATAGGTAATTAGGTAGGTAATATGTTTTTACAAAAATGTAAGTTCTGCAAAAGGACATGAAAAATAATGCAAAAAAGTATTCTAACCCTTGATAGTTTTCTTTAGTATTAGTGACTATTTTAAAAAATTGCAAGGCAATATCTTTAGTTGGCTTATAATAAAAATGCAAATCATCATGATAAGGATTATGAGGTATCTCCCAATGAAATTCAGGAAGGTATCTGCTGGATGAATATATCCGGTGCTTATCTTGTATAATGTTGGCAAAGAAACTTTGATGCTGATATAAGTTAGTTTGTATCCAGTAGCGACTGTGACTTATCAGAACAAAATCATATTTTCCTCCTATTTTGTTTTTTAAGAATAGATTAATTAATCTTAATTTTTCATTGCCCGCACCCACGGCTATAAGCATCAGATAATAAGTAGTTTTTTCAGCGTACGTAATTTGATGATATAAGTAGATCTCTTCGACTTCAACAGACTGTAATATGGTTTCTATTGAAACACTGAGAATTGCATCGTTAGGCTTTTCATCAATCTGGCATGCAACTTGTTTGTTCTGTACAAATCCTTTTTTTATCATTTTCTTGAATTCGTCAAATCTCTTTTCAATAAGGCGACAAAGACCGTGCTGGGAAATTGCAATCGCTTCATACATTTCATTTTCATATATAGAATCATCATCTGTGATTGCTTCTTTCGCTTTTATAAATAAATCAATAAGATAATATTTACTTCGACTATTTTTCACAAAGTATTTTTGAATATCAGGAATGTATTTTATAAGGTTACTGATCCTTTCATCTAAACTTAGCGAAGTGAATTTATTTCCCCGGTATAATTCTTCTAAATATTCAAGATCATATTCAATAAGTCTTGCATACGATGTGAAGACACTGTTTGAAGAACCTTCTGAAATGAGATTTTGGATTTGTGAGATATGAAGATCGTGATCATGGTAAAAATTGTTTTGATACACATTAAGCCTCTTTTTGTATTTCTTCCATTCCCTTGTAATGATAAGCGAATATTCCCATTCTTCATTTTGGTAAATAAGAGCCGATGGCTGACAGTAAAATTCAATAAATGGATCTCCTAAAGAAAATCGATGCTGGAGTTTTAGGGAGTCGATGAAATTGACATCAATTTCACTACGTTTTTTAACTCTTTTTACCCATTTGTTTTCCTGCAGTTTTTTCGCATCTATACTTTTATCAATATGGATAATTACATGTGAAAATGTAGGAGACTGCCCTCTGGTAAAAAATATTTGAATAATATTATACTTGCGCACCAGCTGTCTCAGTATATTTTCCAAATACTCGTTTTCGAGTTTTGGAAATGAAAGTTTTTCTAAAGTTTTCATAATATTGTGTCTTTGAAGTTTTGATAAAGGATGTTTATTCTATGACAGGATCAGTATGGTCAGTTTTCTTGATCCTCTCAAAACCTCGTTCTCTCACAAGTTCTCCCGCATCGAGCATTTTTATTAAAGGGATATAAGGTGTCGTAAGGTCTGAGTCAGAATCACCATCGTAGGAAGGCAATGAAAACTCTACGATTTCAGATAAAAAAAAATCAAATTCTTGCAGTGTTTTCTCTTGAAATGCTTTTTGAAGTACAAGAAAAGGATTATCATATTCTTCCTTTGTCAAAGAAGAAAGATGAAATACTGTTTCAGAGCGAAACGAATCTTTCAATTTCCATTTTTTGCTTTTGTCTTTCAGACAGTAACAAACCTTGAGAAAAGAGCAGACAGCAGTATAAAAAACAAAAACATTGCATGGATTTTCCTGTTCGTAGATTTTTCTCTTATAGCAATGAAGTACTGCTTCACTTAAGTTCCGCTTATAATAATCAAGATGTGCAAAGTCAAAGACGGCGTCAAATGCCTCAAATAGATTTCCTTCTACAAAACCTGCGCAAAATCTTATTTCGAATGATGTTTTATTTTTTTTCATAATGGTAGCTTTAAAATTCATAAGCGAAGTTCCATTCTTTGAAAAGGATAATCTATTCGAGAAGAGGATATATTATCTGACAAAAAGGATATTATACAGGATATTTATCTATCTTTGAAAGCCAGACTTTTTAATCCGAATGGCTCTATGAGCATTCAGAAAATCAATAATCATTATGGAACAGAAAATACATCAGGGAAGAAACATAAAACGTTTCAGGGAAATGCTTGGCATCAAACAGGAGGCATTGGCTTTTGATCTGGGAAATGAGTGGAATCAAAAGAAAATTTCTATACTAGAGCAAAAAGATGTAATTGAAGATGGTCTGCTCAAACAAATCTCATCCGCACTGAGGATTCCAGTCGAAGCATTTCAAAACTTTGATGAGGAACAAGCGGTAAATATTATATCGAATACATTTAATGACCAATCCAATGGTTACAATTACTATCCAACTTTCAATGTGAATCCAGTAGAAAAATGGATAGAAGCATTAGAAGAAATTAAACGATTAAATTTAGAACTTTTAAAATCTAAAGATGAACATATTAAGGCTTTAGAGAAGTTATTAAATATGAAATAAACTTCAATAAAAAGTATATTAATTCCACAAAGAGACTTTACAGTCTCTTTTTTGTTTTGAAACATAAAACCGTCTTTCATTTGGTAGGACGATCTAAAATAATACTCTTTAAATTAACACATTACAAAAAATGAACTAAAAAAAACACCAAGATCTTTAGTAGAGTTTAAAATTAAATTACATACCTCGGGAGTCGGCGGCGGAGAAAGAGGGATTCGAACCTTAAGCCCGCAGCCCGCTTTTATACTGCATTTCTAATATTTTTTTTCTGTCGCGCCACGATTCTGCCACAAACTTTAAAACACGCTTTTTTACGTTGTAATGTCTTGTTTTTTAACAGGTTATGATTCTGTTTTTTTTTTTTTTTTAATATGACAAAAATATACTTTTTTATGTTATAAGTAACATTTTAGAAAATTTTATATATCAATTAAAAGGCAGTTGGAAATGTTTGAACTTAATTTAAATATGTAAAATATTTATATTTTACATTAATGAAAGAAGTACATTTATATTAAACAGCTTTGTAAGCCTGGTCGGGATGATTTGGCATATCTATTATTGTATGCTGTAATCTGCCTTCATCTTTCATCGGCAGGATATAGTTTCGATAAATGTAATTTTCATTTCTATTAAGTATTAGAGCTATCTGTTTTGCAGAATAGCTTTTAAAACTGCATATTTTATAAACTATATCTTTTATTTTATTTTGATCATTTTCTCTAACTCCTAGGTTGGATATTTGTTCTCTTATATCAGAAGGTAGCTCCTGTGTTAGATCATAGGGTTCTGTTGTAAGATCATTAGCTTCTGTGTTAAGATCATTAGGTTCTGTGTTAGGAACATCATCATCTGTGTTAAGAACTCCACCAGTAGTATAATATGTAGATCTTCCTTTTCCTTTTTGTTCAATAAGACCTTTGTCTCGGAGACTTCTTAATTCATTACTTGCTTTTAATACATCACATGCATTTAATTGTCGATATGTTGAATTATCAATGGCACCAGCTTCTCTAATGAAAATCAATCCTTTTTTCTGCTCAGTATTTAACTCATATTCAGCAAAAGTATTTAGCCATTGAAGGTCACTTTCATTAAGAAAATGATGCAGTAAAAGGCGAGTGGTAAATAAATTTGCGGTGTGGTCACTTTCAAATGTCGGCGGTGCTAGGGAGGATTTTTCCATTAAAATTCTCATTGTCCTTATACCACTCCCTTTTGTTTCTGCAAGATTGGACCGTATCGTTCTTTAAATTGTGTCGACGCTGCCGACACAATTTGGAAAACTTTATGAAAATGGGGATGTAACTCTTAGAGTTTGGAAAAAAAATTGTGCATTTTGTTATTGATTCGTGGTGGTTTACTTTTAAAGCTTCTTCCAAAAAAGAAGCGCCAATAAGCTTGATATTTTTCATCTTCAGGACTTTCTTCAAAAAACACCTCATATTAGGCAGATAAGGAATTGGCACATTACGCCAATTCCTTCTTTAGCATTATAAGGAGCTCAATCCTTAATTAAAATAATTTAAGTTTATTGTTGTAATTACTCTGTTATTTAAACTGAAAATTAAGCTTACAAAAGCGGCTAGAAATAAGTCAGTTTGAGTTATTTTCTTTTAAATATTTAAGGATTTGTTCACTGGCATTTTTACTTGTAAATCCGAATTTTTGATCTAAAACTGAGGCTGGTGCTGAATATCCAAAATGATCCAGTCCAAAAACTTTTCCTTGGCGTCCAGCGAGATTTTCAAGATTAACAGGAAGTCCGGCTGTTAGGCCGAAAACCAGTCCATCCTTTGGAATAATACTTTCTTGGTATTCTTTAGATTGAGATCTAAAAAGACCCTCTGAAATAATTGAAGCTACATTTATTTTAATTGTAATACTCTTTTCTAACTCATTAGCGGCTTCAATAAGTGTACTAACTTCTGACCCGTTTGCTATCAAAGTAATGTCTGGATTTACAGTTGATTTTACCAGATATCCGCCTTTTTTAGCAAGGGAAGCTATTTCAAATCTGGATGCTCCGCTTGAAGGGAGATCTTTAATATCCTGTCTTGAAAGAATCAATCCCGTTGGTGTTTTATTATTCTCAAGAGCTATCTGCCAAGCTACTGAAGTCTCGATAGCATCGGCAGGACGAAGCGCTACAAAACTTTGATCGCCTGAATGATTTTTAATT
Source organism: Flavobacterium azizsancarii (assembly GCF_027980145.1). Classification (GTDB taxonomy): domain Bacteria; phylum Bacteroidota; class Bacteroidia; order Flavobacteriales; family Flavobacteriaceae; genus Flavobacterium; species Flavobacterium azizsancarii. The sequence continues at coordinate 80,148 of NZ_JAMZNK010000021.1, read as the reverse complement.
TTTTCCAATAACCTAATCTGTGCTTCCTGTTCAATTGGCTGATGTGTAGGTCCATCTTCTCCAACCCGGAAGGAATCGTGTGTCCATACATATTTCACTGCAAGCTCCTGAATTGCTGCAAGGCGAATCGCAGGTTTCATATAATCTGAGAAAACAAAAAATGTTGCCACAACAGGGATTACGCCGCCATGAAGTGCTATTCCGTTAGCGATTGCCGCCATAGTTAGCTCGGCAACACCGGCTTGGAGAAATCCTCCACTAAAGTTGTTTTTTTGAAAAACTGAAGATTTTTTCAGAAAACCATCCGTCTTGTCACTGTTGGATAAATCGGCAGAAGAAACAATTATATTCTCTACATTTTCTGCGAGGTATCCCAAAACGGCAGCAGAAGCATCGCGAGTTGCTGCATTTGCTTTTTGGGGGATAGAACTAAAATCCAATTTAGGTAAATCCCCGCTGAAAAACTGTTTTATCTTTTTTGATAATTTCGGGTTTTGGTTTTCCCAAGCTGAAATTTTCACTTTCCTTTCTGACGCTTCTTTTGTCTTTTGGTTTAAAACTTCTTTATAATGAGCTTGGACATCGTTATAAACAGCAAATGAATTTTCCGGATCTGCTCCTAGATTCTGCAGTGTTTTTGTAAAATCAGCTTTTGTGGATCCGATTGGTTTTCCGTGTAACTCGCACTCTCCTTCATACATACTGCCATCAGCAGTAACACATCCTCTTCCCATGATAGTTCTACCTATGATCAAGGTTGGTCTATCTAATTCGGCATGAGCAGCATTTAAAGCGGAACGGATATGTATATGATTATGACCATCAATTGTGATTACTTTCCATCCCCATGATTCATATTTCATTGCTGTATTTTCGGTTGTAACCTCATTGGTCATAGAGGAAAGCTGCACGTCATTTGAATCATAAAACATGATAAAATTGTTGAGTCCTAAGTGTCCGGCAATTCTTCCTGCACCTTGTGATATCTCCTCCTGAACACCTCCATCGGTTATAAAACCATATATTTTGTGATCAAATAAATTATCGAATCTTGCCGATAAAAATTTTGCTGCAATAGCCGCTCCAACGCCCATTGCATGCCCCTGACCTAAAGGTCCGGATGTATTTTCGACACCTCTTTTAACATCGATTTCAGGATGACCGGGTGTAACTGATCCCCATTGTCTAAAATTTTCTAAATCTGTTTTCTCATAATTTCCAAGCAGATAATACTGTGCATACATTAGGGCGGAAAGATGTCCTGCATCCATAAAAAAGCGGTCTCTGAAAATCCACTGCATATCAGAAGGATCATATTTTAGATATTCAGTATATAAAATATGCATAAAATCGGCTCCACCCATTGAACCGCCAGGATGGCCTGAATTGGCTTTTTCGACCATCGAAATTGCCAATGCTCTAATGTTATCTGCTGATAACTGGTCTATTTTGTTGTTCATTTTTTTTGGTTTTTCTAGCTAATATTTATTTTTTTAATTCTATTTAGATAGCTTGCGATGCGTATTTATATAATTGCAATTTTTTATTTCTCTATCTGAATTATTTTAGAAATGATATTACTTTTTATTTCATTTTTTTCATCTGGCTGAGAACCCCCAACAGTAAGTTTAACTTTTCCTTCATATTGTTTTAAGTTTCCTTCAGCAGTAACATACGACAGGTCTTCAGGAGAAAGATTAAAGGTGATTGTTTTGCTTTCACCTTGTTTTAGGTTAAGTCTCTCAAATCCTTTTAAAGTTTTAATTGGTGCCTTTACAGCTGAGTTCTGATTTAATACATACAATTGAGCAACTTCTTGACCTTCAGTTTTACCTGTATTGGTAATTCTTACGGAGACTGAAACATTTTTATTTTTTTTTATTTTAGAAGGAATATTCAATTGATCATATTTGAATGAAGTATAGCTCAAACCATATCCGAAGCCGTAAAGAGGACTTCCCTTGAAATAACGATACGTTTTGTTGTCCATATTGTAATCAACAAAAGGGGATAAGTCTGAATCGCTTTTGTAAAATGTTACAGGCAATCTTCCTGCCGGATTATAATCTCCAAAGAGAATATCTGCCACTGCCGTTCCTGTTGCCTGACCTCCGTACCAAGCATTAAGTATTGCAGGAATATTTTCTGATTCCCACGGAATGGCAATTGCGCTGCCGGTCATCATAACAAAAACGACTGGTTTTCCTGAGGATTTTAGCGCTTTCATCAATTGGGTTTGTACTTCCGGAAGCAGGATGGAGGTGCGGTCGCCTCCTGAGAATCCGGGAAAGTTTACAGGCATTTCTTCTCCTTCAAGCTGCGGAGATATTCCGCCCACATAAATAAAGGCGTCTGTATCTTTATTTCGATCTCCCAATTTTGTAAAATCAGTTTTTTCGAAATTTCCGGTATTTAAGGCTACGTTTGCTTTTCCTTCTCCTTGCCAGTATTCTAAAACTAAATTATAAACCGTATTCTTTTTGGTAATTAATTTAAATGTTTTTTCTCCCCATCTGTTTCTCTCCCATGCGTTTATTACTTCTTTTTCATCGATTAAAAAACGATACCCATCATCAGCATTGATTTCAAAAGTAATGGAGCCATCCTGGTCGGCTTTAAAATGAGTGGTGTAACGGGCAGAAAAATGGTTTGCTTTTATGTTGTTTAAAACAGTTTCGCCTTCCTGCCAAAAGTTATTTATTTCTGATTCTGTTCGTACTGCGGCTGGGTTTCCAGACAAGTTAATATTGTCGTAATATTGTGCCTTAAAACCCTGCTTCCCTTCGAAAGAATATTGATTTTTAAGATCCTTATATATTAATAAAGTGTCATTGGTAAAATTAATGGCTTTTTCATAGACTACTTCTGTGTTTTTACCGAGCTTTTCTTTAATACCTTGTAAAACAGTTGTCAATTTACTTGGAGTTCCGTTGTAATTTCCTAAGATAGAAATTGAATTATCTGCATTAGGACCCAGAACCACAATCTTTTTTAACTTTTTACTCAGTGGCAGGGTGTTCTTTTCATTTTTCAGTAAAACCATTGATTGTCTGGCCATTTTTAAGGCGTGATTGCTATGCTCGGTACTTTCCAGAACAGAATCCGGAGTTTGGGCATATTGTACCATTGAAACAGGATCAAACATACCGAGTCTGAAACGTATCATAAAAAGACGTTTTACAGAAATATCAATTTGATTTTCGCTGATTTTTCCGTTTTTTACAGCCTGAACCAGCGCTTTATAAGCATCTGTGCCGCAGTCAATATCTGTACCATGAAAAACAGCATCTGCAGAAGCTGATTCTGCATCGGGATGCGTTTTATGATTTTTAAAAAAGTCGTCAATTGCCCAGCAGTCTGAGGTTACATAGCCATCAAACTTCCATTGGTTACGAAGAATATCCGTCATAAGGATGTCACTGGCACAACAAGGCTGTGTTCTAAAAGCATTATAAGCGCACATAACTCCGGCCACTTTTGACCCAGTTACTAATTTTTTAAAAGCAGGAAGATAAGTATCCCAGAGTTCATAAGGAGTTACATCAACATCAAAAGTATGACGCAGAGATTCAGGTCCACTATGTACGGCATAGTGTTTTGCACAAGCGGCAGCTTTTAAATATTTAGGATCATCTCCCTGCAGACCTTTAACAAATGAATCACCTAAAATACTTGTCAAATAAGGATCCTCACCATATGTTTCCTGTCCGCGTCCCCAACGTGGGTCACGAAAAATATTAATGTTTGGTGTCCAGTATGTTAATCCCATATAACGCTCGTTTGTTCGGTTTAGCTTAACGGCCTTGTTATAAATCGCTCTCCCTTCCAGTGCTGAATAATCAGCCATTTTATAAAGAGAGTTTTTATCAAATGTTGCAGCCATTGCAATTGCCTGAGGATAAACGGTGGTTTTAAAAGGAGTCCGTGCTACACCATGTAATGTTTCATTCCACCAGTCATAAGCAGGTATTCCCAGCCGTGAAATTGCAGGAGAAGAATTCAGCATCTGAGATACCTTTTCTTCCAGTGTCAAATGTTTTACAAGATCATTTACCCGTTCTTCAAAAGTTAATTCAGGATTCTGAAATGGAAAACTTTCTGTTTTTGCTTGTCCATAACAATAAGAAGTTATTATGAGTGTGATTATGTAAGTAAATTTTTTTGGTCCCATTAGCTTTTTCTTTTATTGATTATTAAAGTGCTGAATTTGATTTATTTCTATAACTTAAAAACAACCGATTGTGTAAAGAAATACTTTTTTTTTGAAAATAAAAAATAATGTTTCAAAAATAATTATAGAAGATTTTAGGGTATCAAAATATTTCTAGTGTAATTGATACAACAGGCTTAATTTTTAAAGAATTTACTATTATATCACTAAAATAATTACATTTACTAATTATAGTATTTTAATTTATGGAAGAGCACAAGCATGTAACGATTTATGATATTGCCAAAAAACTGAATCTTGCAACATCGACTATTTCAAGGGCTTTAAAAGATCACCATAGTATAAGTGATAAGACAATTAAAAAAGTAAAACAAACTGCCAAAGAAATGGGGTTTGTTCCTAATACTTTAGCAGCTGGTCTTCGCGGTAATAAGTCTAAAACTATCGGTATTTTAATCCCAACGGTTACACAGCCTTTTTTATCCTCTCTAATCAGCGGCATTGAGATTGCGGCTCGTAAATCTGAATATTCAGTTATTATTATGCAGTCGCATGACTCTTACGATGTCGAAGTAAATCTGGCTAAATCCTTGTATAGTAACCGTGTAAGCGGGGTTATATGTTCTTTGGCGATGGAGACAAAAGATACTTCTCATTTTAAGCAGTTTTCAAATAATAATATTCCACTTGTATTTGTTGACAGGGTTCCCAGGGATTATGATACTTTTAGGGTTGTAATTAATAATCATCTGGCTGGTTACAAAGCAACAAAACATTTGATAGAACAAGGTTGCAAAAGAATAGCGCACTTAACTGCCGGTTCAGAATTTGGCACTCTTTATAATGAAAGAAAAAGGGGGTATATTGATGCCTTAATAGAGCATGATTTGCCTATTGATGAGGATTTAATCATAAGCTTAAAACATATGACCTATGAAGAAGGAGTAAAAGCCTGTAATCACTTATTTAATTTGAAAGAAGCGCCGGATGGTCTATTTGCTCCCGGAGATATTCTGGCGGTAAGTGCCGTTCAGACTGCTAAAAAAAGAGGCATTAAAGTACCTGAAGATTTTGCAGTTATAGGATTTAATAATGACCCAATCTCAGAAATAATTGAACCAAACATTTCGACTATAACCCATCCTGCAGAGAAAATGGGCAAGGCTGCTGCCGAGTTAATTATTAAAAATCTTAAATCTGTTAAAGATGAGGAAGATGATGCAAAAGAAATTACTTTTCTAAATACACAAGTATTAATTCGTGAGTCGTCCTCAAGGAAAATTTAAGCAACATTTTTAAATCTAAAAAAGGCCTGGTGATATAAATTATATTACCAGGCCTTTTTTTATCAAATATTCTAATGATCTAAATATGGAAGGATGATTTAATAGACCAGAGTAGTAAGTAAAATATTTTTTTTATTTTTTTATTGCATTTTTTTTGTATTTTTTTTGTATTTTAGCACAACCGATTGCGATTCTCATAATATTTTTAATAACATATTTTTTTGGTATTTTTTCTGCTGATAGGTTTGTTTTAAATGGGAATAAGTGATTTATGTTTAAAATTAAACACAAAAAAAAATAAAATTAAATGACCGGTATAAAAAAGACTTTTCTAAGATTATTGGCACTATTTTTTATGATTTCCGGGACTGCATCAGCACAAAAGGATTATAAATTATGGCTTCGATACGATAAGATACAAGACGCTGTAATTGCTTCAGAATATAAAAACAATCTTAAGGGAATTGTTTCATTGGGAAGTTCTGAAACTGCAAAAATTTCTTTAGCGGAATTAGAAACGGGAATATCCCATATGCTCGAAAATAAACCTGAAATTCGATCAGCAATCAATGGAGAAAATAATTTAATTGTGGGGTCTCAAACGGCTCTAAATTCGGATTTGAAAAAAGTGCTTGCATCTGATTTCGACAAAATAAACAATGAAGGCTTTATTATTAAATCTATTTCATTAAAAAATAAAAAACAGATTGTCATTACCGGAAAAAATGATGTTGGGGTTTTATATGGTGTTTATAGTTTTCTGCGATTGATTCAGACTAATAAATCAATTAAAAACTTAAGTATTGTTGATTCTCCAAAAATAAATCTTCGGGTATTAAACCATTGGGACAATTTAGATCGTACTGTTGAGCGTGGTTATGCTGGTTTCTCTTTATGGAATTGGCAAAAATTACCTGATTTTATCGATCAGCGTTATATTGATTATGCCAGAGCAAATGCCTCAATTGGGATTAACGGTACAGTTTTGACGAATGTAAACGCAAACGCCTTGATCCTGACACCACAATATTTAGAGAAAATAGAAGCGCTGGCGAATGTATTTCGACCATACGGGATAAAAGTATATTTGACGGCTAGGTTTTCGGCACCAATCGAAATTGGAGGTTTAAAAACGGCAGATCCAAAAGATGTTGCAGTGGCAAATTGGTGGAAAGATAAAGCGAAAGAAATCTATAAAAGAATCCCTGATTTTGGTGGGTTTTTGGTAAAAGCAAATTCTGAGGGTCAGCCAGGTCCTCAAAATTACGGAAGAGATCATGTCGACGGTGCTAATATGTTGGCCGATGCCGTAGCACCTTTTGGCGGTGTAATTATGTGGAGGGCTTTTGTATATTCTGAACATGATGCAAATGATCGTGCCAAACAGGCTTACGCCGAATTTCAGCCGTATGACGGAAAATTTAAAGACAACGTAATTGTTCAGGTAAAAAACGGAGCGATCGATTTTCAGCCCAGAGAACCATTCCATCCGTTGTTTGGGGCAATGAAAAAAACGCCTATAATGATGGAGTTTCAGATTACGCAGGAATATTTGGGTTTTAGTACGCATTTGGCTTATTTGCCAAAATTATTTCAGGAAGTTTTAGCATCAGATACTTATCAAAAAGGCAAAGGCTCGACAGTGGCCAAAGTTATTGATGGATCACTAACCCATACAAAACTTACCGGAATTGCCGGGGTTTCGAATATAGGAAACGATCTTAATTGGACCGGGCATCCTTTTGCGCAGGCAAATTGGTACGGCTTTGGTCGATTGGCCTGGGATCCGTATTTAGACTCAGAACTTATTGCTGACGAATGGTTGAGATGTACTTTTTCGAACGATGAAAATTTCATTAAACCAGTAAAAGAAATGATGATTACCTCAAGAGAAGCAGTGGTCAATTATATGACACCTCTTGGTTTGCATCATATTATGGACACTGGACATCATTATGGCCCGGGCCCGTGGATTTCTGATTTATCGAGACCGGAATGGAATCCGACTTATTATCATAAAGCGGATAAAAACGGAATTGGATTTGATCGTGCAAAAACCGGTACCAATGCGACAGCTCAATATGCGCCGGAAGTAGAAAAGGTTTTTGATAATCTCGAAACTTGTCCGGAACAGGATTTACTATGGTTTCATCATGTTTCGTGGGATTATAAACTAAAAAACGGTCAGACACTCTGGAACGGTATGGCTTTAAAATATCAGGAAGGTGTAAATCAGGTTCAGGAAATGCAAAAGACCTGGAATAATGCAGGGAAATATGTTGATGAAGAACGTTTTAAAGAAGTTCAAATGTTGTTAGAAATTCAATCTAAAGAAGCGAAATGGTGGCGAGATGCCTGTTTGCTTTATTTTCAGCAATATTCAGGTAAAGAATTGCCTGTAGGAGTAGAGAAACCAAAACAAACATTAGAGTATTTTAAATCATTAAAATTTCCGTTTGCACCCGGAAATTAATTATATAAGAAAAAAAATGAGCACAAAAACAGCCATTGTAACTGGAGGAAATTCAGGTTTGGGTTTTGCAACCGCGAAAAAATTATGTGATAACGGAATCAAAACGTATATCATTGGAAGATCAAAAGAAAAGACAGAAGAAGCTTGCGCAGAGATTGGTGCAAATGCCATTGCGATTTTATACGATCTAAATGATATTGCCGGAATTCCTGCTATGATCGAAAGCATCACTAAAGATAATCCGATTGGCATTTTGGTGAACAATGCCGGAATCAATCTTAAAAAAGAATTTCTGGAGGTTACGGATGAAGATTTTCTATCGATAATTCATACCAATCTTTTGAGCGTTTTTGCCATAAGTAAAGCTGTGGTGCAAAACATGAAAGAAAATAATGGGGGAAATATTGTCAACATCAGTTCGATGGCATCTCAATACGGAATCCCGAAAGTAATTGCGTATTCGGCAAGCAAAGGCGCAATCGAATCGATGACAAGGGCAATGGCAGTAGAGTTGGCTCCGTTTGGCATTCGTGTCAATTGTGTGGCGCCGGGTTTTATCAAAACAAAAATGTCGGCAAAAGCTTTAGACAGCGATCCTGAGAGAAAAAATAAAGTACTTTCAAGAACGCCAATGGGAATTTTAGGAGAACCATCGGATATTGCAGATGCCGTATTTTATTTTGCATCAAGCGAATCAAAATTTACAACAGGAACTATTTTGCCTGTAGATGGCGGGAATAGTATTGGATTCTAATTTTAAAATACAATGATTATGATCAAAATGCAGCAAACCATGCGCTGGTTCGGTCCTCAGGATTCTGTAAAACTATTAGACATTAAGCAGGCAGGAGCAGCGGGAATTGTAACAGCTTTGCATCAAATTCCGGTTGGAGAAATCTGGACCGTTCCCGCTATTAAAGAAAGACAGCAAATAATAAAAGAAGCAGGATTAGAATGGATAGTGGTAGAAAGTTTGCCGGTTCATGAAGAAATAAAAAGAGCTACGGGAAACTATTTGCTGTATATAGAAAATTATAAAATCAGTATAAAGAATCTTTCAGATTGTGGCATTAAAGTGATTACATATAATTTTATGCCCATTTTAGACTGGGTTCGAACCAATCATAATTTTGTAAATGAAGACGGAAGCAAAGCACTTTTGTACAATCAGGACGCTTTTACTTATTTTGATGTTTATCTTTTGAAAAGACCAAATGTTGAAAATGATTATTCTGAAACAGAGAAAGAAAATGCGCTGCAATTTGGCAGCCAACTTTCCGAAGAAGAAAAAGCATTACTTTTTAAAAATGTTTTATTGGGATTACCGGGAAGTAAAATCAATTTTACAGCAGAACAAATTCTTTCATTATTAGAGGATTATGCTGATATTGATAATGCGAAACTAAGAGAAAACCTGATTTATTTTTTAACGCAAATAGCTCCAATTGCTTCAGAATATGGTGCGAAATTAGCGATTCATCCTGATGATCCGCCATTTTCGGTTTTGGGTTTGCCCAGAATAGTTTCTACAGAAGAAGATCTGAAAGCAATTTTTGACGCAGTTCCGTTCAATTTAAATGGTTTGTGTTATTGTACAGGTTCTTTAGGAGCAAATCCTGATAATAGTCTGGAGAGAATTATAGACGATTATGGAGACCGAATTCACTTTTTGCATCTCCGAAATACTTTCCGTGAAAGCGAAACTATTTTCAGGGAATCAGAACATTTAAAAGGTGATACTAAGATAGAAATTATTGTAGAAAAGCTTCTTCTGTTAATGAACAAAACAAAAGTAAGTCTACCCATGCGTCCGGATCATGGCTTCTTGCATTCGGTTGATGCAACCAAAGAAACATATCCCGGATATTCTCTTGTAGGCAGATTAAAAGGCCTTGCTGAATTAAGAGGGTTAGAAATGGGAATTGCTTATAAATTAACCCAATTGTCAGCCGAATAGAAAAATAAAATCTAACTATTAATCTAAAACAATAAAAATGAAATTTAGTAATTATTATTTGCTGCTGGTATCTCTAATAGTATTAAGCAGTTGTAATGCGAAAAAGCAAGAAGTAAAAACAGTCTCTTTAAAAGACAGTTATAAAGATGATTTTTATATCGGGACAGCTTTAAGTGCTGATCAAATCGAGGGAAAAGATGCCAAAGTAGATTCTTTGGTTAAAAAAGAATTTAATGCTATAACAGCAGAAAATATTATGAAGTCGATGTTTGTGCATCCTTCCCCAGATAAATACGATTTTGCCTTAACAGATAAATTTGTGGCCTATGGCGAAAAAAATAAGATGTTTATTCATGGTCATACTTTGATCTGGCATAGTCAATTGGCTCCGTGGATGGAAAAAATTAAAGACAGTACAGAGATGAAAGCTTTCATGAAAGATCATATCACTACAATTGTTTCCAAATACAAAGGAAGAATTAATTCCTGGGATGTTGTCAACGAAGCTCTAAATGAAGATGGTACTTTGAGAAAATCTGTTTTTTTGAACACACTGGGAGAAAGATATCTTGTTGATGCTTTTAAATTAGCTGCTGCTGCTGATCCCAAAGTAGATTTGTATTATAACGATTACAATATCGAAGAACCTGCTAAAAGGGAAGGTGCTATTAAGTTGATAAAAAAAATAAAATCAGCCGGCGGAAAAATTGACGGCGTTGGTATTCAGGGGCATTGGAGATTGGCGAGCCCTTCTTTAGATGAAATCGAGAAAAGTATCCTGGCTTATTCCAAGCTTGGTATTAAAGTGGCTATTACTGAACTTGATATTACAGTGCTTCCAAATCCGTGGGACTTAAAAGGAGCAGATGTGAATCAGAATTTTGAAGGAAGTGCAAAAATGAATCCTTACCCGGAAAAACTTCCAGATTCTATTCAGGTTAAACTTGCGGAGCGTTATGCTTCAATCTTTAAATTATTCTTAAAACATAAAGATAAAATCAGCCGTGTAACATTTTGGGGAGTTCATGACGGGCAGTCCTGGTTGAATGACTGGCCCATAAAAGGGCGTACAAATTATCCATTATTGTTTGATACAAAGCTACATCCTAAAAAAGCATACAACAGTGTTCAACAATTAAAAGAATCAAAAGAATAATTTTTGAGGTCTAAAAGGCTTGTTTTTTGTGAATTGTTTTACAATCGGTTGTTTTTAAAATCATTATAATAATTAAGCGAAGTATATTTGCATAATATGTTTTTTTAGCTAATTTTACACAACCGATTGTTTGAAACGAAAGACTTTTTTTTTAAGCATTACATCAAATAAGGAGACCGGAAAAATGATAAAATAAATTCTTATTATTATAAAATCAAAAATTGTTTTTTGATTTTGAATTAACCAAAATAACCACAAACCAATAATGAATTACATTTCTCAAAAATTATCCATTAAAGAAAAAATCGGATATAGCTTAGGCGACCTGGCAGCCAATTTAGTTTTCCAGACTCTGATGACCTATCTGGCTTATTTTTATACGGATATCTACGGATTATCACCAACAGATTCTTCAATAATAATGCTGGTCGTGGGATTAATTGCAGCCTTTATATTTAACCCTATTATTGGTATATTGGCCGACAGAACGAGTACCAAATGGGGAAAGTTCAGACCCTGGATTTTAATTACGGCAATCCCGCTGGGCGTTATTGCTTTATTGGCTTTTTCGACACCTAATTTTTCGTATCACGGAAAAGTAATTTACGCAGTAGTAACCTACACTTTATTATTGCTTTTTTATGCGAGTAATAACTTGCCCTATTCGGCTTTAAGCGGGGTAATAACAGGTGATATGCGTGAGAGAAATAGTATGTCGTCATATCGTTTTGTGGCAGTTATGTTTGCACAGTTTTTTGTTCAGGTTTTCATGCTGGGTATTATTAAAAGTGCCGGAAACGGAGATAAAGCTGTGGGTATCGAAAAAGTGATGACAGTACTGGCTATAATAGGTACAATCATGTTGTTAATCACGTTTTTAACAACTAAGGAGCGTATTATTCCAAAGCCGGAACAAAAGTCAAGTATTAAGGAAGATCTAAATGATTTAAAGAAAAATACACCATGGCTGATCATGCTTGCCCTTACGACTTTGGTTTTTATAACCCTGGCGATGAAAGGCGGTTCGTATGTGTATTATTTTGAAAACTATGTTAATAAAGAGCAATTGGCTCTTTTTATTCAGCCCATTTTAGAAGTTTTGTCTAATATAGGATTAAATTATTTTGGAAATGATGCCGTATCGGCTGGATTTGGATTGTTCAATGCTGGTGGTATTATCTTTATGATTGTCGGAATTACATTGTCTAAAAATCTTGCAGATAAATACGGAAAGCGAAATGTATTTAGATTGTTTTTGTTTATTTCGACACTATTTGTGCTTGCATTTTACTTTTTTACACCTCAATCTATCAGTTTGATGTTTTTCTCCCAAATCCTGCACGGATTTTTCTACGGAATCACAATTCCAATTCTTTGGGCAATGATTGCAGATGTGGCTGATTACTCCGAATGGCTAAACAATCGTCGTGCCACGGCCATTATCTTTTCGGCTATGATGGTGGGCTTAAAAGCAGGTTTGAGCATAGGGGGAGCGTTGACGACGTTATTTTTGGGATATTTTCATTATGTACCAAACTCTACAGTACAAACGGATATTGCGATAAACGGAATAAAATTATTGGTGAGTATTTTTCCTGCTATTCCATTTTTGGTGGGAGTTGCCTTGTTGTTTTGCTATAAAATCAATAAGAAAATGGAAGTGCAGATAGAAACCGATTTAAAAGAACGAAGAAATTAATTATTTAAAATAAAACCTAAAAACGAATATGCCTGAAGATAGTATTGAACAAATTAATTTCGAGCAAATTAATAAATTAGCCATTTCGAAACCTTTAGTTTCGCACATGTACACGGCTGATCCATCAGCGCATGTATTTAACGGTAACATTTATATTTATCCTTCGCATGATATTGATGCCGGGATTCCATTTAACGATAATGGCGATCATTTTGGTATGGAGGATTATCATGTATTTTCGATGAATGATATTCAATCAGAAGTTGTTGATAATGGTGTTGCTCTGCATGTAGATGAAGTTGCCTGGGCCGAAAAACAAATGTGGGCGCCTGATGCGGCCTGCAAAAACGGAAAGTATTATCTGTATTTTCCGGCCAAACGTGCCAACGGAATTTTCCAGATTGGTGTTGCCATAAGCGATTCTCCGGTTGGGCCATTTATGCCGGAACCCGATGCTATAAAAGGAAGTTATAGTATTGATCCTGCTGTTTTTGAAGATGAAGACGGTAAACATTATATTTATTTTGGCGGAATTTGGGGCGGACAACTTCAAAAATACCGAAATAATAAATACGACCCGGCTCACGAAGAACCAATGGGCAGTGAACCTGCTTTAGGTCCTATTGTGGCGCTGTTGAGAGAAGATATGTTAGAGTTTGCCGAGGAACCAAAAGAAATCAAAATTCTCGATGAAAATGGAGAAATCTTATTGGCAGCAGATAATGATCGTCGTTTTTTTGAAGCTTCCTGGGTACATAAATACAACAATAAATATTACTTCTCGTATTCTACTGGCGATACACATTTTATCTGTTATGCTATAGGTGATAGTCCTTATGGACCATTCACATATCAGGGGAGAATACTGAATCCTGTAGTTGGCTGGACTTCGCATCATTCTATTTGTAAAGTAGAGAATGATTGGTATTTGTTTTACCACGATTCGAGCTTGTCAAAAGGAGTAACGCATTTGCGAAGTATGAAAGTAACCAAAATTGATTATGCAGAAGATGGTTCAATTGTTACCATAGATCCGTACGGGATAAGAAGATTGATTGATTAGATAGCTGCTTATTGAAAATAATAGTAATAGTTTTAAATTTATTTTCTATGGATAAAGGAGATGAAAAAAGGAATAATACCAGCAATCAATATAGTACAAATCCAATAGAAATTGATTGTGTGATCTTTAATTTTGAAGGAGAAAGTCTGAAAGTTTTGCTGGTCAAACATAAAGACAATCAGGGAAATCTAAATTTTGAACTGGCGAATGATTATATAAAAGAGGGGGGGACCATTTCGAGTACTGCCCAGAATATTTTAAAAAAGTACATTGGTATTGACAATTTCTTTCTTGAACAATTGAAAGCCTTTGGTTATCCGTCTCCATCATCTTGTCAGGAAGATATTTCGATAGGATATTATGCGATGGTAAAAAAAGATATCGAGGATATAGAAAATGAAATTTTTAACCCCAATGTTGCATGGATTGGTATTAACGAAATTGCTGGTTTAAACGATAAACACAAAGTTATTTTAGATTATAGTCTAAAAGAATTACGGAAGAATATTTGCAAAAGCGCGATTGGATTTAATTTATTACCGGAGAAATTTACGTTGTTACAAGTCATGCATCTTTACGAAGAAATTTTGGGAATCGAAATCAATAAATCTAATTTTAGGAGAAAGATATTGCAAATGGATTTGATACAGGATTCAAACCAAAAAGAAGAAGCAGTTTCGCACAGGGCTGCAAAACTTTACAGAATAAATTTACAACAGAATGAAATGCTATCACAAAGAGAACTTAATTTTAATTTTAATAGTTGATTTCGATAGTCGTAGATTTAACTGATGTTTTCCTGATGAGGTTTACGAAGCAATGTTTGTGCAATTTTAATAAGATTAAAAAGTTAACATTTTTTGCCTGAATAGTATTTTTTTTTAAAAGACATTTGCCTATATTAGCATACCAGAACAGAACAGTATGCATAACAAAGAACAGGAAGAATTTGTCTTTACAATAAATCACGATAGTGACATTCCAAAATACCAGCAATTGGTCAACGGAATCAATAATGCGATTGCGGAGAATATATTGCAAAAGGGTGATTTGCTTCCGTCGGTGAATAGTATATGCAAGACGAATCAGTTGTCGAGAGATACGGTTTTTAAGGCATATTCTATTTTAAAAGACCAAAACAGCATTGATTCTGTGCCCAATAAAGGCTATTATGTATCGGGCGAAACGAGAAAAGTACTTTTGGTATTGGATACTTTTAAGGCGTATAAAGAGGTTTTGTATCATTCGTTTGTAAACAATTTGGGAGATAATGTGATTACGGATGTGCAGTTTCATCATTATAATATTGATGTTTTTAAAACGATCATTAATAATAGTGTGGGGAAGTATTACAAATATGTGGTGATGAATTTTGATCATAAAGAAGTGTCACCTACTTTGTCTGTAATTGCCAATGAAAAGCTGTTGCTGATCGATTGGAACATTCATACACAAAAGCAAAATAATTATGTTTTTCAGGATTTCGGGAAAGCATTTTATAATGCGCTGGAGGAGGCGGTGGATTTGTTTAGAAAGTATAAAAACATACAGTTTATTTATCCAGATTATACAAATCATCCAAAAGAGACATTGGAATTTTTTAAGAAATTTTGTGCTGATTTTAGTTTTGAATATGAAGTGATTACTGATGCAAAAAAGTTTAATATAGAGAAAGGAATTGCTTATATCAGTGTGAGTGATCGAATACTGGGGCACTTTCTGGAACAATGCAAAGAGAAAGATTTAGAGCCGGGAACGGATGTTGGTTTTTTGTCGTACAACGAAACGCCAATGAAGAAATTTATATACAAAGGGATTTCGGTTATTTCGACTGATTTCAAAGAATTAGGAACAAAAGCGGCAGCGTTTATTACACAGGATGAGGTTGTTCAGCGCTACGTGCCAACGAAATTAATAATAAGAGAATCATTATAAGTTATGTATTATATAGGATATGATATTGGAAGTTCTTCGGTCAAGGTTGCCTTGGTGGAAGCCGAAACAGGAAAAAGAATAATCGTTTTGCATGAACCGCAAAACGAAATGGAAATTGTGTCACTGCATCCCGATTGGGCAGAGCAGGATCCTGAAATCTGGTGGCAGCACATTTGTGTAGCGACTAAAAGAGCGATTCGTGAAGCGAATATTGAAGCTTCTAAAATTCAGGGAATTGGTATATCCTATCAAATGCACGGACTCGTTATTGTGGACGAAACACGCAACCCATTGCGTAATGCGATCATCTGGTGTGACAGCCGTGCGGTCGAAATTGGGAATGCGGCTTTCGCTGAAATAGGGCAGGAAAAATGTATGGACCACTTATTGAATTCTCCAGGAAATTTTACCGCTTCGAAACTAAAATGGGTCAAGGAAAATGAACCTGAAATTTACAAGCAGGTGTACAAATACATGCTGCCAGGAGATTATATCGCCTATAAATTGACGGGTGATATTACGACCACAAAAAACGGTCTCTCTGAAGGGATGCTTTGGGATTATAAAGAAAACAAAGTGGCCAATTGGCTGCTGGATTATTACGGAATCGATCCATCATTAACGCCAGATATTGTAGAGAATTTTACGAATCAGGGCGTTTTAAACGAAAAAGCTTCGAAAGAATCAGGATTACCAATTGGGATTCCTGTGGTATACAGAGCAGGAGATCAGCCCAATAATGCGCTGTCACTGAATGTGCTGAATCCGGGTGAAGTAGCGGCAACAGGTGGGACTTCGGGAGTTTTTTACGCGGTTGGCGAAATGACATCCGGGAAAAGTACAAGAGTAAACAATTTTGTACATGTGAATTACGAATTAGAAACTCCCAGAATTGGTAAATTATTAAACATCAACGGAGCCGGAATTCAATACCGTTGGCTGCGAAATAATATGGGCGATGAAACCTATGAATCGATGAACAGGAAAGCGTCGAAGATTGGCATAGGTTCAGATGGAGTTGTGGTGATTCCGTTTGGGAATGGTGCTGAGCGTATGTTTAACAATAAAAATATTGGTACGCACTTTTTGAACCTCAACTTAAATATTCACAATAATGCACATTTGTTCAGAGCTGCCTTAGAAGGAATTGCTTTTTCGTTTGTGTACGGAATGGAATGTCTAAAAGAGGATCATGCGACGATTAATGTGATTAGGGCGGGGAATGATAATTTGTTCCGTTCAGAGATTTTTTCGAATACGGTTGCAACATTAATTGGGCATGAAATCGAAATTTATAATACAACAGGAGCAGTTGGAGCGGCAAGAGCGGTAGGTTTAAAAGATGGTGATTACAATAAATTTGGATCAAGCATTACGACCAACGATCACGTGATGACTTTTTTACCGCTAAAAAATAGGGAGCCGTATGATAAGGCGTATCAAAAATGGAAACAAGAATTAGAATTTATATTAACACATAAAAAATAAAGAAATGGTAGTTTTAGGAAATAAAGAATACTATAAAGGTATTGGTCAAATTAAATTTGAAGGAAAGGATTCTGATAATCCGTTGGCATTTAAATATTACAATCCGGATCAGGTTGTAGCGGGAAAAACAATGCGCGAGCACTTTAGATTTGCCATTGCGTACTGGCATACGTTCTGCGGACAGGGAAGCGATCCGTTTGGCCCGGGAACACAAAATTTTGCCTGGGACCAATCTTCAGATCCTATTCAGGCAGCAAAAGACAAAGCCGATGCAGCGTTTGAATTCATCAGTAAAATGGGATTTGATTATTTCTGTTTTCACGATTATGATTTAGTGGCTGAAGGGCCAACTTTTGCAGAATCTGAAAGACGTTTAACAACGATTACAGAATATCTTAAAGAGAAAAAAGCAGCATCAGGAATAAAATTGCTTTGGGGAACGTCGAACTGTTTTTCGAATCCAAGATTCATGAACGGAGCTGCGACAAATCCTGATTTTAATGTGTTGGCAAGAGCCGGAGGACAAGTAAAACTGGCGCTTGACGCAACAATTGCTTTAGACGGAGAAAATTATGTATTCTGGGGCGGACGTGAAGGTTATATGTCATTATTGAATACAGATATGGGTAGAGAACTGGACCATATGGCGCAATTCCTGGCGATGTCAAGAGATTATGCAAGATCGCAAGGTTTTAAAGGAACTTTCTTTATCGAGCCAAAACCTATGGAGCCATCAAAACACCAATACGATTTTGACTCGGCTACCGCAATTGGTTTTTTGAAAGAATATGGTTTAGACAAAGATTTTAAAATCAATATCGAAGTCAACCATGCGACATTGGCACAGCATACTTTTCAGCATGAACTTGAAGTGGCTGCAAAAGCAGGAATGTTAGGTAGCATTGATGCCAATAGAGGAGATTACCAAAATGGCTGGGATACAGACCAGTTTCCAAACAACATTCAGGAAACGACAGAAGCGATGTTGGTATTCCTGAAAGCCGGGGGATTACAAGGCGGGGGAGTGAACTTCGATGCAAAAATCAGAAGAAATTCGACTGATCTTGAAGATGTTTTCCATGCGCACATTGGCGGGGCTGATACTTTTGCAAGAGCTTTATTAACGGCTGATAAAATTATTACTTCTTCTCCGTATGAAAAATTAAGAAAAGAAAGATACAGTTCATTTGATTCCGGAAAAGGAAAAGATTTTGCTGACGGAAAATTGAATTTGAAAGATTTATATGCGATCGCACATGATAATGGAGAATTGAATCTTCAAAGCGGAAAACAGGAATTGTTTGAAAATATTATCAATCAAT
The DNA here is from genome assembly GCF_027980145.1 of Flavobacterium azizsancarii. Lineage (GTDB taxonomy): Bacteria > Bacteroidota > Bacteroidia > Flavobacteriales > Flavobacteriaceae > Flavobacterium > Flavobacterium azizsancarii. The sequence continues at coordinate 61,598 of NZ_JAMZNK010000021.1, read as the reverse complement.
ATATTTAAGACATTGAAAGACCTAACAGGTTTTAAAAACCTGTTAGGTATCATTAAAAAAAATAGAGTAATAAAAAAAATCACTAAGGAATTATTATCTTAATATGATAGCTATAAAAGTTAATCCTTTTAAGGCTTTTTCAATAACGATATTTTTTTTGAGATGAAAATTATGCGAATGTGTATTAAGATTATGGTTAAATTTTAAAGATATGGATTCTGAAATAGATTAAGGTTAGTTACTGTTTTTTAATTCAGAACTTTAAAAGAAACCATTTTAATAAAATAATTAATGAGGTTATTTTATTAATGTTTTTTGAAGAATAAAATCGAGATACACATTTTTGCTTACTACATTTTACTACTAACCAAAAATTTAACCACAAAAAACTATGAAATTTTTTATTGATACCGCTAATTTAGAAGATATTAAAGAAGCACAAGCCTTAGGTGTCCTGGATGGTGTTACTACAAATCCGTCCTTAATGGCCAAAGAGGGCATTACCGGAAAAGATAATATTTTAAAACATTATTTAGACATTTGTACTATTGTCGATGGTGATGTTTCAGCAGAAGTAATTTCGATAGATTTTGAAGGAATGATTAGAGAAGGTGAGGAACTTGCTGCTTTGCATCCGCAAATAGTAGTCAAATTACCTATGATCGCAGACGGTGTAAAAGCCTGTAAATATTTTTCTTCCAAAGGCATCAGGACCAATGTTACTTTAGTATTTTCGGCAGGACAAGCTTTATTGGCTGCAAAAGCAGGCGCCACTTATGTTTCGCCTTTTCTGGGAAGACTCGATGATATTTCGACAGACGGCATGCACTTAATTGCTGAAATCAGGGAAATTTATGATAACTATGATTATCAGACACAAATACTTTCAGCCTCGATAAGGCATACGATGCATATTGTAAACTGTGCAAAAGTAGGCTCAGATGTAATGACAGGGCCACTTTCGGCGATAAAAGGACTGTTAAAGCATCCTTTGACAGACATTGGCTTGAACCAATTTATAGAAGACGCTAAAAAGATGAAGTTGTAAGTTTTTAACATGAGCACGGTATAATTTTTTTTTAGGGAATATTATAATAAGCAAGTCTCTTTTCAATACAATTTTGAAAGGAGACTTTTTTTTACTTTAGAAACAACCGATTGCTTGCTTGGTTTAATTTCCGTTTTTTTTACCAAAGTCGCTTTTATGTTAGATAATTTATAAAGCAACCAGTTGTATTTTTCTTTTTTAACAATACTTATATTTCAATAATGACAATTATTCTAAAAATAATGGGCTTTGTGCTCTTTTATGATTTTTTTAATAAATAGCAAGTAACTTCTTTAACTTTTTAAATTTTAGTTCAAAACAACTTATTTGGTTATTAATAATTTATTTTATTGGCAATATAAATAAGTAGAATGTTTTTTATTGTCTATTTTTTTTATTAAATCGCAAATAAAAACATAAACAACCGATTGTGTATTGATTGTTTTTTTTATATTTGTTATAAATACACTTATTAACTAACCAAAAAGAATTTTAACTATCTAAATCAATTTTTTATGACTAACTTTTTTGTTACAAGTAAATCGAAGCATCTAAAATGCTTTTGTTTTTTGATCTTAATGTTTATGCTGTCGCTCCAATCGAGTGCTCAGACAAAAGTCACAGGGACAATATCGGATGCAGGCGGTCCAATTCCTGGAGCAAATGTTAATTTAAAAGGTACAAAAAATGGAGTAAGTACCGGTTTTGACGGTACTTATACTATTAATGTTCCTTCAAATGGAATACTTGTTTTTAGTTTTATAGGTCTGAAGAGCAAAGAAGTTGCTGTTAATGGACAGACCCAGATTAATGTAAAACTTGAAGAGGATTCAAGTGTTTTAAAAGAGGTTGTTGTTATTGGATACGGAACTCAGGTGAAAGAGGCAGTAACAGGTTCAGTAGCTTCTATTGGAGGAAAACAATTAAGTGAAGTGCCAGCTGGTAATATTACTCAGGCATTACAAGGAAGACTTCCTGGTGTAGAATTAACGCAGACTTCTACAAAACCTGGAGCTTCAATGCAGATCCGTATACGCGGAACAAGATCTTTAACAGGGAGTAATGACCCTTTAATTGTTCTTGATGGAGTTCCATTTGCAGGTTCCATAGGAGATATAAATCCTGTTGATATCAAATCAGTTGATATCTTAAAAGATGCTTCTGCAACTGCTATCTATGGTTCGCGTGGTGCAAACGGAGTAGTGCTAATTACAAGTAATAAGGGACGTAAAAACCAAAAAGCTACATTTAATTATAATGGGTTTAGCGGTATTAAGCAGGTTTTTGGTAAATATGATATGATGAATGGAGCTAAGTTTGCAGCACTTCGTGATTATACTGGTTTATATACAGACGGTGTTGATGAATCCAGAGGAACCAATACAGACTGGCAGGATTCACTTTATGGAGCTGGTGAAATGATTAGTCACGATATAAGTGTTACAGGAGGTACAGAACGTGGTGCGTATAACGCGGGTTTAGGATATTATAAAGAGGAGTCTGTTTTACCAGGTCAGAGTTATGAACGTTTTACCCTTAGAGCGGGTTTAGACCAGCAGTTCGGATCATCTTTTCGTATGGGATTCAATACTAATAGTAATTATGCTGTTACTAATGGGGATAATATTGGTACAGGTAATATATTGGGAACTTCTCCCCTGGCAAATCCGTATAATGCAGATGGATCCTTGAAAAGGACAGTAAGGATGGCCGCAGACGATCAATGGGTTTATACAAGGGAATCTATTAAAAATCTTGGAGAATCGTACGTTAATCAAACAAGAGCTTTTAGTTCTTATAATAATATTTTTGCTGAGGTAAAAATACCAGGAGTGGAAGGTTTAAAATATCGTATGAACACGGGGTTAAATTTACGATTGTCTAATAGTGGTTATTATAAGGGACAGGGTGTATTTGATGTAAATGCTACTACAATATCAAATGCCTCTATCAGCAATACTTTATCAACGCAGTGGCTTATTGAGAACCTGATAACCTATGATAAAACTTTTGCCCAAAAACACACTGTTAATTTTGTAGGATTATATTCCAATGAGCAATATACAGGAAATACCTCCCAGATATCAAGAAACGGAATTACTTCTGATGCATTTCAGTTTTACAATTTAGGACAGAGCGAAGAAGAAGCAGTTATAAAACCTGAAAATCAGGATTATACACAGTGGGGATTAAGTTCTTATATGGCAAGGGCAATGTATTCATATGATAATAAATATTTTATTTCCGGAACAATTCGTTCAGACGGTTCATCAAGATTATCCGAAGGAAATAAATGGGTAACATATCCGGCTGTTTCTGCAGGATGGACTATTTCAAATGAGTCTTTTATGAAAAAACTATCTTGGGTTAATTTACTAAAATTGCGTGCAGGTTACGGAGAAACTTCTAACCAGGCTGTTAATCCATATGCTACTTTGGGAGCTTTAAGCACAAGGCCATATAATTTTGGAACTACAAACTCTACAGGTGTATATGTTACAGAATTGCCAAATCCGGATTTAGGATGGGAATTTTCTACCACTTGGAATTATGGAATAGATTTTGGATTTTTTAATAATCGCCTGTCTGGTACAGTTGAATATTATAAGACACATACAAAAGATTTGCTGCAAAGAGTAGGTTTGCCAGCAACATCTGGTGTTAGTGGGTACGTTGCAAACGTTGGAGAAACTGAAAACAAAGGTTACGAAATATCTTTAAACGGGGTCATTTTGGATAATCCAAAAGGATTGAGCTGGTCAGTTGGATTTAACTTATATTCCAATAAGAATAAACTCGTTGCACTTGCTTCGGGATCTCAAAGAGATGAGAGCAACTCTTGGTTTGTAGGGCATAATATAAATTCTATTTATGATTATCAAAAAGTAGGTATCTGGCAGGAGGGTGATCCATATATGTCTATCCTGGAGCCTGGACCAACTGGTATAAACCAGCAGGGAACAGTAGTAGGATCAATAAAAGTTAAATATACAGGAGATTATAATGCCGATGGATCGCCAACACGTGCAATTAATGCAAGTGATAGACAAATCATTGATACTGATCCTGATTTTCAAGGAGGATTTAATACAAATCTAACGTATAAAGGTTTTGATTTTTCAGCTGTTGGAGCCTTTAAAAGCGGTGGGGTATTAGTAAGCACCCTTTATGGAGGAGCTGGTTACCTTAATTTACTTAACGGAAGAAGAAGTAACGTAGATGTGGACTATTGGACACCAGATAATAGAGATGCTGAATACCCAAATCCAAGAGGTATCAGAAGTGGTGATAATCCAAAATATATGTCAACAATGGGTTATTTTGATGCTTCGTATGTGAAAATAAGAGCATTAACTCTGGGATACACATTAGATCAGGAGTTTATGAGGAATTTAGGAATTGAAAAGTTGAGACTTTATTTTACGGCACAAAACCCTTTTGTTCTCTTCTCTCCTTATCATAAACAGTCAGGAATGGATCCGGAAACAAATTCATACGGAGATGAAAATCAGGCTGTAGCTTCTTATCAACGTAGATTCCTGGTCATTGGTACAAATACACCTACCACGAGAAATTATTTATTCGGACTTAATTTAATATTTTAATCAAGAAGAAACATGAAACGATATATTTTTAAAAATTTAATTATAGGATCAGCAGTTTTGTTCTCCTTAGCAGGCTGTTCAGATATTTTAGAAGAAAAACCACATGATTTTTATGAGCCTGGCTATTTTAAGACGGAGCAAGGAGTAATACAGGGATTAACCTCGCATTATGCCCATTTGAGATGGATATATGGACAAGCTTATTATTATAATTCTGTTGAAACCGGTACAGATGAAGCTACTTACGGACAGCAGGCAGATGGAAATTTTAAAGATCATGATTTATCAGGAGTAGGAGTTATTAATCCTACTTCGAGCCGAGCTGATGTAGTGTGGAATAATTCATACAATGATATCAATACGGCTAGCGGAATTATAGAAAATGGTGCGGCTGTAGGGGTTGCAAGCAGCTTAATTGCTGAGTCAAAGTTTTTTAGAGCCTTTGATTATTTCTTACTTGTACAGACATTTGGAGGTGTGCCTTTAGATTTAGGAACGGGTGAACTAAAATTTAACAGCAAGCCATCGAGATCTTCAAAACGCAATACAGTAACAGAGGTGTATACTAAGGCTATTTTTCCTGATTTAGTATCAGCTGTGAATGAACTACCTGATGCTCCCAGATTAACTGGTACTGCAACTAAAACTTTAGCTCGTTTAATCTTGTCAAAAGCTTACCTGACATATGCATGGTGGTTGGAAAACCCAAATAGTATTCCAACATATCCCGATACGCCAAGAACAGATCCAGATGGTCACAATGCACAGTGGTATTTTCAACAGGCTTATAATTTAGCCTTAGAGGGTATAAATAATCCTGGATCATATGCATTATTGCCATACTATTATGATGTGAATTTAGGATCTAATGACCGTAATAAAGAATTAATGCTTTATGCAGACCATACGGAGGCAAGTGAATATTACAATGGCGCAAGTCTTACCTATGGCAGCGGAGGTTCACCTGATAATTTTGCAGGCTGGATGGGGACATTTAATTATACGGCAATAAGAAGTAAAAATGCTGCCGGAGCTGCAGTTTCTACTGTGCAGCGTGCAGCTGATCAATTTTTGGGACGTCCCTGGGTTAGAATGGTACCGCCAATTGAAGTTTTTACAAAAACGTTTGCTGATAAAACAAATGATTCAAGATATGATGGAACCTTTGCGGCCGTTTACCATGGAAACTGGAATTTGATCGGAACTGGATTAACCGATGTTCCGACATTGTATAATGCAAATGGATTACCGGTAAAACCAGGTGACGCTATTATCACTTTTCTGAACAACGAACCAGGTACACCGATTGTATATCCTTCGGGAGCAGGTGATAATGGTGTAGGTGCCGGAGTTTTACCAGGCAGAGCTGATTATGTAATCTCTCCCTTAGGAATTAACCGAATAGTATATCCGGGTTTATGGAAATTAGGACCATATCGTACTGATAATGCCGGGGGATTAGGACAGCCAAATTCCGGCAGTACCAGACCATTTCCGGTTGCTAAATTTTCAGAACTTTATTTTGTTGCCGCAGAAGCTGCAGTAAAAGGGGCTACTGGTTCCATGACAGCAAGAGATCTTGTAAATGTAATAAGATCCCGTGCAGGGAAATGGCGCTGGGATAATAATGGTAAAGTAGCAAAAAGTGCCGATAATAGTGTCTTGTTGACAAGTACAACTCCTGCTATCATTGATATTAACTATATTTTAGCTGAACGTTCCCGTGAATATTACGGGGAAGGCTATCGTTGGTATGATTTAGTAAGAACTCAAAAATGGAACGAACTTGCTGGAACCTACTCTATTGGAGGCTCAAATTACGGTGATCATACACCACAGGTAGTTACAAGAACTATAGAACCACATCATTATTTGCGTCCGATACCGCAAGGCCAGTTAGATGGTATGGAAATGTCGCAAGCAGATAAGGCCGCCTACCAAAATCCAGGCTATTAATATTAATGCTAGAGTAAATTTTACCGCAATTGTAAGTGTTGATTTTACAGAATAACTTCTGTGAGTTGGTTTATAAATTTGCTTTAGTAAGAAGCCGGGGGGTAATTCCCTCGGCTTTTAAATTATGAATTCAGTTACAATATCCAGGTCTCTTAAACTTACATTTTAGCTTTTCAGAATTTTTAACAATAAATGAACAATTACAAATGAAGCCGCAAAAAATATTTTTCTTATTTCCATTATTGTTTCTCTTGTCTTTCAAAATAATAGGTGCAAATGACACTCTTATAAAAAAACAAAATAAAAAAACTCCTGTTTTCTCTAATGTTATCTACCAGGGTAATGATAACATTTATAGAAATAATCCATTAAAACCGGACGAATTTTATTCTCCAATTCTACAGGGATGTTATCCTGATCCTGCAATAACCAGAAAAGGAGATGATTATTATATGGTATGTTCGTCATTTGCGATGTTTCCGGGCGTGCCCATTTTCCATTCTAAAGATTTAGTAAATTGGACTGACCTTGGAGGGGTATTAAATAAGGTTTCAGAATTTAATCCACATGACACCGGTATCAGTCAAGGTGTATATGCCCCAGGTATTACTTATAACCCGCACAATGATACTTTCTATATGATTGTGACAGCATTTTCAGGAGGTCTGGGCAATATTATAGTAAAAACAAAAGATCCTCTAAAAGGTTGGGGAAGCCCTATAAAGTTAGCTTTTGACGGAATAGATCCCTGCATTTTTTTTGATGATAACGGAAAAGGGTATGTCGTACATAACGATGCTCCGGATAAAGGAAAAGAATTGTATCAGGGCCATCGTGTAATCAAAGTTTGGGAATATGATGTTGAAAATGATAAAGTAATTCCGGGTACTGACAAAATTATAGTGGATGGAGGTGTAGATCTTTCTAAAAAACCAATATGGATTGAAGCACCTCATTTGTATAAAAAAGACGGACGTTATTATTTAATGTGTGCCGAGGGTGGTACAGGAGGAAACCATAGTGAAGTTGTTTTTGTGAGTGATAGCCCCAAAGGGCCTTTTAAACCCGCATCAAATAACCCGATTCTTACACAAAGATATTTCCCTAAAGACAGAGCTGATAAAGTAGACTGGGCCGGACATGCAGACTTAGTATTAGGTCCCGATAATAAGTATTATGGAGTTTTTTTAGGTGTTAGGCCAAATGATAAGGACAGAGTAAATACAGGACGCGAAACTTTTATGCTGCCTGTAGACTGGTCGGGCATTTTTCCGGTGTTTGAAAACGGATTAGTTCCTTTGGAACCAAAAATTAAAATGCCTAAAGGAGTTATTGAAAATAAAACCGGCAAAGATGGATTTTTCCCTAACGGAAATTTTACGTTTACCGAAAATTTTACCGCTCAAAAGTTAGATTATAGATGGATTGGACTCAGAGGACCGCGTGAGAGTTTTGCTTTAGTAACTAAAAAAGGATTGGAGATCAAACCCTTTGAAGTAAATATCAAAGAATTGAAACCAACATCGACACTTTTTTACAGACAACAGCACAATACTTTTTCATTTTCAGCAACAATTGATTACAAACCAGCATCTGAAAAATATTTAGCTGGTATTGTATGTTTACAAAACGAGCATTTTAATTATGTTTTTGGTGTAACAAAAAAAGGAAAAGATACCTATATCTTGTTGGAAAGAACAGAAAAAGGACAATCAAAAATTTTAGCAAGTACTAAAATTGATATTAAGAAAAACATTCGTCTTCAGGTAAAAGCAGCAGGAGACAGTTATGAGTTTAGTTATGCTCTAAACGGCAGCGATTTTGTAAACTTAGGCGCGCCAGTTTCCGGAGATATTCTGTCAACAAATGTAGCAGGAGGTTTTACAGGAGCATTAGTAGGATTATATGCTACAGCTGCAAATGACGCTCAGCCGCAATAAGACATTAGAGAAATGAATATTAATCAAACCGTCACAGCTTTTAAGGGATAGATATTAAAAAAAACTTTCATATTTGAGTTTAGGAAACCGTATGTCTAACCATCATGCACTATTTGCCAAATTCTAAATTATTATAATAAAAATAGGTAATCATGATTCCATGCAATTTGAACTTTTACAGACTAATAGTAATGCTGTTCTTAGTGACCAATGCATTTGGCCAGTCAATTAAAACAAGTGACTATAAAAGCCCTTCTCAGTATGTTTTACATCAAAAAGAAGAGAAAGCTTTTACAATTGCTTCTACTGGTAAATCAGCTTCAATTTTTGTTGATTCAAAAGATTGGAAAGGCATTATTCGTGCAGCTAAAGATTTAGGAAATGATATTGGCAAAGTAACAGGTACAACTTCTATGGTTTTTGAAAATGCCAGACCGCAAAGCAACTCCATTGTTATAGGAACCATTGGCAAAAGTGCTAGTATTGATAAATTAATTGCAGCAAAAAAAATTGATGTTTCTGAAATAAAAGGACAATGGGAATCTTTTTTAATTCAAACAGTAGATGGCCAGTTAATAGTTGCGGGGAGCGATAAAAGAGGAACCATCTATGGAATTTATGATATTTCGGAAAAAATTGGAGTATCGCCATGGTATTTTTGGGCTGATGTTCCAATTCAAAAATCAGAACAGCTTTACGTAAAACAGGGCAGGTACATTCAAAGTTCGCCAAAAGTGAAATATCGCGGAATCTTTATCAATGATGAAGAGCCTTCATTTGGACAGTGGGCAAGAGAAGCCTATGGCGGAATCAATTCTAAAATGTATGTCAATATTTTTGAATTGCTGCTCCGCTTAAAAGCCAATTATTTATGGCCGGCAATGTGGGGGAAATCCTTTAATGAAGATGATCCTCTTAATCCTGTAACGGCTGATGAATACGGAATAGTAATGGGAACTTCACATCATGAACCAATGATGCGTTCACAAAAAGAATATACAGATAGAAAAACAGAAATTGGAGAATGGAATTATGCCACAAACAAAAAAAATATTGATCAGTTTTTTTATAAAGGGATAGAGCGCAATAAAAATTTTGATAATATGATTACCATAGGTATGCGTGGTGAAGGGGATGTGGCAATGGGCGAGGGAAATGACGTTGAAAACATCAAAACACTTCAAAATGTTATTAAAGGACAGCGGGAAATCATTCAAAAAATATATAAAGACAGTCCTGAAAATCATCCGGAGGTCTGGGCTATTTTTACAGAAGTACAGCGGTATTACGATGCGGAACTTACAGTGCCCGATGATGTAATCCTTCTGTTTTGTGATAATAACTGGGGCAATATACGCCGCACTTATCCGGAAAAAGAAAAGAATAGAAAAGGCGGAGGCGGACTGTATTATCACATTGATATGAATGGCGGTCCATGGAACGATCGCTGGATCAATACCACCACAATTCCTAAATTGCAGCAGCAGTTTAATTTAGCTTACCAGTCAGGAATCGATAAATTGTGGATTGTGAATGTAGGAGATCTTAAGCCAAAGGAACTTCCTATTGATTTTATTATGCGTTTTGCCTGGAATCCAGATGGAATTACTGCTGATCAGGTATGGAATTATACTGTTGACTGGGCGGGCAGAATCTTTGGAAAAGAACATGCGGAGGAAATTGCTGATATCGTATCAAAATATACTAAATATAATCTTTGGCGCAAGCCTGAAGCCCAGACAGCTAATATTTTCAGCATTGTCAATTACCAGGAATCAGACCGGGTTTTGAAACTATGGAAAGAGGTAGCGGACAAAGCAGAAAAACTGCAGTCAAAAATACCTGCTGAGGCTCAGGATGCTTATTATCAATTAGTATTGTATCCAGCTAAAGCTTCAGCCACAGTGGCTGAAATTTATCTTGCAGCAGATAAAAATATGCTTTATGCGAAACAAGGCCGGGTTAGTGCGAATGATTTTTATAAACGTGCTCAGGACCTTTTTGAACAAGATAAAAAGTGGAGCGACTATTATAATGATTCAATAGCAAAAGGAAAATGGAAATATATGATGAGTGATGTTCATATAGGTTATAAAATGTGGTCAATGCCAAAGGCCAATGCACTGCCCGAAATGAAAGAAATAAAACCATTACCTGAACCAAAGATTGGAGTAGCTATCGAGGGAACTGAATTGTCATGGCCTGATACAGCTGAAAAAGCAATACTACCCTTATTCGACGCATTGGCTAAATCAAGCTATTATATTGATGTATTTAACCGTGGTACAGGAAGTTTTGAATTTACAGCAAAAGCAGATAAACCCTGGATTAGATTGAGCCAATTTGGTGGAATTGTTCAAAAAGAAACCCGTATTCAGGTAGCTATAGACTGGAATACTTTATTGGACGGAACCTTTAACGGTAAGATCGAAATTAGCCAGGGAAAAAAAAGAGTTGAGGTACAGGTAACTGCTGAAAAAGGAGCGGTGCCAAAAGTGGAGGAACCTTATTTTGGAAGTTTGACTGGAGAATTTTCTATACCTTCAAACAAATACAATGCAAATATAGCGGGCAAGAATGCAAAGTGGATTGTTCTCCCTGATTTAGGAAGATCAGATGCCAGTATGGGAATTACTCCTGTAACCGCCCCAAGTGCAAATCCCGATACAGCGCCCAGATTAGAATATAAAATATTTCTCCCCAAAGCAGAAAAAGTAAAAGTCTGTTTAGGCATTCTTCCTACCCAGGATATTAATCCGGAGAGAGGACTTAGGATTGCAGCATCTTTAAATGATCAGGCGCCAAAATTTATTGATGCCAGAAAAGGACTCGTTGATACTTTTGGAGAGTATACACCATCAAATTTAGCGCATTCAAAAGTGCTAAAACCACTCCCGGCTTTAAATGATGACATTACTTTTATTGGCAATGGCAAACAGCGTCGAAATGAAGTTTTTGATAATTTAAGATGGCTCGATGTCGAGTTGGAAGTAGAAGAACCAGGTATGCATACCTTAAAAATTTTTATGATTGATCCGGAAATTGTACTGGAGAAAATTGTAGTGAATCCCGATAACAAACACCCAAGTTATTTTGGAGCTGTACCAATACAGCATAATGTAAAATAATTTAGGTGAAGTCTGCTAAAATAACGGCGGATAAAAAGAATAAAAATTAGTATTCAATCTTTAAAAAGAAACATGAAAAAGGAATATATCAAATTGTTACTGCTTTCAAATCTCTTCTTTTTGGTTTTGGGCTGTAAATCCGGCCAGACACAGGAAAAAGTATCAGCCAGGGCTGGTATTGAGAACTGGACTGGTACATGGGCTACTGCCCAGATGCTTGTGGAGCCCAATAATATGCCTCCTGAACCGGGGCTCTCAGAGAATACACTCCGACAAATTATTAAGGTTTCCATCGGAGGAAATAAACTGCGTCTGCATTTTTCCAACATATTCAGTGATCAGCCAACTGTTTTGAAATCCGTAAGTATTGCAGATGTTGCAGCTGCTCCGATTATTGACTTGAAAAGTCAGAAGATCCTTAGTTTTAATGGAAGTTCCGGTATAACCATAAATCCTGGAGAGGAAGTGTTTTCAGATGCTTTTAATTTTGATTTAAAGCCAGGTCAGCTTTTAGCAGTTACCATTTATTATGGAGCCACTTCACAAAAAACATCAGGTCATCCCGGTTCTCGTACGACTTCTTATATACTGAAAGGAGATCATCTTAATGATAAAGATTTTGCCGGAGCAGTAAAAACAGACCACTGGTATTCGATTATGGGAGTAGATGTTAGTGCTTCTAAAAATGCAGCTAATATCGTCTGCATGGGAAATTCTATTATAGACGGCCGAGGATCCGGCACAAATAAGCAGAATCGTTTTACAGATATTCTGGCGGCACGTTTGCTGGCAGATAAAAAAACGGAGCATATTGGAGTTTTAAATTTAGGGATTGGAGGAAATTGTGTGCTGCAGGGAGGATTAGGTCCCACGGCATTGAATCGTTTTGATAGAGATGTACTTTCTCAGCAAGGAACAAAATGGTTAATTCTTCTGGAAGGAATAAATGATATTGGTGGCATAAAGCGTGCTGAAGATGCGCCTCTAAAAGCCAAAGAACTTATTGAAGCGTATAAAATAATGATAGGTAAAGCACATGCTAAAGGGATAAAAGTGTACGGATGTACCATTTTACCCTTTCAAAAATCATTTTATGATGCGCCCTACAAACAAGATGCGCGTGATATTGTAAATGAATGGATTCGCTATAGCAACAGCTTTGATGCTGTAATTGATTTTGATAAAGTAATGGCTTCAGGAGTTGGCTCAAAAACGATTTTAGCGAACATGCATGACAATGACTTTCTGCATCCAAACGAACTGGGTTATCTCACAATGGGACAAGCTGTAGATTTGGATTTATTTAAATAAAAGTATGATGGGAACTAAATGTTTGAAAGCAATTTCTAAGTTCCCCACCGCTAAATGATTTTTTGACACTAAACAAATTATGTACTATGAAATCAATAATTAGATTTTTTGCATTTGCAGTCTTATTTTCAATCGGACAAAAAGGGTATTCTCAAGATCCTAATTTTCAGGTTTATTTAAGTTTTGGACAGTCTAATATGGAAGGCAACGCTAAAATAGAACCTCAGGATACCGTTGGGATCGATGATCGATTTCAGGTTTTAGAGGCCGTAGACTGTCCCGAAATCGGCCGTAAAATGGGGAATTGGTATAAAGCCGTGCCGCCATTATGCCGTTGTACGACCGGATTAACGCCAACTGATTATTTTGGTAAGACAATGACAGCAAATCTTCCGGAATATATAAAAATAGGCATTATAAATGTTGCCGTTGGAGGTTGTAAAATTGAACTTTTTGATAAAGATAAGTCTGAGGATTATACTGCAACGGCACCTGACTGGATGAAAGGAATGATCAAACAGTACAATGGCAATCCGTATCAAAGACTTGTGGATATGGCCAGAATTGCACAAAAAAAAGGAGTCATTAAAGGAATCTTGGTACATCAGGGTGAGTCGAATACAGGTGATACGCTCTGGACAAAGAAGCTAAAGATAGTCTACGACAATTTGATAAAAGACCTGAATTTAGACCCAAAAAAAGTGCCGCTGCTTTCTGGAGAAACGGTAAACGAAGACCAGAACGGTAAATGTGCCAGCATGAACAAAATCATTGCTACGCTTCCGCAGACCATACCTAATTCCTACGTGATTTCATCCAGCGGCTGTAAAGCAGCATCTGATAACTTACATTTTACTGCCGATGGTTACAGAGAATTAGGAAAACGCTATGCACAGAAAATGCTTTCCTTATTAGGATATAAATTTTACAACGGGAAAGAATTTTTTAGAATTCATGCCCCCATAGGTTTTGATCAGTTAAATTCAGATGTACCAGCTGGAAAAATTGAAAGCATCAGCTATGAATCTCAAACAGTAGGTGCTGTCAGAAAAGCAACTGTTTATACGCCACCCGGATTTGATAAAAAGAAAAAGTACCCTGTATTGTACCTTTTACATGGAATAGGCGGGGATGAAAAAGAATGGCTTAACGGAGGAAGTCCCCAGATAATATTAGATAATCTTTATGCAGAAGGAAAAATTGAACCTATGATTGTGGTGATGCCAAATGGCAGAGCTATGAAAGACGATAGTGCTTCCGGAAATATAATGTCTCCGGATAAGATACAAGCCTTTGCAGTATTTGAGAAGGATCTGCTCCATGATTTAATTCCTTTTATAGAAAAAAAATACCCCATTTTTAAAGATAGAGAACATCGCGCCATTGCCGGTTTGTCGATGGGTGGAGGCCAGTCCCTGAATTTCGGATTGGGGAATTTAGATAAATTTGCCTGGGTGGGCGCATTCTCTGCAGCTCCTAATACTAAAATGCCGGAGGAATTACTTCCTAATCCGCAAGAAGCAAAAAAGAAGCTAAAATTACTTTGGATTTCCTGTGGTGACGATGATGGTCTTATCGGTAACAGCAGGCGTACACATGATTATCTCTTTAAGAATGATGTACCTCATATTTATTATATAGAGCCTGGTGTTCATGACTTTAAAGTATGGAAAAATGGTTTATATATGTTCTCACAATTTTTGTTCAAAACTGTCGATCAGTCCACTTTTCCCGAATATACTATTTTAGGAGAGGCAGCTCAAACCAATATCCGTAACAGTAAATATCCTCGAATTCTGCCTGATAATAAGGTGGTTTTTAAAATCAAAGCACCAGAAGCTTCCAGATTACAAATTGATTTAGGCAGGAAATACGATATGACGAGAGATGAATCAGGATTATGGACAGTTACTACTGATGTTATAAATAAAGGATTTAATTATTATTCCTTAATTATTGACGGTGTAGCTGTAGCTGATCCGGCTAGTGAATCATTCTATGGTATGGGACGTATAGCCAGCGGGATAGAAATTCCAAATAAGGAAGGAGATTTTTATGATTTAAAAATGGTCTCACATGGCAATATTGTAATTAAAAAATATTTTTCAAAAGTAACTAATTCGTGGCGCGAAATTTATGTTTATACACCTCCGGATTATGAAAACGGTGCAGAGAAATTCCCTGTTTTATATCTTCTGCACGGCGGAGGTGAAGATCAGAGAGGCTGGACGGCTCAAGGCAAGGTAAATTTAATTCTCGATAATTTAATAGCACAAAAAAAGGCAGTACCAATGATAGTTGTCATGCTTGATGGTAACATACCTGGTGGTGGCGGATTGAAGGGTTTTAACGAAAATGTACTTAAAGCTTTTGAAAATGAATTGTTAACAGCAGTTATTCCTTTTGCTGAAAGTAATTTTAGGACTGCAGCAGGCACTAAAAACCGTGCTTTAGCAGGATTGTCAATGGGCGGCCTACAGGCTCTTTATACTGGAATTAAAAACACAGACATGTTCAGTTACCTGGGAGTTTTTAGTTCTGGCTGGTGGGCTGATAATCCAGCTTTATCAGATCCTCAGTATGAGTTTATGAAAAATAATGCAACAAAAATTAATTCAAATATCAGACAATTATGGATTTCAATGGGAGGGAGAGAAGATATTGCTTTCAATAATTGTAAAATAATGATAGGTAAATTTGATCAGATGGGAATTAAATATAAATACAGTGAATATTCAGGCGGGCATAGCTGGCCTGTATGGAGGCACGATTTATTTATGTTTGCTCCATTATTGTTTCAATAATAGTCTTTTAGATATGCTGAAAAAGAGATTATAAAAATAAAAGATCATTACGATTAATTGAATCATCTAATTTAAAAATACAATGAAAAGGTTCTCCATATTTATAATAATATTAATCCTAATCTGCACTTGTATTCCTTCAAGAGCAGCCCAGCCTTTTATAACAAAGGAAAGAACTCCTGATGTTATCGCTCTTAAAGAAAAGAATTCAAGTCTTTCTTTTCTTGTGAATAGCGGACTAGACGCAGGTATTTTTCGTGCAATTAATAATTTACAATCTGATTTTGAAAAAATTACCGGCAGCAGACCATTAATTTTTAATCAAAATCCAAATCAGTCTTCGCCCCTAATTATAATTGGAATGATAGGCACTAATTCGGTGATTGATGAACTAATAAAACAGAAAAAAATAGATGGAAAACTCCTCAAAGGAAAAAATGAAAAATTTATTATCCAAAACGTAAAAAATCCATTCAGAGGAGTAGAAGAAGCAGTTGTAATTGCAGGCAGTGACAAGCGCGGAACTATTTATGGAATTTATGAATTATCCAGACAAATTGGTGTTTCACCCTGGTATTACTGGGCAGATGTTCCCATAGAAAAAAAAGAAAATATTTATTTTCTAAAAGGAATATACAGCGATGGGGAACCTGCTGTAAAATATAGAGGAATTTTTCTAAACGATGAAGCTCCGTCACTAAGCGGCTGGTCAAAAGCGACATTTGGAGGTTTCAGCAGCAAGTTTTATGAAAAAGTTTTTGAATTACTGCTTCGTCTAAAAGCCAATTATATTTGGCCGGCAATGTGGGGAAGTGCTTTTTATGATGATGATCCGGCAAGCGGACCTTTGGCGAATGAAATGGGAATTGTAATGGGTACATCCCATCACGAACCGATGGCTCTGGCACAGACTGACTGGCATCGGTATATTAAAAAAAATAACCTTCCTAATATTTGGGATTACACCAAAAATAAAGAAGTTTTAGATCAATTCTGGAAAAGCGGTATCAAGCGCAGTAAAAACTGGGAGAAAGTGGTTACTGTAGGAATGCGCGGAGATGGAGATGAAGCAATGAGCGAAGGAACTAATATAAGCCTTCTGGAGAATATCGTAAAAGAACAGCGCCGTATTATTGCAGAAGAGACGGGTAAAAATCCTAAAAAAACCCAACAGGTTTGGGCTTTATATAAAGAAGTACAGGATTATTATGACCAGGGAATGCGGTTTCCTGATGATGTTACGCTGCTGTTTTGTGATGACAACTGGGGAAATGTGCGTAAACTACCTGATCTCACTAAGCCGCTTCACAAAGGCGGTTACGGCATGTACTATCACTTTGATTACGTTGGAGGTCCCAGAAACTCAAAATGGATTAACATAAGTCCGATACAGAGAGTTTGGGAGCAGATGAATCTCACTTATTCGCATGGAGTTGATAAAATTTGGATTGTAAATGTAGGCGATCTTAAACCAATGGAGTTCCCTGTCAGTTTCTTTTTAGACATGGCATGGAGCCCTGAAAAATTCAACTCTCAGAATCTTTTGGAATTTACAGAGAAATGGGCAGCCGAGCAATTTGGTGCAAAACATGCAAAAGAAATAGCAGGCATATTAAACACCTATCCAAAATTCAACAGGAGAGTTACCCCTGAAATGCTGGACAGCAGTACCTACAGTCTGGACAACTATAACGAATTTGAAACCGTTGTCAATGATTACAAAAATTTAGCACTCGATGCCTATCGAATTTACAACGATATTCCAACTGAATATAGAGATGCCTATTTTCAATTGGTTTTATATCCTGTAGATGCCTGCAGCAACCTTTATGAAATGTATCATGCACAGGCTAAAAATAAAAAACTCGCTGCTGAAGGAAATGTCCTTGCCAATAGTTATGCAGATAAAGTAAAAGTCTATTTTGAAAGGGACTCTATTCTTCAAAATAAATACAATAATGAAATTGCCGGCGGGAAATGGACCCATATTATGGATCAGATGAGAATTGGATACAAAGCGTGGCACGACTCTCCTAAAAACATATTGCCACAAATTACTTATGTTTCTAAACCGAATAAACCTGCAGCGAAAGTATTTCGCGAAAAAGACGGTTATGTTTCCATAGAGGCAGAACATTTTTCTCAATTAAATAACTCAGAGAAAATCCATTGGGAAGTGATTCCTGATTTTGGAAAAACAAAAAGTGGTATTACTACATTTCCACAGCAAATTTATCCGGGCACAGGAGAAAATATTTTTGTAGAATATGAAATTGATTTTGTCTCAACAGGCGAATTTAATGTCGAACTGCTTCTGGCTCCTACTCTTAATTTTAACAGTAATAAAGGCCTCCGTTATGAAATTTCTTTTGATGGAGAAAAACCAAAGCTTGTGAATTTTAATGGAAAATACCGCGGAGAATTGGGAAAATGGCAGGCAGAGCATTTAATACATTCCTCAACCAAACATATTATTTCAAAAGCAGGAAAACACACCATGCGTTTTCGGGTTTTAGATCCCGGAATTGTACTGGAGAAAATTCTAATAGATACAGGAGGATTAAAACCAGCATATTTGGGAGCTCCGGAAAGTGATATTTTTTACCAGGATAAATTCTAATTTTTTAATCGATTACTATTATTAACTAATACTATAAAGGTTATGAGAAAATTATACCAATTAAGTTTAATATTGATTGCGGTTTTATTTACATCATCTGTTGAGGTAAGTGCTCAAAATGCAAAAGTACAAATTGATAAAAACAAAACGTATCAAAAAATTACTGGTTTTGGAGGGTTTGTATGCAGCCCCCAATTTGGTTATAATTACATGTCTACAGATGAAATAAAAAAAATTTGGGGTACAAACAGTGAAGCAGAGTATAACATTATGCGGCTTTATATTCCGGCTGAGAATAACTGGCCCTCAACCCTTGCAACGGCAAAATTAGCCAAAAATGATTTAGGATTAAAGATTTTTGCCAGTCCCTGGACAATGCCAGCAGAATGGAAAACGAACAATAGCGAAGTTGCGGTTTATACAGATGCAAATGGAGTTCAGCAAATTGGCTACCTGAAAGAAGAGCATTATGAGGATTATGCCTTGTATCTTAATCGTTATGTAACATATCTTCGGGATAATGGAGTAGAACTCGATTATATTTCAATTCAAAATGAGCCTGATGAAAGGGCAACCTATCAAGGCTGTATATGGACACCTGTACAGATAGCTGCTTTTGTTAAAAATTACGGTCATCTGATTAATTGTAAAGTTATTGCGCCAGAAAGTGTAGGGTATTCAGATGCTTTTTCAGATGCTTTTTTGAATGCTGACACCATGCTAAACTTTGAAGTTTACGGAGTCCATCAGTATGGTGGCATTCAGTCAAAATACAAAGAATTTCAGAATTATAACAAGGAAATATGGATGACAGAATATTTAATTAACTGGAATTCCGGAGGTACAGTTCGTGATTTCAATTGGGGAATTGATGCTTTTAGTTTTGCAAATAGTGTCAATGATGCTTTATTAGGAAATGTCAATGCCTGGATCCACTACGCCGCTAAACGATATTATGGACTAATGGGAGATGGTACAAACGGAACACTGGACGGAGCAATTACCAAAAGAGGCTATATTCTTTCTCAATATGCAAAATTCACTACAGGTACAACGCGCATAGAATCAACATGGAGTGATGCTACTGCCCAACTTAAAGGGTCTTCGTATATAAATGATGCCGTTGATAAAATTGTTCTCACCATAATTAACCCATCGCAAAACACCTATAATCTTACTGTCGATTTACCATTTTATTCGGTAAAAGGCACTAAAACAATTACCAGTCAGAGCATTGATATGCAAAATACGGCAATGAATTTTGCTGAAACATTTCGTCCGGTAATAAGTATTGAGGCTTCGAGTTTTATTACATTGACATTTGAAAAGAATAAGGAAAAAATAGCTTCACAAATGAGCAGTAAAGAAGTTCATTACGCTAAAATTGAGAATCAATCTGTTACAAGTCCTACATTTGGAACAACGTATCAGATTAGTGGCAAAACAGTGACGTTTTCAAACGCAAGTCCCCTGATAAGTCCCAATATGAATGATGCTAATGGATACTTGAAATTAGATAATCGTTACAATAAATTTATAATGCATGTTAAAAGTTTTACTACTGCAAATCAGGGCAATACTGATAATACAACATTGTATTATATCAATGATAATGGAGAAGTAAAGTCTAAAAATTATGGAAAATTTAATTTTCCTGCAGGGGTTGAATTTGATTTGACATTTGATATTTCTAAATCCGTTCTTACAGATGGATGTACGGGAGTTATTGGCTTGCGAAACTCTAATTACAGTTCAGTACTTACTTTAAATTTGGGTGATGTATATTTTAATATTGCTGATGAAAAAGCAACCGAATTTGGAGGGATATATTCAGATGATGACAGCCTTCTGATGGATGCACTGCAAAGTATCAACTATGTATCATTAGATTTTAGAAACATCAGTGGCATCAGTTCATCCCAGAATTGGCGGGCCAAATCTGCAAATAAAAACAGTGTTTTTTATGTCACTGCCAATAACACTGCTGACAATGTAGTATCTGCAATGTCGTGTCAAAATTTAAATCTAATCGATCAGGGAGGTGATTTTAATGTTCCTTTCGGTTTTTCAGCTGTATCTGCATCCTTTTCCAAAACTATTGCAGGTTATGATGTTTTAGTTCTTCCATTTGAAGCCCATATACCTCAGGGTATAACAGCTTATACGATGCAGCCTTCATCTACTAAAATTACCTGCGATATAATTCAGGGTATAATTCCGGCAAATACACCTGTTTTATTGAGTGGCTCAGGTACATTTATTTTCAATGGAACCGGAAATGTCTCAACACCAAAAGCCTTAACTGTTAATCAAATGAATCCGGTTTACATTGGTATTAAGGCACCTGCAGGAAGTTACACATTAAAGACAGTAAATAATACTGCAGGATTTTATCCTGTGACAGTCGGAAGTGAGCCGCTAGTTTCATCATTTCATTTTTACTTAAGTGAAAAAAACGGATATAATGCCGCTGCGCTTCCGTTGGAGTTTACCACATTAGGCACAGTTCAAAATCAATTAGATGATCAGGTTGGTTTCAAATTATATCCAAATCCTGCTTTGGAGGAAATTTTTGTTGATAAGCTGTCTTCTGATTTTGATTATAAAATTTTTAATGCCCAAGGAACTTTAATGAATTCAGGAACTTTGAAAAGCGGGAATACCAGAATAAAAATAGAGTTACTTCCTGCCGGAGTTTATTTTATTAACGGAATCAATGGGACATCTACAATAAGTAGAAAATTTATAAAAAGATAAGACTTCAGGTTGATGAAACACTTGCAAAAGGCTTTTAAAGTTGAAAACAGCAGGCTTTTAATTACAAAAAAATATTATGAGAAATCTTTTATTGAAATACAAAATTTCATATTGTCTGCTGGGATTATTCATTGGATCCTCTGCCGTAGCTCAAATGCAGCCATTTAATTTAAGTGAAGTAAGATTAAAAGACGGGCCATTTAAAAATGCTCAGGATGTAGATCTTAAGTATATTTTTGCGCTTAATCCTGATAAACTTTTAGCTCCATACCTCATGGCTTCAGGACTTCCTGTAAAAGCAGATCGATACGGCAATTGGGAAAGTATAGGACTGGACGGGCATATTGCAGGGCATTATCTTTCTGCTCTGGCAATGATGTATGCTTCTACAGGAAATATTGAGCTTAAAAATCGGCTGGACTATATGGTTTCAGAGTTAGCGGTATGCCAGGAAAAAAATGGTAATGGTTATGTGGGCGGAATTCCACAGGGAAAGATTTTTTGGGATCGGCTTCACAACGGCGATATAGACGGAAGCAGTTTTGGCTTAAATAATACATGGGTACCGCTATACAATATCCATAAACTTTTTGCTGGCTTAAATGATGCTTATCATTATGCCGATAATGAAGAGGCAAAGGATATTTTGATAAAACTTGGAGACTGGTTTATAGAACTCATCCATCCTCTATCTTATGAGCAGATACAGAACATCTTAAAAACAGAACATGGCGGTATAAATGAATCTTTTGCAGATTTGTATATCATCACAAAGGATAAGAAGTATCTGGAAACAGCAGAAAAAATATCCCATCTGGCGCTTCTAAATCCGTTATTGAAAAAAGAAGATAAATTAACAGGACTGCATGCCAATACCCAAATTCCAAAAGTTATTGGCTTTGAAAAAATTGCAGTACTTTCCGGAAATAAGGAATGGTCAGACGTGGCAGAATTTTTTTGGAAGAATGTTACTCAAAAACGCAGCGTAGCTTTTGGAGGTAATAGTGTCGGGGAACATTTCAATCCAACGGATGATTTCAGCAGTATGGTCAAGTCAAATCAAGGGCCTGAAACCTGCAACTCGTACAATATGGAACGTTTAAGCAAGGCCTTGTTTCTGGATAAAAATGATGTGAGTTATCTCGATTTCTATGAACGCACGCTTTACAATCACATTCTTTCAAGCCAGCATCCCCAAAAAGGAGGTTTTGTATATTTTACTCCTATCAGGCCCAACCATTATCGTGTTTATTCCCAGCCTGAAACCAGTATGTGGTGCTGCGTAGGTTCAGGGCTTGAAAATCATTCTAAATACGGGGAGTTAATTTACAGTCATACAAACAATGACGTTTTTGTAAACCTTTTTATTCCTTCAGTATTGCAATGGAAAGAAACAGATATTCAGATAGAACAAACCACAAAATTTCCGTTTGAAAATAATACCGATTTAGTGTTGAAACTAAAAAAAGCGAAAACATTTTCATTGAATATCCGCTGTCCGCAATGGGCTGAAAATTTTGAAATTTCAATAAATGGAAAATCTCAAAAGATAGAAGCCAAGCCCTCTGACTATGTGGTACTGAAAAGAAAATGGAAATCCGGTGATCACATAAGGGTTAAATTCAAAACTTCTACACATTTAGAAGGTCTGCCTGATGGTTCAAACTGGAGTGCTTTTGTCAACGGCCCTATTGTACTGGCCGCTAAAACATCTGCAAAAGATTTAGATGGCTTGTTTGCTGACGACAGTCGAATGGGGCATACCGCAAGCGGCAAATATTACCCACTGGATCAAGCGTATACTTTGGTAGGGGATAAGGCAGATTATATTAAAAAACTTAAGGAATTAGGCCATATGCGTTTTAGTTTAGATTCATTAGAATTAGAACCTTTTTTTGAGGTACATGATGCACGTTATCAAATGTATTTTCAAAACTACTCAAAAGAACAGTTCAAAGAAAAACATGACGTATTGAAACAGCAGGAAATTGATGCAATGGCTATTGAATCTAAAACTGTAGATAAAATTAACTGCGGCGAGCAGCAGTCAGAAGTAGATCATTTTTATAAAGGCAAAAAAAGCAATTCTGGCTACGATGATGGAAAGTCATGGAGAAGTACCCGTTCCTTTATTTCATATCAATTATTAAATAAAAATAAGTCAGGTAAATTTTTAGATATAAGTATTATAGATGAGTTTAAAATGGATAACATGACAATTCTTGTAAATGATAAACCTGCTCAGATCGTGTCTTTGGAAAATAATGTAATGAGGCTAAATATAGATAAAATGGAAATGATAAACATCAAATTAATAGCTAAAGAGGATCATAATAGTCCAAAGTTTTATCAGCTAATAATTTTAAAATTTTAAAAAAAACAGAAATGATGCGAAACCAGCTTATGGTACTTTTTTTGATTTTTTTCTCTGTTTCATCTGCACAAAAAAACGATACAGCAAAAAAACTAAAAACAAATGAGGCCGAAAAAGTATTTAAATATACAAATCCCATAACAAGAGATTCTCTACTTTCCATGCGTGATTATATGATTAATAAAGTAGGTGAAAAGTGGTATGCCACAGGAACTTCTAATCCTGTATGGACAGGACCCAATCCGGGCGTTAAACTCTTAGTTTCAGATGATCTGATACATTGGAAATTTCATTCCTATTTAATTGATGCCAGGAAACTGCAGGAAGACTGCCCTTATAATGGCCGTTTCTGGGCACCTGAAATTCACTTTATTCAAAATAAATACTGGCTTACTGTAAACAGCGGTAAGGTTACCAAGGAAGATCCAAAAGGAATGATTACACACAGTATTTGGCTTTTTTCGGCAGATAAAATTACAGGACCCTATAAATTAGTAAACGGTCCGCTGACCAATCAGTATAATAACGATGCTACTTTATTTGAAGATGATAATGGCGACACCTATTTATACTGTAGTGGTAACGGGCTTTTTCAGGCAAAAATTGATTTGAGAACAGGAAAACTAACCACTCCAATAGAGAAGTTTTTAGACAAAAAACAGCCGGGTTATCCCGATTGGATGATCGGTGGAATTGAAGGTCCATTTGTAATTAAAAAGGAAGGAACTTATTTCATGTTTTTCTCTACCTGGACCCGCGGATATGAAGTAGGATTATTAAAATCAAAATCCCCAATGGGGCCTTGGGAATTGGTTTCCCGCGAACCTATTTTTGGAACCCGAAAAAAAGGGTATCGTCCAGAATTAGCAATCAGCGGAGGATACGATAATGGACAATTTACAGACACTCAGGATCCCTATGAGGAAACAGGTCACAATGCTTTGTTTGAGGGACCCGACGGCAATTTATGGACATCGTGCCATTATTTAATGGATGAAAAAAGACCTTATCCGTATAGTCAAAGCTTTCATTCATGGGAAAAACTTCCTCAATTGGGGATTGAACCTGTACACTATGCTGATGGTAAGTTTTATATCAATAGTCCAACCTGGACAGAACAGATTGTACCTCTGAAAAAATAGATCATGATGAGGTATTTATTTCTAATTCAATTCTAAGATAAAACGATGAAAATAAGAAACGCTTTTTTATGCATTATTCTGGTTGTTGGCTTGGTCAAAACCAATTACGCACAACAAAACAGAGCACAAAATTCAGTCATTTTTGCTGATGTTCCCGATATGTCCATAATTCGTGTAAACGATATTTATTACATGAGTAGCACGACCATGCACATGAATCCGGGCGTGCCCATTATGAAATCTAATGACTTAGTAAATTGGAAAATAGTCAATTATGTTTATCAAACATTAGAAGATGATAATGATAAACTAAATCTGGATAATGGAAAAAATGATTATGGCCGAGGTTCATGGGCCAGTAGTCTGCGTTATCATAATGGCATTTATTATGTGAGTACTTTTTCCGGAACAACTGGTAAGACCTATATTTTTTCTACAAAAAACATTGAAAAAGGCCCTTGGAAAAGAACTGTTTTAAATGATTCGTATCATGATCACACGATTTTTTTTGATGACGATGGTAAAGTTTACATGGTTTGGGGAGCAGGAAAACTGCAGATTATAGAGTTGAATTCAGATCTCTCGGATGTAAAAAAAGAAACACAAAAAGTGTTGATTGAAAATGCCAGTGCTCCTGCCGGAAACAATATCATGCTTCAGTCTGAGGGTTCACAGCTTTTTAAAGTCAAAGGGAAATATTATTTGTTTAATATAACCTGGCCAAAAGAAGGTATGCGCACTGTTATCATACATAGAGCAGATCGTATTTCAGGGCCTTGGGAAGGGAAAATAGGTCTGCAGGATTTGGGAGTTGCACAAGGCGGGCTTATTGATACACCGGATGGAAAATGGTTTTCGTATTTGTTTAAAGATTCCGGAGGTGTGGGCCGTATTCCTTATCTGGTTCCTGTGCAATGGAAGGAGGGCTGGCCAATTCTGGGCGAAAATGGTAAAGTACCGGAATATCTGGATTTACCCGCCAGTAGAGGTTTGATTCCGGGGATTGTTAATTCTGACGACTTTAACCGCAAAAAAGGAGATAAAGAACTGCCATTAGACTGGCAGTGGAACCACAATCCTGATAACTCCCTGTGGTCTGTTAAGGAAAGAAAAGGATATTTAAGATTAAAAACAGGCCAGATAGACAGCAGTTTTGTTCAGGCTAGAAATACCCTTACACAAAGAACTTTCGGACCTGAATGTGCAGCAGCTACAGTATTGGAAGTTTCAAAAATGAAAGAAGGCGACCTTGCGGGGATTTCTTTGCTGCAAAAAGAATATGGACTTTTAGCCGTTAAGGTTGAAAATGGTGCGAAAAAATTGGTCATGATTGATGCTGTTAAAGGCAATCCGCGTGAAGTTGAAAGCATTCCTTTAACCCAGGATAAAGTGTATTTCAAAGCAACATGTGATTTTAAAGAGAAAGCAGATACCGGAAGATTTTTTTACAGTTTGGATGGTAAAAAATGGATCAGTATCGGAAACGATATAAAACTGCCTTATACAATTCCTCATTTTATGGGGTATCGATTTGGGTTGTTTAACTATGCCACTAAAAATAAAGGAGGTTATGTAGATTTTGATTATTTCAATATTGAAGGTCAGACTCAAAAATGAAATTTACCAGTTTTAACAGTATAATACTTCGTACATTAATTTCAATAGTAAAAATATGAAAATCACTTGCCTGTATATTTTAAGTTTAATGTCTTTTTTTAGTGTAAACGCGCAGCAATATCCTTACAAGAATCCCTCGCTCAGTTCAGCAGAGCGGGCAAAAGATTTAGTTTCGCGATTAACTCTTGAAGAAAAAGCGGTATTAATGTGTGATCAAAGTGATGCGATACCCAGACTTGGAATCAAAAAATTCAATTGGTGGAGTGAAGCGCTACATGGGTATGCCAATAATGACAATGTTACTGTTTTTCCGGAACCTATAGGTATGGCAGCCTCGTTTGATGATCAATTACTATATCGCGTTTTTGATGCGGTATCAGATGAAGCGCGCGCAAAATATAATCAATGGATTAAAAACGGTAATGAAAACAAACGTTTTTTAAGCCTCTCGGTCTGGACTCCTAATGTTAATATTTTTCGGGATCCGCGTTGGGGCCGTGGTCAGGAAACCTACGGAGAAGATCCTTATCTTACTTCCCGAATGGGAATTTCAGTAGTCAAAGGACTGCAAGGCCCGGCAGATGCTAAATACCGTAAACTTTTAGCCTGTGCAAAACATTTTGCTGTTCACTCAGGACCAGAATGGAGCAGGCATGAATTGAATTTAAATAACGTAGATCCTCGCGAGTTGTATGAAACTTATCTGCCGGCATTTAAAGCACTTGTGCAGGATGCTGATGTGCGCCAGATAATGTGTGCTTATCAACGTTTAGACGATGAGCCCTGCTGTAGCAATACCAGATTATTACAGCGTATTCTAAGAGATGATTGGGGATTTAAATATCTGGTAGTTTCAGATTGCGGTGCTGTAACTGATTTTTATACAACTCACAAAGTTTCATCAGATGCGGTGCATGCTGCATCAAAAGCGGTCCTTGCCGGAACAGATGTGGAATGTGTCTGGGAGAAATATCCCTTTAAAGAACTCCCGGCAGCTGTTGCTAAAGATCTGATAAAAGAAGCGGATATTGATAAGAGCCTGCTTCGCGTATTAGTTGGCCGTTTTGACTTAGGTGAAATGGATGATGATGCCATAGTGCCGTGGGCTCAAATTCCCACATCGGTTCTTAATAGTAAAGAGCATCAGCAACTAGCACTTGAAATGGCTCAAAAGTCCATGACGCTTTTACAAAATAAAAACAGCGTGCTTCCTTTAAATAAATCAATAAACAAAATAGCAGTACTAGGACCAAATGCTAATAATGAACCCATGTTATGGGGAAATTATAATGGAACACCCGTTAAAACAATTACCATTAAAGACGGAATAGAGTCAAAAATTCCGAAAAATAAAATCTTTTATGATAAAGCGTGCGATCTGGTAGAAGATAAAGTAAACCAAAGTTATTTTAACCAAATCTCATTTGAGGGAAAAAAAGGAATGAAAGCAACCTATTGGAATAATCCAAATAGAGAGGGGAGCAGTATAATATCCCGGCAGATTTTAAATCCTATTAAAATGACTACTGCCGGTCAGCATGAATTTGCCTCAGGGGTTAAACTAGAAGGCTTTTCAGCAAAATATGAAACAGAATTTTCAGCACAAGCAAATGATATACTTGTTTTTAAAACAGGAGCTACTGGTGTTTTTGAATTACTGATTGACGGAAAATCAATTGCAAAATATACCAATTGGCGTACTGTTCCAGGAAATATTTCATTTCCGGTTCAGGCGGGTAAAAAATATAAAATCGAACTTCTTTTTGCCCAGTCAAACAATTGGCAGGCGAATCTTGAATTTGATTTTGGAAAAGAATTTGATATTGATTTCAGTTCATTAATTCAAAAATTAAAAGGTATCGATACTGTAATTTTTGCAGGTGGGCTCTCTACTTTGCTGGAAGGAGAAGAAATGCCTGTTTCTTCGCCGGGTTTTAAAGGCGGTGACCGTACAGATATTGAACTTCCGGCCGTGCAGAGAAAATTTTTGAAAGAACTTAAAGCAGCAGGTAAAAAAGTAATTTTTGTAAACTGCTCGGGCTCTGCAATTGCCTTAACGCCAGAAACGGAAAGCTGTGACGCTATTCTCCAGGCATGGTATCCGGGTGAAGCCGGAGGTCAGGCCGTTGCCGACGTTCTTTTTGGAGATTATAATCCTGCCGGAAAACTACCTGTTTCATTTTATAAAAACTCAGATAAATTAGGTGATTTTGAAAATTATTCGATGAAAGGGCGCACCTATAGATATACAACAGATGTTTTGTTTCCGTTCGGTTTTGGCTTAAGCTACTCTAAATTTACTATTGGTGAGGCAAAATTGAATAAAGCCAATATAAAACCTAATGAAAATACGCAATTAAGCTTTCCTGTAAAAAACATTAGTAAACGTGACGGAACAGAGATCGTACAGGTTTATGTTAGAAAAGAAAATGATACCGATGGCCCCTTGAAAACATTGAAAGCATTTAAAAGAGTCAATTTAAAAGCGGGTGAAAAGCAACTTGTAACTATAGATTTAC
Source organism: Flavobacterium azizsancarii (assembly GCF_027980145.1). Lineage (GTDB taxonomy): Bacteria > Bacteroidota > Bacteroidia > Flavobacteriales > Flavobacteriaceae > Flavobacterium > Flavobacterium azizsancarii. The sequence continues at coordinate 32,777 of NZ_JAMZNK010000021.1, read as the reverse complement.
CAGCTTCTTCATTTGAGTTTTATGATGCCACTACTATAGCAATGAAGGTAACATCAGGCCTGTACGAGGTCTATTATGGTAATAGCTCGGAGACCAAAGATCTAAAAATGATTAAAGTATCTGTTCAATAAATCTATGAACAGCAATTAACAAATAAATGCCAGATTGAGAACTGGTGTGACAATGGTTAATTATCAGTAACAAAAAAAAGATTCGTTTGTAATAGGTTTACAATTAATGAAATAATTATGATACTCTGCGTTTAATAAAAAATGGCTAAATGATGAAAAAATCGAATTTCTTACTACTATTTTATTTGTTTATGACTGTAGTTTTTAATGGCAGCGCCCAAAGTAATATCAAACAGCGACCTATAATTCAAACAAAATATACTGCTGACCCTGCCCCGATGGTGTATAAGGACACCGTTTTTTTATATACATCACATGATGAGGACGATGCAAACGGCTTTAAAATGATCAACTGGCTTCTTTATACTTCAACTGACATGGTTAACTGGACTGATCATGGTGTAGTTGCATCCTTGAAAGATTTTAATTGGGTAAAGCATGATAATGGAGCATGGGCCGTACAAGCAATTGAACGAAACGGGAAATTCTATCTCTATTGTCCCATGCACGGACAGGGGATAGGCGTATTGGTAGCTGACAGTCCTTATGGACCTTTTAAGGACCCACTTGGAAAACGATTGATTGACACCAATCATTTATGGAATGACATTGATCCAAATCCATTTATTGATGATGATGGCCAGGCCTATCTTTATTGGGGGAATCCTGATTTGTATTATGTCAAACTAAACCCTGATATGACATCTTATTCAGGTGAAGTTATCAGTGTACCTTCAAAGCCGAAGAACTATCAGGAAGGGCCTTGGATCTATAAGCATGAAAAACAGTATTATTTGTCTTACGCATCTACGTGCTGTCCTGAAGGAATTGGGTATGCTATGAGTAATTCACCCACGGGACCTTGGGAATACAAAGGCATGGTGGTTGAAGCAAGTGAAAAAACCAGGGGAAATCATCCTGCAATTATTGATTACAAAGGAAAATCATATTGTTTCGGACATAGTTACGATATTTTAAAGAGAGAAACCTCTACTTTTTATGAAAGACGTTCAGTAGACATGGATGAAATAGTTTATAACCAGGACGGAACAATTAAAACATTATTTTATTGGTCAGAAGATGGACCCAAGGCAGTAGGTACCATAAATCCTTTTAAGAGGGTTGAGGCTGAAACTATGGCATGGAGTGAAGGGTTGAAATCTGATATAAATAGTGAAAAAGGAGTTTTTGTAACCCAAATAAGCAATAATAATTTTATTGAGGTGCAGGCTGTTGATTTTAATAGAACTGCTAAAAAATTTGAAGCCAATGCTGCTTCAATCAAAGGAGGAAAAATAGAAATCCGTTTGGATAATAAAGAAGGCCAGATTATTGGAGTCTGCGAAATTGGGAGTACAGGAAATTTAAATACCTGGAAAGAATTTCAGTGCAGTGTAAAGAAAGTAAAAGGATTACATAGTGTTTTTTTTATTTTTAAAGGAAACGGAGAATCACTTTTTAATTTAGACTGGTGGAAGTTTATGTAGCGTTCTCAAGCTGTGATTAAAAGTAATAGGCAGATAAGTAAATTTTCAAGAGAAAAATAAACAATATGTATTTTAAAAAAAATAACCTTGCAGCAGTATTATTTATAATTTCTATAATCGGATTTGCTCAGAATCCTATTATACAAACCAATTATACAGCAGATCCTGCCCCAATGGTATATAACGGAAAAGTCTATTTATATACGACCCATGATGAAGACGAATCGACCTGGTTTACTATGAATGACTGGAAATTGTATACCACTGAGGATATGGTAAATTGGACAGATCATGGTACGGTTTTGAATTATAAACATTTCAACTGGGCTAAGATGAATGCATGGGCTGCTCAATGTATAGAACGCAATGGAAAGTTTTATATGTACGTTCCTATAACCAATAAAGAAGGTCAGGGATCAATAGGAGTTGCCGTTTCTGATAGTCCTTACGGACCTTTTATTGATCCGTTAGGAAAACCACTAATTCGAAATAGTAATGCTGATATTGATCCGTCGGTTTTTATCGATGATGACGGACAGGCATACTTGTTTTGGGGTAATCCGGAATGTTATTTTGTGAAATTAAACGAAGATATGATCTCTTATAACGGAGAGATAAAAATAATTCCCAATACTATTGAATCTTTCGGAAAACGTGATGGAAAAGAAGATCCCCGAAGACCTACTACCTACGAAGAGGGACCCTGGCTTTATAAGAGAAATAAATTATATTATTTGATTTTTGCAGGCGGGCCTATTTCAGAGCATATTGGGTATTCGACCAGTAAAAGCATAACCGGTCCTTGGAAATATCAGGGCATTGTAATGTCTACACAGGGAAGTAGTTTTACCAATCACCCAGGTGTAATTGATTTTAAAGGCAAGTCCTATTTTTTCTATCATAACGGAGCATTGCCTGCAGGTGGAGGTTTTACCCGATCTGTATGTGTTGAGGAATTAACATTCCAGCCAGATGGAAAAATTAATCAGATCAATATGACCGAAGGAATAAAAAAAGGTATCAAAACCATTAATCCTTATCTTAAAACCGAAGCCGAAACAATAGCATGGTCAAACGATGTAAAGTCAATGCAGAATGAGCAAGTTGGCGTTTTTATTACAGCAATGAAAAATGATGCTTTTACGAAGGTAAGAGATGTCGATTTTGGTAAAGAAGGTGCTTCAAAATTTACAGCGCGTGTAGGGACTGTCCATAATGGTAATGTCACTATGGAAATAAGATTGGATAAAGTAGATGGGGAATTGATTGGTACAATTCAGGTTCCAATGACTGGAGGAAATGATCGATGGGCCTTAGTGAAAAGCGATGTAAAGAAGGTGTCTGGGATACGTGATCTTTATTTTGTATTTAAAGGAAAAGCTTCGGGACAAATTTTATATTTTGATTATTGGATGTTTTCTAAGGGAGTATAGCCAATTATCGAAATGCAGTGATACGGAAATTTATATTACAACCGAATCTTTTTCTTTAATTTAGACTGCAGTCTGTTAAGAAAAATGATTCCATATTATGATGTAGCACGTCTTTTTGCAAATAAAAATAAATTAATAAACCAATAACCAGTATAAGTTATGAAATTTAAATATGCATTATGTTTATTTCTCTTTAGTTTTTTGAAATTAAATGCACAATCAGTGGTGAAAAGTCCAGATGGAAAGCTCATAGTAGTTTTGGCTGTAGATAATAATATGCCGGTATACAGTGTTTCCTATAACGGGAAAATTTTCCTGAAAAATTCTCCCCTTGGTTTAAAAACAAATGTTGGGGATTTTACCACAGGATTAATTTTGCAGGCCAATGTACATCAAAAAAATATTGAAGAAATCTATCAGCTTCCTAATATAAAACAGCAAAGCGTGCATTATGCAGCTAATGAGGCTGTATTTTCTTTTACTAAAGGAGGGAAAGAAGCTATTGATGTCATATTTAGAGTAAGTAATAATAATGCAGCTTTTAAATATAAAGTATATCCTCAAAAAGAAGCCCGCTCCTGTGTGGTGCAGGAAGAAGCATCTGGTTTTGTTTTACCGGATGGTACCACTACATTTCTTTGCCCGCAAAGCAAACCCATGACAGGATTTGCCAGAACTGCGCCAAGTTATGAAACATCCTATACACTAGATGCTCCAATGGGAAAGAACGGAATAGGAGAAGGGTATACCTTTCCATGCCTTTTTAAAGTAAATAATCAAGGATGGGTTTTAATCTCAGAAACCGGCGTAGACAGTGGTTATTCTGGCAGCAGGTTAATTGGTCACGATAAAGGACTGTATACGATAGGATTTCCAATGGAAGGAGAAAACAACGGAAACGGCACAACTGCTCCGGGGATATCACTATTTGGTGAAACTCCATGGCGCACCATTACTATTGGAGAAACCTTGGCTCCTGTTGTAGAAACTACTATCCCTTTTGATTTGGTTAAACCAAAATATAAAGCCTCTAAGGAGTACCAATATACTAAAGGTTCATGGAGCTGGATTATCAAAATGGATAACAACACCACTTTTCCGGTTCAAAAACAATATATAGATTTCAGTGCGGCGATGGGATACCAGACTCTTTTAATTGATGCACTTTGGGATACTCAGATAGGAAAAGATAAAATTGCTGAACTGGCCCGATTTGGAGAAGCAAAAGGGGTAGGTTTGTATTTATGGTACAACTCGAATGGATATTGGAATGACGCACCCCAAGGACCACGTGGAATGATGGATAATGTAATACTGCGTCGTCAGGAAATGGCATGGATGAAAAGTATCGGTATAAAAGGAATTAAAGTTGATTTTTTTGGGGGAGATAAACAAGTAACCATGAAATTATATGAAGAGATCCTGACAGATGCTAATGATTTTGGACTAATGGTTGTTTTTCATGGTTGTACCTTACCGAGGGGATGGGAACGTATGTATCCAAATTTTGCCTCTAGTGAAGCTGTCCTGGCAAGTGAAAATCTGCATTTTGGACAAAAAAGCTGTGATAACGAAGCTGTTAATGCTGCAACACACCCTTTTATTCGAAATACGGTCGGAAGTATGGACTTTGGAGGAAGTGCTTTAAATCAGTTTTATAACAGTGAAAATGAGCCCAATAAAGGTTCAAAACGTATAACTTCTGATGTATTTGCCTTAGCCACCGCGGTGCTTTTTCAAAGCGGTGTACAGCATTTTGCATTGGCACCAAATAATTTAATCGATGCTCCTGCCTGGGCTATAAACTTTATGAAAGAAGTTCCCACGACTTGGGATGAAGTTCGTTTTTTAGAAGGTTATCCCGGTAAATTTGTAGTGCTTGCCCGCCGAAAAGGAGTTAAGTGGTACATAGCAGGAGTGAATGCTCAAAAAGAAACGGTAAAATTAAAAATCAAGCTGCCAATGATTGCTTCAGGGGAAACTTTAAGATGTTACCTTGATGATGACCATTTAAAGGGAACTGTAAAAACAATGAAGCTTAAAAATAGTCATGAAATTGAAATAGCAATTCCTTGTAATGGAGGAATGCTGCTATTGAATTAGCTCTAAATTATTGCCGTCATAAAGGAGCAACCGATAAAAATTTAATATTTCTGAAATTTTTAAAACTATACCAATTATAAAAGGTATTAGTTTTAGAAAATTAAAAACAAAAAACTAATCCATTTATAAATATGAAACGAATTTGTTTTATGCTCGTTCTTCTGGTGCTGTCCGTAAACGGACTTGCACAGTCTTTTCAGAAGACTAAACTGGGAGTGAAAGCCAGTGTCGACGGCAGTAATGTAGAAGTACGGTTCTATTCGCCTTCAATAGTTAGGGTTATTAAAGTGCCTAATGACAAAATATTCTTAAAAGAAAGTCTATCAGTAATAATGCAGCCATCAAAAACTGCTTTTACAACCAAGCAAAATGGCACTATAGTAACGCTGAAATCCAATAAAGTAACGGTTACTGTTGATCTTACTGATGGGAGCATTGAGTTTTCTTCCGTTTCTGGCCAGGGGCTATTAAAAGAAAAGGTTAACGGCACAAAATTCACCCCATTCGATGATACCGGTGCTGCCAGTTACAATGTTTATCAATCTTTTAGTCTCGATAATGATGAAACCATTTATGGACTAGGACAGCATCAGAGAGGAGATCTTAATCAACGAAATCAGAAATATCATCTGGAACAGGGTAATGTAGAAGATGCTATAACCTTTTTTCAATCGGTAAAAGGTTATGGTCTGTTTTGGGATAATTATTCTCCAACAGAGTTTACAGATAATGCCACAGAGACTTCTTTTAATTCCCAGGTGGGCGACGGAGTAGACTACTATTTTATGTATGGGGGAAGTGCTGATGGCGTAATAGCCGATATGCGCGAACTTACAGGTAAGGTTCCTATGTTTCCCTTGTGGACCTATGGCTTTTGGCAAAGTAAAGAGCGATATAAGAGTCAGGACGAACTGGTAAATGTAGTAAAAAGATACCGGGAATTGGGTGTACCACTCGATGGCATTATACAGGACTGGCAATATTGGGGAAATAACTATCTGTGGAATGCCATGGATTTTTTGAATCCCGATTTTCCTGACGGGAAAAAAATGGCTGAAGATGTACATGCTCAAAATGCACATTTGATAATTTCGATCTGGGCTTCATTTGGGCCGAAATCTAAGCCGTATCGTGATATGGATAAAAAAGGAATGCTTTTCAATATTGCTACCTGGCCCGAATCAGGTTTAGAGCAGTGGCCTCCCAATATGGATTATCCTTCCGGGGTAAGGGTCTATGATGCCTATAACCCTGAAGCGCGCGATATTTACTGGAAATATGCCAATGATGGACTTTTTTCTAAAGGGATAGACGGCTGGTGGATGGATTCAACCGAACCCGACCATCTACAGGTAAAACCCTCGGATTATGATACAAAAACTTTCTTGGGTTCCTTTCGTAAAGTGCGTAATGCTTTTCCGCTTATGACAGTTGGAGGGGTTTATGACCATCAGCGTATGACTACATCAGATAAGCGTGTATTTATTCTTACCCGTTCTGCATTTGCAGGCCAGCAGCGTTATGGTGCCAATACGTGGTCGGGTGATACCGGCTCGAGCTGGGAAACACTCCGAAATCAAATACCTGCGGGATTAAATTTTTCATTGACCGGAATACCACATTGGAATTCAGACATAGGAGGTTTTTTCGCCGGGGTTTATAATAAAGGAAGATATACTGGTTCCGGGGCTAAAAATCCGCTATATCAGGAATTATATGTCCGCTGGATACAATTTGGGACTTTTAATCCCATGATGCGTTCACATGGTACAGATGTACCTAGGGAAATTTATCAGTTTGGGAAAAAAGGAGAACCTATATTTGATGCCATTGATAAATTTATTAATTTGCGTTACACGCTTCTGCCTTATATATATTCGACTTCTTGGGATGTTAGTGCGAACCAATCTACTTTTATGCGTGCTCTATTTATGGACTTTGTAAACGATAAAAAAGTATGGGATATCAATAATGAGTATATGTTTGGAAAATCAATATTGATAGCTCCTGTAGTAAAAGCCCAATATACTTCTGAAACTGTAGTAAAAGTCGATGAACAAAGCGGATGGAACAAACAGGGAAATAAAGCAGGAAAAGATGAAGCCGCGATAGACTTTACCACTGAAAAAACGACGCAGGTATATCTCCCATCAGGTACTAATTGGTATGACTTTTGGACCAATGAAAATTTTAAAGGAGGGCAGGAAATTACAAGGAAAACCACTATTGATATGATTCCGCTTTACATCAGGGCAGGTTCTATACTGCCATTAGGGCCACAGGTGCAATATGCTGCCGAAAAAAAATGGGACAACCTTGAAGTGAGGGTATATCCGGGTTGTGATGGATCATTTGTATTATATGAAGATGAGTTTGATAACTATAATTATGAAAAAGGAGCGTACACTGAAATAGCGTTTTTGTGGAATGATTCAGTAAAAAAGCTTACCATATCCAGCCGAAGAGGGGCTTATAAGGGAATGCTCCAAAATAGAAAATTTACTATTGTTCTGCCCTCAGGTGTAAGGAAAGATGTTGCCTACAATGGTAAAAAAATAGAAATAAAATTTAAATAGAAAAGAGTATAATATAAAAAAACCTAAAGTCTGTCTACAGGCTTTAGGTTTTTAGAATATAATGTACTGCAGTCTATCATTTATAAAGATCATGAAAGTAGTATGGACAAATTTTGAGTAATCATTATTTGAGCTTATTTAGTAATTAATAGTATTCATGTTCAATCAAATTTACAGATTAAAACAAGCATAATGTATATGTAAATGAAGTTGGGAGGGCAAAAACCTGATATTGCTCAAGTGGTCTTGGACCACAGCTAGCCGATCCTACGCCTAGTGTTTTAGTTGAAAGACAGAACACAGTTGAGGTACTGGGAGGTAAGTCAATTTTATATTCTACTGGATACATTTGCTCATCGGTATGGGGAAGAGCAGAAACCTGCATCAATTTTTCATCCGCTTTCACCATCACCCAGGGCATATCTTTACCGCTTAGTTTTGCCCAACTGACTTCTTCATGGTTACCGTGTTCCATCGGTTTTTCATATTCATATTGTTCATTTACACCCAATTCGTACAGGCCAACATGGGCAGAACTCTTGCGATCGGAATAATTCTCGGATGGCCCGCGACCTAAAAAAGTCATGTGATCAAGCTTTTTGTCGAGTAACATCCGCACACCAATTCGGGCTAAGTTGATACTTAAACCAATAAAATGAACCTGATTATCAACTTTTATTGACCCATCGCCTTTAATGGTATAAGTTGCTGTATGATAAACGCCAAAACCTTCTTTACCATCTGCTTTTGTTACAGAAGTTACTTTCACGCAGGCTTTATCAATGACTTCTACTTTAAAATTAACTACTTTATATTCAAGTGTCGTTACTCCGTACTTTTGCCATTGCTGGTAAGCCCAATCATCGTCGTTACGGTGAGAGGCGCGCCATAAGTGCAGTTTAGGTGAACCATCTGAAGCTAAAATATTAATTCCCTTTTTTGTCAGCTGATTTATAAACCCCGTTTTTTTATCAAAACTTACAGAAAAGTCTTTTCCGGAAATCACGGCTGATTGCTGGTTTTGAGCTAGTTTTACAGGCTGAGTGACTTTTAATTCTTCTACAGAAAATGTGTTTACAGGAAGTAAAAACTGCTCTGTTGCAACTTCAAAACCTTTATGAGCCCAAAGTGTTTTTTCTTTTAAGCGGTATGAAACGCGCAAATAGTATTTAGCGCCTGCTTTTGGATGCTCTATTTTATAAGGAATATTTGCTGCAAAAACTCTTTTTTCTCCCCATGTAGGACGGATTTCAGTTTTACCATTATCAATTTCCTGCCCGTTTTCGCTTAGACTCCAAAGGAGCTCAAAACCATCAAGGGAAATAAATTGGTATTTGTTCTTAATTTTAAGACCGCCATTAGCAGGATCCGTTAGTTCGGTATCGACCCATTGAAATGCTTTTTTCATTTCAGGATAATGTGGCTTTACATTGTTTCCTTCGGTTGCACGATCGTAAGAAACCACTCCTTTATGAATGAAATAATGATCATTTGGATATTCGCCAAAACCTCCTCCATAGGCTAAGATTGGGTGGTTCGGATCGCGCTTGTTCCATAATGCCTGATCCTGGAACTCCCAGATAGCACCACCCAAAATTTCAGGATTTTGATCAAAAGCTTTAGAGTATTGTTCAAGAGAGCCCATAGAATTAAACATAGCATGAACAAACTCACAGATATAAAGTGGTTTAGTCAAACCCCAATTTCTGGCCATATCAACATAATCTGCTGCACTGCCATACATACGGCCATCCAGGTCGGCAGGATTATTTTTACCGCTTCCAAATCTTTCGTAGTGAACAAAACGAGTAGAGTCGATAGCCTTAACAGCAGACATAGCAGCCTTGAGATTCGTACTGATGCCGCCGCCTTCATTTCCAAGCGACCAGATAATCACCGATGGATGGTTTTTGAAATTCTCAACATTGGCCACATTGCGATCAATAATAGCTGCTTTTATTGTTGGTTCTTCATCAAATCGGGTATCATAACCATGGTATTCCATATTGGCTTCAGCAACCAGCCAAATTCCCCATTCGTCACAAAGCTCATACCAGCGTGGATCATTTGAATAATGACTGGTGCGGATGTGATTACAATTTCCTTGTTTAATTACTTCCAAATCACGAATCATCTGTTCTTCAGTTACGGCATGACCTACATCGGACCAATGCTCATGACGGTTTACGCCTTTCAATTTGATTGGTACTCCATTTGCCATGAAAATTCTTCCGTTGATTTCTACTTTCCGAAAACCTATTTTTGACGATATTATTTCGCCTTCTGAACTGGTCAATACAACGGTGTACAGATTAGGGGTTTCAGCAGTCCATTTTAACGGATTATCTATCTTGATTTTTACATTTAATAATTCTTCGTTATTGGGTTTAATTATATTTCCCGTGGTATTGCCTCTGGCTATTTCTTTGTTTTGGTTGTCGTAAAGTGTTACGGTAAATTTTTGTGCTTTGGTAGTTTTGTCACTATAATTTTTAATTTTAGCAGATACATCCAATGTTGCATTTTTATAGTCTCTATCTAAATCTGTTTTTACAAAAAAATCGCGAATATGTACTTGTGGGGCGCTCCAGAGCGTTACATTGCGAAAAATTCCGTGTAGACGCCACATATCCTGGTCTTCCAGCCACGTACCGGAACTATATTGATATACCTCTACAGCAATCATGTTTTTACCAGGCTGCAGATATCGGGTTAGGTCAAACTCGGCGGCATTACGGCTATTTACGCTAAAACCTACTTTTTTACCATTTACCCATAAAAAAAATGCACTATCCACACCATCAAATGTAATAAAATTACGGCGCCCTATCCATTGTTCAGGAATAGAAAATTCCCTGCGATAACTTCCCACAGGGTTTCGCTCATTATATGCTGTATAAGATTTATCAGGCTCACTCATCACATGTGGATAATCTTTTTTGATGGTATAACCTAAGTTTCTGTAAAACGGTGTCCCGTAACCTTGCACCTCCCAGTTAGAGGGAACAGTAATTTCTTTCCAGCTGGAAACATCATAATCAGGCTCATAAAAATCCGCAGGTCGTTTTTCCGGTGTGTTAACCCAGTTAAATTTCCAATCCCCATTTAGACTTTTGCAAAATGAGGAAGCATGTCGCTTGGCAGTCAAAGCTTCCTGGAGGCTGCCATAGGGCATTAATGTAGCGTGATAGGCTTCTTTGTTTATACCAAGTAATTCGGGGTTTTCTATTTCAGGTGGAATTAGATTTTCTACGGCAGTAGTTTGGGCAGCGGTAGGGTTTAAGAAAGATATCGACAATAAAATAAATAGTAAGAAAGTGTTTTTTTTCATTGGTATTTAATTGTTTTTGCAGTTTGACGCAATGTTATCTTTAGGACAATAGCTGGGTCTGTAATTTGTAGTTATTCAATTACGACTAAAGTAAAAAAAAATAGTATATGATTTTTTTTCTGGATTGATTATCAGAACTGACAAATAAAACAGGTGCAATAATTTGAGTAAGTTGAAAAAAGGTCTAAAATTTATTATGGAAACTCTCGCCAGTATAACAAATGTTATTATATTGAAAAACAGCGCATTCTCATGCGCTGTTTGACCAAATTACTAACTTAAACTACCAAAATTTAATTCCTTAATAACCCGGGTTATTATCACTTGATTTTATATTAGGATTTGAAGATGTTTCCCTGTTTGGTATTGGCCATAATTCGCTTTTACCAGCCTGAAAACCAGTGCCTGCTAATTCTGTACTGGCGTTACCCCATCTTATAATGTCATCAAATCGGCTTTGCTCGCCGGCAAATTCTACTTTACGTTCATGAACAATTGCGGTAAAAACAGCCTCTTTTGTTGGGGCAATAGTAGTTGTTAAACCTGCGCGGTCTCTAACTTCTTTGATATACGCTATGGCAGTTGTTTGAGAACCTCCTGCTCTTTGGTTTTCACATTCTGCTTTCATAAGCAATACATCTGAATAACGCATAACTTTGAAATTTATACTTGACTGTGTAGCTTCATCCTCTCTTTTATAATAGTTTTGGTATTTTTTCCAGCCTGCATTTCTAATACCTGCTGATGTACTAAAGTTTTGCGCTGTCATAGTACGGGTTCCGTTTAAATATTTAGAGCCTGGTACATAAAAAGTATCTCCAAAACGCAAATCTCCTGCCTCAAATGAGTTTAACAAATTGTCTGGCGGATAGACATTGTACCAGCTTAAATTGCCATATTCCTGACCTCTAAGCGTTGATTCGGCAAATCCAGTTCCGCCACTATTACCAGCATCATCCCATTTATTACCTGTTCCGTTGTTTTCATTAAATTCAATTTCAAAAATTGATTCTTTACCATGTTCAGTTTCGTCCATAAAGTTATTATAAAAATTACCTTTATCTTCAAGACTAAACCCTGTAACACCATTAAAGGCAACTAAAGCTTCATCATATTTCTTTTGGTATAAAAGTACTTTACCCAAATAGGCATAAGCAGCTTCTTTGGTTGCTCTTCCAACTACTTCAGCACTTTTGGATAATAAATTTTGAGAAGCAAATTCAAAATCTGCTCTAATCAAATCATAAGCTTCTGCTTTAGGACTTCTTGCGGCACCTATGATAGTTCCTGTTTTATAAATTGGTAAATCACCAAAACGTTTCACTAAAAGAAAATAATAATACGCTCTTAAAAAGTGGGCTTCTCCTAAAAATTTATTTTTTTGCTCTTGTGAAAGTACGGCACCTGGTAAAGCATTAATTTTTGCTTCATTATCTAAAACAAAATTAGCCCTTGATATCCCTAAATAACAGGATTCCCAATAGTACTGAATAATATCATTGCCTGCATTAAAAGAAAAATCCTGAAAAGGCTTTTTATTTCCCTCTAATTGTGGATTTCCTGCAGCATCCTGTCCAATTAAATCCATTGCAAAGGAAAAATTTCGTGCATAAAGTCCTCTTGTCTGCAAATTTGCATAGGCTGCATTTACAGAAGATTCAACCTGCGCTGCTGTTTTAAAGAAAGTATCGGGCGATAACGTGTTTGGATTAGTTAATTCTAAATCTGCCGTGTCGCATGAATTGATAACTAAAATTCCGAACATTGCTGCAACTATATATTTTATTTTTTTCATCATCTTATATATTAAAATTTAACATCAAGTCCAAAAATTACTGATTTAGGCTGTGGATATCTCCCCAAGTCAATACCTGCGGAATTTGCGTTAGTATCTGCACGTGCAATTTCAGGATCCAGACCGGAATATTTCGTAATTGTAATAAGGTTTTGTCCGCTTACATAGAATCTTATATTTGAAAAATGGCTGCCGAATGTTTCTCCTGATAGGGTGTATCCTATAGTAACATTTTTTAATCTGGTATAAGAACCATCTTCTATATAACGCTGATTAGCTGTTGACCAGTTTACATCTGCACCCTGAGCTCTGGGTAAAGTAGCAGATGGATTAGTCACTACACCGTTTACAACATTTGCTCTGTCTAAAACATCTGTACTGGCATTAAACAAACGATTCATTCCTTTTAAATCAAAGGTGTTGGCATTATAAATGTCGTTACCCTGAACTCCTGTTATGAAACAGTTGAAATCGAACTTTTTATAGGCTGCCGTAAGGTTTAAACCATAGGTGAAATCCGGATAAGGATTCCCGATATTTGTTTTGTCATCTGAGTTGATTACTTTATTGCCATCACGGTCAACAATTTTAATATCACCTGGTTTCACAATAGTCTGTCCCGGGCCAAAAACAGCATCTACTTCTGCCTGATTTTGATAAATTCCATTGGTTTGGTACCCGTAAAAATAGAATAATGGCTGACCTACTTCAAGTCTTGAGAAGTTTTCTAAACCAGCTCTTGCAGTTGGGCCGCCCAATACACTAGTCACTCCCGGTGCTAAACTTGTTACTTCATTTTTACTTGTTCCTAAATTAGCGATGGCTGACCATGTAAAATCTCCTTTTCTATCATTATAACCTAATGATATTTCATAACCTGTTACTTTTACATCGGCAATATTTTGAATCTGAGTTCCGCCACCGGCAGATCCTACAGAGGCAGGTAATGGAACAGCAAAAAGAATATCACTGCTTTTATTATTGAAATATTCAAACGATCCGGTAAATTTCTCGTCAAACAAACCAAAATCCAAACCTATGTTTCGGTCATTTTTAGACTCCCATTTTAAATCAGGATTAGAGGCAACTCCAAGAGAAACACCTGGAGCATTTCCTCCATTAATAGGATAATTATAATCAGCAAGTAATGTAGCGGCATATTGATAATTATCTATTCTGTCATTTCCTGTTGTTCCTGTACTGGCCCTAAGTTTTAAGGTACTAAAAACAGAGTTTGCCATAAAACTTTCCTTGGCTATATTCCATCCTACTGCAACTGAGTAGAAGTTCCCCCAGCGGTTGTTTGCACCAAAACGGGAAGAGGCATCCCTACGTCCTGAAACAGCAAATATGTATTTATCATCGTAATCGTAGTTGATACGGGCAATATATCCAATATTTTTTTCAACATAGTTAGCAGAACTCAAGCTTCCTTCATTGTATCTCAGCTGATCTATTTCATCTGAAATATTATAACGGCTTCCGGCTACTAAATTTTGTGATTTTCCATCAATTTTAGTGATAACCCCCAATACTTCAATGTTATGTTTAGCAGCAATAGTGGTTTTATAGGTTAAGCTATTATCAAAAACAATGGTTTGTCCCTGAGTATTTGTTTCATTAGTGGTCGAATAGGCTTGTTTATGATAGGAACCATCGCTATAACTAGGAACAAACGTATGATCTTTACCCGTGTAGTAATCTAATGAAACCTGCGATCTGAATTTTAAGCCTTTATAAATTTCTAACTCAGCGTAAATATTTCCTATGATAGATAAATTATTAATTTTTTGATATCCTAAATTTGCTACTCTTACAGGGTTTTCGGCGTCATTACCGTCAACAGCACTTGGTCCTTGATATCCGCCTAAATTTGTATCATTGTAAATAGGTAAATAAGGTGCCATTTTAATAGCATGTTCCAATAGTGTTCTTCCTCCCGAACTACGCTCGGGATTGATTGTACTAAAAGAGATCCCAATATTACTTCCTACTTTAAGTTTTCCTATATCCTGTGTATTATTAGCTCTAAAAGAATAGCGTTCAAAACCTGTATTGATAACAGCTCCTTCCTGCTTTAAATATTCGGCAGAATAACGGCTTGTAGATGTCTCGGTACCATTTGAAAAACTCAAATTATAATCCTGCATCAAACCACTTTGAAAGATTTGGTCTTGCCAATTGGTATTTATATTTCCAAATTCAGCAGCTCTTGCTGTTAAATCACTTCCTAAATCTTTAGCATATTGAAGATATTGTTGTGTATTTAAAACATTATATCTTTTGGTAATAGTCTGTGATCCTATGTAAGTGCTAAAATTTAGCTGACCCGGGCCTTTTTTTCCTTTTTTAGTCGTTACCATAATTACTCCGTTAAAAGCTTTTGAACCATATAAAGCCGTTGTTGAAGCATCTTTTAAAACAGACATTGACTCTATATCATTAGGACTTAATCCGGATAAATTACTGGTCAACACACCATCAATTACATATAAAGGAGCACTGTTTCCCATGGTAGCCAAACCTCTAATCGTAACTGTAGGATTAGAACCCGGAGCACCATTTACAACAGTAACACCCGCAGCTCTACCCTGTAAAGCTGATTCTGCATTAGTAATAGGCACTGCTGCAATATCTTTTGAGCTTACTGTTGAGATTGCTCCGGTTACTTTTGTTCTCTTTTGAGTTCCGTAACCTACTATAACCTCGTTTAAGGTTTGGGTGGATAACGCTAATACAACATCAATTGTAGTTCTGGTACCGACAGTTATGGTCTGCGAAATCAGGCCTACATAAGAGTATGTTATTTTGTCTGTAGGATTAACTCCTTTTAAAGAGTATTTACCATCAAAATCTGTTGAGGCGCTATTTTTTGAACCTTCTACATTAACACCCGCACCAGGCAAAGGAAATCCCGAAGGATCAGTAATCACCCCCTGTACCGTCTTTGATTGCGCCATTATATTCTGACTGCTAATTATTAGCAATGCGATTATTGCAAATTTAAATTTTAACATCATTTTAATTTGGTTTTTTGATTAGTTTAAATAGTTTGTTAGGTTGTAAAGTTTAGTTATTATAATAATTATAATTTTAGCTCATTTGCTTTTTATAATTTTTTTTAAGTACTACTACTAAGAAGAATCGTCTAAAATTTTAATAAAAAAAAAAGGAGCTTTTAACTATATTATTTTTGGTTTTCAGTTCATACTTTAAAGGGTTTTAAATTGTTAATAATAGTGTTTAAGTTTAGTTGATCGTGTTAGGTCAAAAGTATAATGTTAACATAAAATTTACATACCAAATTTGTAGCAAAAATTATAAAATTTGTAGCATAAAGTTTATAATAGTGTAGTATTATGTATTTTATCGTTTATTTAAAATTAATAAGTCAAAAAAAATATTAATATTTTCTGTATATAGTTTTTTTATTATTTATAAAAAAGAAAGACTATTTGTGTTGATTTAATGATTAGTTCCAGGAAAAGTGAAGTTGATTTAAATGCAAAAAGCAGCCTGATTATTTTTTTAATTAAATAATGGCATTAATCTCGAAAACTCAAATTTTTGAAACTGAAGAAGAAGTTTAGTTATTTATGAAGCAAAAAAAAGACGGTATAAACCGTCTTTGATATTTCTTTAAAATTTTATTGTTTGTTATTTTGGGTGGGCAAGTATCCGTATTTTTCTTTATAGCATTTTGTGAAATAAGAAGGAGAACTAAAACCAACCTTAAAACTGATTTCGGTTATGGTGTCATTACCGAGTTCTATTAATTCTTTCGCTTTTTCTAAACGAACATTACGAATAAATTCAGTTACAGTTACTCCTGTAAGTGTTTTAGTTTTTCGATACAATTGGCTTCTGCTTAAAAATACTTTCGATGCCAAAACTTCAACACTTAACTCCGGTTTACTTATGTTTTCAGTAATGTAATTCAGAATGTTTTTTATAAATTCATTATCTAAAGTGGTTGTTTTTTCTTTTGCTTTTGGAGTAATTCCGTTATAAAATTTATTAAACATAATTTGCCTGCTGTTAATGAGCTGGACCAGGCTGGATCTTAAAATATCCATATCAAAAGGTTTACTCAAATATAAATCTGCACCAGAGTCAATCCCTTCTAATTTATCTTTAATTAAGGCTTTTGCAGATAGCATCATTAAAGGAATATGGCTCGTTTTTAAATCAGCTTTAATGTTTTTGCACAATTCTAAACCATTCATGACCGGCATAATTACATCTGTTAATATTAAGTCAGGCAGTTTTTGTAAAGCTAGTTGTAAACCAACCTGACCGTTTTCTGCTGTTATAACTTTATATTCTTTTTTGAGTTCGTTTTTTAGATAATTTCGAAGTTCTACATTGTCTTCCACGATCAAAATGGTATGAACCCTATCTTGTTTCTCCTGGTTATCCTGTGATGGTATTGATGCTTTTTCCTCAATAGGCGTAAAGCTTATTTTTTTCTCGTTTTTAAATTCTTCAATTAGTATTTCGTTTTCATTAAAAAATTCCTTTCCGATAGGAAACAATAGTTTAAAAATAGTGCCGATGCCCAGTTCACTTTCTACTTCAATTATTCCTTTATGTAATTCTACGAATCCACGCACCACTTCCAATCCTATTCCTGTACTTCCGTAATAAGTTTTATTTAAATTATTTACCTGATAGAAACGGTCAAAGATTCGTTTAATATCTTTTTTATCTAATCCCGTTCCTGTGTCTTCAACAATAACCATAAAGTAAGAATTAATACTGGTGGAATTTATTAGCGGAAAATTTCTTAATTCTTCATTAACTACTATTTTGATTTTTATTATCCCATTATCTGGTGTAACTTTAAAAGCATTGGCAATAAGATTAAAAATAATTTTTTCAAACATTTTGGGATCTATCCAGTCTTTTAATGCTGATGTGTCAGACTCAAAACCGAGCTTAATTCCCCGGCTTAATGCTTCTTCGTCAAAATAACTCACAATTTCTTTTGTAAAATCAATTACCTCAATTAGCTGTAATTGAAGGGGCATTTTATTAAACTGCAGTTGATTAAAATCCATTAACTCATTGATTAATCTCGAAAGCCTTTCAGAACTTTTCTGAATGGTCTGCAGTTTATGTAATACAGTGCCTGATAAATCTGGACTATTATTTTTAATTATATCTGCTAAAGGATTTAAAATCAAAGTCAGGGGAGTCCTGAACTCATGTGAGATATTGGTGAAAAATTGTAATTTTTTATTATTTAACTTTTCAATTTGAATGGCTTTCTGTTTTTCAAATTGTATAATTTGCTTTTGTTTAAAACGATTTTGATAGTATTGATTACCAAAATGTACCGCAGCCAATAGTAGTAGGGCATAAAAGAGATAAGCAAAAGATGTTTTCCACCAAGGGGGTAAAACTTCTATTTTTAGTTCTAATGGTTGGCTCCAGACTCCATTTTTTTCGGCTGCTTTAACCTTGAAAACATAGTGGCCCGGGGCTAAGTTCGTATAAGTTGCCGAGCGTTTATTACCAACGTAATTCCATGAATCCTCGAAACCTTCCAGATAATAAGCAAATTCATTTCTGGCCGGAAAAGAATAGTTAATGGCAATAAAATCAATTGTAAATACAGACTGATCATGTTTGAGGATTATTTTTTTTGTTTCTGATATTACTTTTATTAAAGGTGAGTTTTCTTCAAGCGGGCCAATTGACTTATTAAAAATTTTCAGATCACTTAAATAAATTGGAAGCTGTTTTTTACTTTTTACTAAATTTGCAGGATTGAGGTAGTTTAAACCTTCATAACTTCCAAAATAGAGTAATCCGTTTTCATCTTTAAGAACAGCATTATTATTGAAGTCATTTCCCGGTAAGCCGTCATAGGTGGAGTAATTTATGGCAGTCTTGTTTTTTAAATTTAGTTTTGTGATACCTTTCTTTCCGCTTAACCAAATGTCGTGATCATTAGATTCTACAATCGACGAAATTGATTTTTCACGAAGCCCTTCAAAATTGATATACCACTTGAGTAAATCTGTTTTTTTATTGTAGCTGAATAATCCGGCTCCATCAGTACCAATCCAGATTTCTTTGTTTCCGGATTCATATAACGTATTAATGGTATGTGTGCTTTTATGATTTTTAAGTTTTTCGGACATTTTATCCCGAAAAGAAATTACTGAAAAAGAAACGTAATCGTTTGTTGTGACCTTGTATAAACCCGTTGTTGAACCAATCCAGACTGCATCATCAGAATCTACCATTACCTTTCTAATGTCTAAATTGACTATTCCATTTCTATAAAAAGGTTTGGCATTACAATGATGAAAACTACCATCTGAAGGAGTATAATAATGAAGGCCTTTTGAAAAGGTTCCTATCCAAATCACACCTTGCGAGTCTTCATCAATACTCATAATATTGTCTGAGGTCAAATCAGTTGTATTTTTTGTGTTGTAATTAATAAAGTTTCTGCTTCCTTTCTTTAAAAGAAAAATCCCCTCATTCCAGCTGGATAACCAGATATTCTGCTTTTTATCAATAAAAACATTTGTGATATTATCATTGGTTAATCCGGAATAAAAACTGTTATTCGATTTTGTAATATGCCCAAATATTTTGTTCTCAGGGTTATAAATATCGACACCGCCGCCTTCCATAGAAATCCATAACTGGCCCTTATGATCTTTTGCAACACTGGTAACACAATTGGTTTGTAATGATTGGGAGTTTCCGGGTAAACTTTCGATTACGCTTACCTTACTGTCTGTTTTATCAAAAATTCCTAAACCCTTGTTGTAATACCCCAGCCAAATTCTATTTTCTTTGTCTAAAAATAAAGACCAGACAGAATTAGAACTTAAACTACGGATATTGAATTTGTTGTTTACATATTTTTTTTGAACAATACCCTGATCGTTCACAACAATTAAACCGTCATTTTCTGTAGCACAAAGAATCGTTTTAGTATCTGTAGCCAGAATCGACATAATCCTTTTTTTTGTAATGGGATAAGAAACAACCTGTTTTTTTTTAGAATATAAGTCTACTTTAAGAAGACCTTTGAATCCATTTCCAATCCACAAGTTTTGATTACTGTCAAAAAACATCGAAATGATAGTTGAAGAGCGCAATTCAGTGTCTTTGTAGATGTTTACTTTTGTAATCTCATTTTTTATTGGGTCAACTACTTTTAAACCGAAGGTAGTACCCAAATAAATAATTCCTCTTTTGTCTTTTACCAGGCAGTTAATAAGGTAATTTGTAGTATTGGGAACCTCTGGCTTAATTTTAGTGATTTCTCGTGATTTTATATTGAGCCTGAGTAAACCGCTATTGAATGTTCCTAAATATAGATTACCCAGATTGTCCTCTATAATACTTTTAACAGAAATGACCGTTTCTTTCTTGATTTTTTTTTGAATATCAATACTTTCAAAAGTATTTAAATTCCGATTGTAAAGACATAAGCCTTCATCAGTCCCTACCCACAACCGGTTGTGTTTATCGACGTAAGTAGCGTAAATTAAATTGCTATTAATAGAATTACGAAGCTTGGAGTTTTGCTCGTACGCTTCATAATTTATACCATCATATTTATATAAGCCTGCACCATTTGTTCCATACCACATAACGCCAAATTGATCCTGTGTAATGGTATAAATGCCGCTCTTTGAAGTCTCATTAGTGAGTAACCGAAATTGATAGTTTTCAAATGTATTTTGAGAAAACAAATTATTTATTATAAAAAATAATATGACGCTGACTCTAAAATATTTTTTTTGGGACATTATAAAATGATTAGTAAATTAAAATTAAATATATAATATTAAATCCAAAACCAATTATTTGTTTTTCAAAAGAATACATAATAATGACAATTTTTAAGTTTTAAAAAAGGTATTGTGTGTGTTCTTTACTGGTAGAGAGAGGAATTATAAAGCTGGTTTTACACTCTATCTTAATTTGAAAATTAATTTAAAAGTTAAGTTTTATTCTAATTTAACCCTTCGTTTTTTTCTCATTATTCCTTCTTTCATTTAAATCTTTTTCAATCTGAATTTCTAATTTTTTATCTATTACATAAAAGCACAAAAGAACTGCACTTATGATAAATATAAAGCCAGGATAGATACTTATAGAAAGTTTGATTCCTTCTACTGCTGCTGGTACCTGATTGACCTCTTCGGCTACGTAGCCATATTTAGATAGAAAAGCAGCGCCTAATGCACCACCAATACTTATCCCTATTTTTAATCCAAAAAGCATAGCCGAAAAAACAGTGGCAGTTGCTCTTCGATTGTTCTTCCATTCGCTGTAATCAGCTACATCAGCCATCATAGCCCACAATAGCGGAATCGTGATTCCGTAAATAAATCCATGCAGTAACTGGGTTATAAAAACCAGCGCAATAGCTGTTCTGCTGTATAAATTAAAAACCAGTAAACTAATAGCGGATAAGAAAATAAAGAGGATGTAAATGTTTCTTTTACCAAAGGAATCGGCAAGCGATCTGGAAGAAATAATCCCAAAGATCATGAAAATAATTCCTCCGGCATTAAAGAGGCTAAATGCTGAAGTAGGAACGTCTTTTGGCCACTGAAAATCTACAAATCCCATTGCTGTTAAGGAATTATTCAGTCCATTAACGAGTGAAGTAAAACCAATATCATTCAAAAATTCAGTTTGAGCAGCTGGATCTAAATAATATTTAAAGTAGAAAACATACATTCCCCCTTTTAACGACAAGGTTATAAAAACCAGAATGGTAACTAGTAACATCACCAGCCACGGTCCGTTTTTAGATAAATCAATAAAATCCTGCTTAACTGAAGATTCCTGATTCTTTGTAGGTATAATTCGTTCTCTGGTTGTAAAAAAAGTAATGAGTAAGCAAATCACTCCAACTACAGCAAACAGTATCATCGTATTTTTAAAACCAATTGCTTTATTACCATGTCCCAAAATTAGAACCAATGGTAACAAAAGGGACTGAATTATAAATTGGGCTATCATAACAGCTACAAAACGATAGGAAGAAAGGCTGTTTCGCTCTTTCATGTCGCCAGTCAATACACCACTTAAGGCCACATAAGGTAAATTATTGGCTGAATATATCAGGACCAAAAAAAAGTAAGTCAGCAAGGTATAGATGATCTTACCGTTTGTTCCAAAATCAGGAGTTAAAAAAGAGAGCACAGAAGCAATTCCGAAAGGTAAAGCTGTCCATAATATCCAGGGTCTGAACTTCCCCCAGCGCGACTGAGTACGATCAGCAATAACTCCCATAATGATATTAAAAAAAGCACCAATAAAGCCACCAACAAAAATAATTATACTAGCTGTTCCGGCAGGAATTTTATAAACATCTGTATAAAAGAAGGCCAAAAAAGTCAGCAGGGTTTGAAAAATCAAATTAGCTGCAAAATCACCTAAACCGTAGCCTATTTTTTCTAGCACAGAAAGTTTTTGCGATGTATTACTCATAATGTATACTGGTTGTTTTGTTCTTTTTCTACCTATTGTTTTACTTTAAAAATATTTTGACTGATTGTTTATCAAAAAAAAATGAAACCCTCAATTTGTATTTCAACATTTGCAAAATCAAAAGAGTAAAAATAGTTTGAAATCTCAAAAGCGATTATCATTTTTGAAGCCTTTAATAGTTCATTTGAAGCATCATTTAGTTTAGTAAATCTATTATATAAATTGCTATGGCAATTTATTATCTTGAGAAAAACTTTTCATTATTCTTATTTAGATCTATATTATTTATTGATGGTTGTTTAAAATACATTAGATGGTATGACAGCAAGCCCATTTATGCCTAATTTTTCCCCCGATAAAGAAATAATTCCTTGATTGTTTAATGAAGGATTAGCAAAAGAAAAGTACTCTTTTAATGATTCTTTAACCAGGTATTGTTAATCTGAAAAATGACATAAATAGGGACCAGTTTACATATTCTTCCCTGTCCTGTTCTAATCTAAATCAACCAATTGTAGCTACAAAAATCACTTTATAATGAAGTTGGTTAGGTGTGTTTAGTCTATTTTTTTGGCTTTAAAAATAGATATAATGTTTTTTATTTGTGCTTTTTTTGATAAAATGTTTATTTAAAAATTAAACAACCGATTGTTCTTTTGATATTTTTTTTATATTTGTATTAAACACACTTGTTAAGTTAGTCTTGGAAATGTTTTTAAAGAAGGGTAGTTTATAACTATAGGTTAGGACTAGTTTTTTACAGCAAAAGGCGGAAGTTAAATTCCTTTCGGCTTTTTCATTAGTTTTGAATTAGAGCTATTTAGAATTCGATTTCCATTATTTTAAAAGATTGGCAAAATGCTGCATTTTCCTGGCCTATTTGAAGGAGTCATATGCTCAAAATATATTAGATCAAAAATTATTTATAGATTATGAAAAAAATATTTTCAATGCTCTTATTCCTTTTATTCCTTATCGGATTTTCACAGGATAATCCGAATCTAAAGCTTTGGTACAATGAACCATCAGGTAATGTATGGGAAAATGCCCTTCCTATTGGTAATGGGTTTTTGGGTGCCATGGTCTATGGCAATGTTGAGCATGAAGTTATACAGTTAAATGAAAATACGGTCTGGAGTGGTGGCCCCAATAGAAATGATAATGCGGATGCCTTGGCAGCTTTGCCAAAAATCAGGAATATGATTTTTGAAGGAAAACATAAAGAAGCTGAAAAATTAGCAGATCAGACTTTTATTTCTAAGAAATCACAGGGACAAATATTTCAACCAGTGGGAAATCTTAATCTAAATTTTGAAGGTCATCAAAAGTATTCTAATTACAGACGGGAACTTGATATAGAAAAGGCAATTTCAAAAACCAGCTATAAGGTTAATGATGTTAGTTATACCCGGGAGGCTTTTGTCTGTTTTTCAGAACGGGTAGTTGTAATTCATCTGACAGCAGATAAAAAAGCAAGTATTTCTTTTACTGCAAATTATAGTACACCTCATAAAGTAAATAATTTTGCTGTAAGTACTTCAAATGATCTTGAGATTACCGGCACTTCCAGCGACCATGAAGGAGTAAAGGGGGCGATTAACTTTAAAGGAATAACCCGAATAAAGTTAGATAAAGGAAAATTAGAACAAACTGATAGTTCGCTTATTGTAAAAGATGCAGATGAAGTTACTATTTATGTATCGATAGCTACCAATTTTAATAATTATCATGATGTTAGTGGCAATCAAGACAAAAAAGCTGCTGACTATATGGATAGGGCTTTTAGTAAATCTTATGAAAGAATTAAAAAATCTCACATCGTAGCCTATCAACAATATTTTAATCGTGTTAAATTTAATTTAGGACAAACTCCTCAAAATGATTTACCTACTGATGTAAGGTTGAAAAATTTTAGAGACACAAATGATCCGCAATTTGTGACATTATATTATCAGTACGGCCGTTACCTGCTCATATCTTCCTCTCAGCCTGGAGGCCAGCCAGCCAATCTGCAGGGTATTTGGAACAATAATCTTAATCCTGCCTGGGATAGTAAATATACAATCAATATAAATGCCCAAATGAATTATTGGCCAGCAGAAAAAACGAATCTTTCAGAGTTGCATGAGCCTTTTTTAGAGATGGTAAAAGATCTGGCAGCAACGGGACAGGAAACAGCCAGAACCATGTATGGTGCAAGAGGATGGATGGCACACCACAATACAGATATCTGGCGTTCTACTGGTGCCGTAGATGGTGCTTTTTGGGGATTATGGACTGCTGGCGGTGGGTGGGCAAGCCAACACCTATGGGAGCATTATCTTTATACAGGTGATAAAGAATTTTTAAAATCTATTTATCCAATATTAAAAGGAGCGGCATTATTTTACGTAGATTTTCTTGTAGAGCATCCTTTGTATAAATGGCTTGTAGTGAATCCGGGAAATTCACCTGAAAATGCACCGAAGGCTCATAATGGTTCATCGCTTGATGCAGGAACTACGATGGATAATCAAATTGTTTATGATGTTTTTACAACTGCAATTCGGGCAGCAGCAATTTTAAAAGAAGATGCTGTTTTTGTTGATACTTTACAACAGCTACGCAGTCAACTCCCACCAATGAAAGTAGGGAAATACAATCAGCTTCAGGAATGGCTTGATGATATTGATGACCCTGAAGATCATCATCGGCACGTGTCTCATTTGTATGGATTATTTCCTTCCAATCAAATAGGAGCTTATAAAACACCTGAGTTATTTGCGGCTTCGAAGAATACTTTAATGCAACGCGGAGATGTTTCAACAGGTTGGAGTATGGGCTGGAAAATCAATTGGTGGGCTAAACTGCAAGACGGGAATCATGCTTATTTGCTTATAAAAAACCAACTCACTCCTCTGGGAGTAAATATAGAAGGCGGAGGTACTTATAATAATCTTTTTGATGCTCATCCTCCATTTCAAATTGATGGAAACTTTGGATGCACTTCCGGGATAACCGAAATGCTTGTGCAGAGTTCTGATGGAGCTGTTCATTTGCTTCCTGCCTTACCGGATCTCTGGCAAGAAGGAAGTATTAAAGGAATACGTGTAAGGGGGGGATTCGAAATAGTTGAAATGAAGTGGGAAAATTATCAGCTTATTAAATTAATTGTAAAATCAGAATTGGGAGGAAATTTAAGACTACGGATGCCTAATAATTTAATACTACAATCTGGTGGTAAAGTGACAGCGGCAAAAGGAGAAAATCCTAACCCCTTTTATTTTGTTGATCAAATACCAAAAGCTGTTATCTCTGAAAAATCTAATATAAAACCACTTGAACTTAAGCCTACAATATTGGTTGATGTTGCAACAAAAAAAGACAATTTATACAGATTTGTAAACAAGTAAAAACAATTTAATAAAGTTTAAAATTAAATCAATTAAAAAAAAACATGGTTATAAATAATTTACTAAGTGAACCTCTGGTTAAAATCCGACTTTTAATGATTTTTTTTATGGTAATTATTCCAGCTTTTGTTATAAGTCAAAATAAAAATAAAATAGAAAAATCAGAATATAAAAGACCTTATTACCGGAATCTTTTTAAGGAAGCAGGTTACAGCCAAATTGAAATAGACAAGAAATTAGCCAAAGCTTATTATGATGTTTTTGAAGGACCCAATCGAGTGTATTTTGAAGAAGGCGATTCGCTAGGATATGTTTCTGATGTAAAAAATAAGGATGCCCGTACCGAAGGAATGTCTTATGGAATGATGGTAGCGGTTCAGCTCAATAAAAAAGAAGTTTTTGATCGTCTATGGCGATGGTCAGTAAAATATATGCAGCATCAAAACGGACCACGAGAAGGTTATTTTGCATGGAGTGTGAATCCGCAAGCCAAGATACAAAATTCTCCCGGTTCTGCCTCAGACGGAGAATTGTATTATATAACCAGCCTGCTTTTTGCATCTAATAAGTGGGGCAATGCTACAGGAGTAAATTACTACAAAGAAGCCAGAAGAATATTGGATGCCATGTGGGAAAAAGATGGGACTGCCAATGTACATAATATTATAAATACTGAACATAAACAGATCTCTTTTGTACCTGAAGGAGGTGGATACCACTGGACAGATCCGTCCTATCATGTTCCTGCATTTTACGAAATATGGGTGTTGTATGCTAAAGATGGACATGAGAAGTTTTATAAAGAATGTGCCGATGTTTCTCGTGATTTTCTGCATAAAGCCTGCCATCCTTTAACGGGGCTGACTTCAGATTATTCGGAATTTAATGGCGAACCGCATCCCACACCTTGGATGCCTCCTGCATTTCGCTATGATTCCTGGCGTGTTCCTATGAATATAGCTATGGATTATACCTGGTACGGAAAAGATCAAAAATGGCAGGAAGATTATGCTAAAAGATTTCAATATTTCCTTAGGTCTAAGGGATTAGATACTTATAAGGATCAATTTAATCTGGACGGTTCTACTCCTGATTTTATTCTTCAGGCCGGTCCGGTCAAGAAACTCAGACACTCGATAGGTTTAGTATCAACAGCGGCAACTGCATCATTAGTCAATCAAGATAAAGAGAGTATGGATTTTGTTCATGCTGTCTGGAATGTAAAACTCGAACCATATGATGACGGTTATTTTGATCCTTACTATGACGGACTCATGTATCTCTTTAGTCTTATGCATCTTAGCGGAAAATATCAAATTATAGTTCCGGAAGTAAAATAATTTTTTTAAAAAAAAATATGAAACAGTATACAATTGTTCTTTTAGGGGCGTTGATTTTATCAGGTGTCGTAGGTTTTGCGCAGACAAGTCCGGCTTCTATTATAGAAGATTTTAAACCATCAGCAGTTAATCAGCCAGGACAGGAATATCCAAAAGTGAATTCTCAGGGTTATGCGCGATTTCAAATTTTGGCTCCCGACGCTAAGTCTGTTGTAATAAGTCTGGGACTGGGGGGAGCAAAAGGAGGAACGGTTCTTATAAAAGAGCAGGATGGTTACTGGAGGGGTACAACAGCTGGTTCACTGGATGAAGGTTTTCACTATTATCATCTCACCATCGATGGCGGTATTTTCAACGATCCGGGCGCACTCAATTTTTATGGTTCAACTCGTTGGGAAA
Organism: Flavobacterium azizsancarii; assembly: GCF_027980145.1. Taxonomy (GTDB): domain Bacteria; phylum Bacteroidota; class Bacteroidia; order Flavobacteriales; family Flavobacteriaceae; genus Flavobacterium; species Flavobacterium azizsancarii. The sequence goes on along the minus strand of NZ_JAMZNK010000021.1, from coordinate 5,313 downwards.
GCGGTATCGAAATACCAGCCCATGATCAGGATTTTTATGCGCTCAAAGATGTTCCGCACGGAAATTTACAGCAGATTTTTTTTCCCTCAAAAAGCACCAATACATCACGCAGGGCTTTTGTGTATACGCCACCGGATTATCATAAAGATAAGACAAGTAAATATCCGGTTTTGTATTTACAGCATGGATGGGGAGAAGATGAAACGGCCTGGAGCAATCAGGGACGTGTCAATTTAATTATGGATAATTTGATTGCAAGGGGCAAAATAAAACCATTTATTATCGTCATGACATACGGTATGACAAATGAGGTTAAATACGGCGGTCTGGCAAGTTTCAGGATAGAACCATTTCAGACTGTCCTTGTAGAAGAGCTAATCCCCTATGTTGATTTAAATTTCAGAACGCTTTCTAATCAGTCAAATCGAGCAATGGCGGGCTTATCAATGGGAGGAATGGAAACGCATAGCATCACAGTCAATAAACCCAATGTTTTTTCTCATTATGCGCTTTTAAGCGGAGGAATTTATAAACCTGAGGAAATTAAAGATAAATCAAAGATTAAGCTGATTTTTATAAGCTGTGGTAGCCGTGAAAGACCTGAATCTGTGCAGGCTGCAGTAAAAACGCTGAAAGATGCCGGATACAATGCTGTTTCTTATATTTCTGAAAATACAGCTCATGAATTTCTAACCTGGCGTCGCAGCTTCAAAGAATTAGCGCCACTTTTATTTAAAGACTAGAGATTGTTCAATATAACAAATCCATTGATTTAATATACAGTATCTGGCGGTGAATTGAATTTAACCTAAAACATGACAAATAAAAAGTTCATCAGTCCAGGTACTTGTTGCTGGGTTGCAACATTAAATATATAATTATGCGCAAACTTACTAGCATTTCAACGGTTATTTTCAATAGAATTTCATTAAAAAAAGTAATTATATTTCTTTGTTTATTTAATCTGGCAAACAATTCTTTTTCTCAAAATTTGCTGTTAAATGAAAAAGAGTATTTTGAAACGTTGGGTCTGAATATATGGGTTTTTAATAATGAATACAATGGAATGTTTTTTGACGAAAAAGCAGCAGGAATAGAGTTTATTCATCACGGTGTAAGAACGGTAACTGGCGGTGCAATAAGGCTTCAAAACACACCGGAACAATGGGATTTAATTCCTAAAATGATCAGTCGAAAAGTCAACAGGGCTATCAATTCTATTGAAGTCACACTCAGATATGAAGATTTTGACTTTGATTCCAAAATTATAGTTACGCCACAGGGAAAAGGTTTTGTAATAAATGTTATGTTGGATAAACCAGTTCCAAAACAGTTAGAAGGCCGGGCCGGGTTTAATTTGGAATTTTTACCAACTTCTTATTTCGAAAGTAATTATTTGGTTGATGGAAAAGCCGGAACATTTCCCAGATATCCTTCTGGCAACACTCAAGTTTGGCCTTCTTCTCAAAAAATACCACAGTTTGCAGGGCACAATACATTTGATGATCGCGGAAAAAATGAATTTATAGTTGCCCTGCCTCTGGAATCTGGTAAAAATTTGATCCTGGCACCTGAAAACCCTGAGCGTACTGTAAATATTTACTCTGAAGATCAGGATGTAATGCTCTTCGATGGAAGAAATTTGGGGCAGAACGGATGGTTTATAGCCCGCAGTATTCTTCCTGCCAACAAAAAAGGAAAAGTGCTCACCTGGTATGTAGAACCAAATGTCATCCCGAGTTGGACAAGAGAACCCATAATAGGATTTTCGCAAGTAGGCTACATGCCAAGCCAAAAGAAAGTTGCTGTTATTGAGCTTGATATAAACGATAAGGCTTTAGGTAGTGCATCGGTTTTTAAACTTGGTGATGATGGAAAATTTATAGAGAAACTAAAAGCTGATGTCAAAGTTTGGGGAAATTATCTTAGATATAGTTATGCAAAATTTGATTTTAGTACTGTAAAAGAAAAGGGGCTTTATTACATTCAATATGGAGACCAAAAAACAAATACTTTTCAAATTGAGGATGATATTTATTCAAAGACATGGCATCCCACCATGGATGTATGGTTTCCTGTGCAAATGGACCATATGGAAGTAAACGAGGCGTACCGGGTTTGGCATGGAAAACCTTTTTTAGATGATTGTCTTCAGGCACCACTAAATCACGATCATTTTGATGGCTATAAGCAAGGCCCAACTACAGATACTAAATATAAGCCATTAGAGCGTATTCCGGGAATGGCAGTAGGGGGCTGGTTTGATGCAGGGGATTTTGATATACAAACTTTTTCTCATGTTAGTGTTATCAATAGTTTTGTAGAATCATGGGAAGCATTCAAAGTAAACAGGGACGAAACTTATATCGATCAAAAGACGCAATTTGTAGACATCCATCGCCCTGATGGCCAACCCGATTTATTACAGCAAATTGAGCATGGGGTATTAAACCTTGTGGCACAAGTTGAAAATATTGGCCATCCGGTAAGAGGCATAGTGGTGCCCAACCTGCATCAGTATCATCATCTTGGTGATGCCTCTACTGAAACAGATAATCTGCCCTATAACGCATCTCTTAAGCCATATGAATCTAATGGAGGTTCAAGTGGAACACTTGATGACAGATGGGCATTTACAAACCGAAGTTCATTTTTAGATTATAGGACTGCAGGAGCACTAGCTGCCGCAAGCAGGGCATTAAAAGGGTATAATGATAAACTCTCTGTAAAGTGTCTGTTTATTGCTGAAAAGTTAATGAGAGAAGCAACTGCTTTAGAAAAAGAAGGAAAACCTGATGAGGGGCCAATGTCAAAAAGGGGCAGAGGTAGTGATATGATTGCCATGCTTCAATTGTACTTAAGTACAAATAATGAGCAATATAAAATGGGTTTTTTAGATAAAATTTGGAAATTGCTGGATGAAAATTTGGAAGTTAATATTAATTCAGCCCTATTGGCTTTGCCATCTATGAATGATCAGTATAGAATAAAATTACGCGCTTATGTGCTTAATTATAAGAGTAAAACTGATATGGAAAATACTGCAAATCCTTATAATGTTCCTATTGCACTCAGAGGATGGGGAGGTAGTTCACAGGTTATTAATTGGGCAATTAGCAATTATTATATTCATAAAAGTTATCCGGATATCATGGACAAAGAATATGTTTACCAGGGATTGAACTATATTTTTGGATGCCATCCTTATTCTAATTTATCTTTTGTAAATGCGGTAGGAAACAGATCCAAAAAAGTAGCTTATGGATGTAATCGGGCTGATTTTACAACAATAGCAGGAGGAGTAGTTCCGGGGCTTATTTTTCTAAAACCGGACTATTTAGAGAACAAGGATGACTGGCCATTTTTTTGGGGAGAAAATGAGTGTATCATAGATGGTGGTGCATGGTATATTTTTCTCGCAAATGCAGCAAATGACTTAGCACAAAAAAAGGGATAAACTAAAAAAAATCATATGAAATTATTTCTTAGTACAGTTATTATAATTTTCAGCTTATCTGCTCAGGCCGCATGGAGTCAGGAAAAACAGATTGTTGTTGAAGATTTTAAACCTTCATCTGTCAATCAGCCAGAAAAAAAATTTCCTCAGGTTAATTCGCAGAGACGTATACGTACAAGTATTCTGGCACCAATTGCACACAGCGTGCAGCTTGATATTGGAGGTGTAAAATATGATATGCAAAAAGACAGTAATGGGATATGGATTGGAGAATCCAATCCTCAGGACGAAGGTTTCCATTACTATCAGCTGAATATTGATGGAGCTTCGGTTCCTGACCCGGGAAGCCTTTATTTCTACGGCGCAGGGAGACTGGGCAGCGGTATAGAAATTCCGTCATCAGATCAGGATTTTTTTGCTTTGAAAAACGTGCCCCATGGTCTTGTAAGCGAAAATATTTACTTCTCAAAACTGACTAATTCTCACAGACGTTGCCTTATATATACTCCTGCAGGTTATAATGAGAATGAAAAAACACGCTATCCTGTACTTTATCTGCAGCACGGAAGTTTTGAGAACGAAACAGGCTGGACTACTCAAGGTAGAGCAAATTTAATTTTAGATAATTTGCTTGCCTTAAAGCAAGCGATACCGATGATCATTGTGATGGACAATGGTTATGCCTATAAATCTCAAAGTAATAAAGTCAAAGAGGGACGAGAAGAATCTGTCTTTGAAGAGGTGCTTATTACAGAAGTTATTCCAATGATTGATGCTAAGTTCCGTACTATATCTAAACGGGAGAGCAGGGCCATTGCGGGTCTTTCGATGGGTGCCAATCAGACCATGAGAATTATGATGAATCATCTTGATACTTTTTCATACTACGGCGGATTTAGCGGTACGGCAAATTATCCCAGTACAGATGTCATTAACGTTTCTACCTTTTTAGATGGGAAATATAAAGAAGGCAATGCACTGAATAAAAAAATTAAGCTTTTTTGGCTGGGTTTAGGCACTAAAGAGCCTATTCCTTTTCCTGGATCAGTTGGAGCATTTCGAGCAATGCTGGAGCAACAAGGAATTAAGTATGAATATTACGAATCACCTGAAACTGCTCATGAATGGCTTACATGGCGCAGATGTCTGAATCAGTTTGCATCTAAATTATTCAAATAGCATTTTAATTCTAAAATGATAAAACAATTTTAGTTTAATCGACATATTTTGCAAGCTGGAATACGATAGGAGTAGGTTACTTACACTTGGTCAAGATTAAAATATATTGTTTCAAGTCCAAACTCATCTTCTCTTCTGAATTTTTCTAAAAAGCCAATTTTCAAAAGTACTATTTCGGAAACTCTATTAGCAGGATCTATTGATGCAAAAATCGTTTTAATTTTTAATTTTTCAAAACCATATTTGACTATAGCATTTGCTATTTCTGTTGCTAAACCTTTTCCCCAATATTGCTTATCTAAAGCATAAATTAATTCATAATCATTGATATCTGACGATAAAATCAAACCGCAGTATCCAATAAGTGTATCATTCTCCTTAGAGAATACTCCGTACATGCCAAAACCTTTCAATTTATAATTTAAAATTGAAATGTCTATCTGGCTTTAATCACTTTTAATTTGCATTTTTGGCTATGTCACGATTCTGCCACAAAATTTGGAAAGCGTAATATTTGTGGCGCAGGTACGCTCACTTCCGAATGCGCCACGAATGTGCCACAAAACGGATGAAGCGCAAAGCTTGGGGAGGAAATGTCAAAATAAAATAAGAACTTTGTAATCTAAGAATTTTATATGACCCCTATAGAACTTTTGAAGTTTATGCTTCCTGATTTT
>NZ_JAMZNK010000020.1 GCF_027980145.1 Flavobacterium azizsancarii | reverse complement strand
ATTCCACCTCGCGATGGACACCCTTGCATTCAGCTAACACTTCCCACTGTAAAGGCGTGTTCGGGACTTACACCCTAGAGTTATCGCCCATGCTGGGCACACAACAAAAAAGCCGCAATCTTCAAACTGAAAATTGCGACTGAATACTGTAAACTAATTATTCTCCGGTATAAATAATTTTATCTGCTTTTTTCAGCACATAACCTTTCCAGGGAATCAATTGATAATCGTCTTTAAGCCAGGAATCACCTTCTGATTTTCTTTCTAAAAGAATGGGCTCTTTTTGAGTATCAAGGAAAAGCTCGGCTTTATTCCCGTCAAAAATTACGTAGGCTACCGTTGAATATTTTTTTTCATCTTCAGCATGAGATAATTTGGTACCCACTTCAAAAAGACGTACACATTCATTTTTGAGCGTTGACCATGTATAACCCGCAGAAGCTTTGCAACCATGAGTATCTGAATCTCCACCAACTACTACAGCTGGTTTTGGTTCTTGTTCTTTTGGCGTTTTACTTTCTTCTGAAACTTTCTTCGCGCAAGAAAATGAAAGACCAATAATAATCGAAAATAAAAATATCTTTTTCATAAACTCTATTTTTTAAAAGTGGAGATAAAAAACAGCATCCTGAATACTATTTTTGATACAACCAGGTTTGATTAACTTCAAAAGTAATCTTATCATCGTTATCAACAAAATACTTTAATAAGACTTCTCCCCATAATTCACCATTGCTATAATCAGCTATAATCCATCTGTGGTTTAAAATCTTTACTTTATTAATGATAAACTTGTTTGGGCCTATTTTATCCTGACCTGTATAAGGGTTTCCGTTTGGGTTCGCATTCAAATCCAATAACTTTTCTGTTACCACGGGAATCAATTTTTCGTATAAAATTACTTTTCCTCCTGAAGCGGTATTATCAAAATAATTTTGTGCATTTTCATTGTGTTCCAGAGAAAAATAATTAGCATCAGCCAACTGCGTTGTTACTAAATTAATACTGTCTCTTAGTTTCTTAGTCGTTTTATCATATCTTTCCTGCCCAAATTTTACTTCTCTGCTGTAAAACATATAAGTAAAGACATTCATAAGTATCGCAAGGATAAAAAGATAAAGCATTAAGGATTTTTTCATTTTTATGGTATAATTAAATTGTAATTTCTAAGTTATCGTAAGCCAGGAATACGTTTTTAGGTAATTGTTTTTGTACTTCTTCATGAAAGCCTAAAACGTGGCTAATGTGGGTTAAATAAGCTTTTTCAGGTTTTACTAAATTGATAAAATCCAGTGCTTCCTGCAAATTAAAGTGTGTATCGTGTGGCTCTACACGCAAAGCATTTACCACTAAAACTTTAAGATTTTTTAGTTTTTCGACTTCCGTTTCGTGAATTGTTTTAACATCGGTGAGATAAGCGAAATCATCAATACGATAACCAAAAACCTGTAAATCGCCGTGCATTACATTGACCGGAATAGCTATTTTATCGCCAACGGCAAAAGGTTGGTTATTTGTTACCTCTATCGTTTTAACGCTTGGAGCGCCCGGATATTTGTTTACGGTTTCGAAAACATAATCAAAACGTCGTTTTAGATTATCGATCACTCGCTGATGTGCATAAACGGGAATTTCGCCTTGCCTGAAATTAAACGGGCGAATATCGTCTAAACCTGCCGTGTGATCTGCATGTTCGTGTGTAAACAGGATTGCATCAAGATGTCTGCAGCCACACGAAAGCATTTGCTGCCTGAAATCGGGTCCACAATCTATTACATACGAATGTTCGCCCCACGTAATCCAGATGGATACGCGAAGCCTTTTGTCCTTAGCATCAGTGCTTTTGCAAACAGGATGATCGACTCCGATGATCGGAATGCCTTGGGAAGTACCTGTACCTAAAAAATATACCTTCAATTGAACTTATTTTTTTTACAAAAATAGGATTATTTCTCTTTCATTAGAAGCCTAATTTGCTAACTTTGTAACAAATCTATTTAAAATAAAATGGGTACAGAAATAAAACTCAAAGGTGACAAGGTCATCGAACAGATTCCTTCCATAAAAGACAAAGCGTTACGCATTAATTTAAACGAGAATATTTACGGAACATTTGCTGAAATTGGCGCCGGACAAGAGACGGTCAGGCATTTTTTCAGATCCGGAGGTTCATCGGGAACAATTGCAAAAGCAATGTCTGCCTATGACAAAGATTTCAGTGATGCCGTTTATGGAGTTGAAAGTGATGGCCGCTATGTAACGGAAGAGCGATTAAAAAAAATGCTGACTCTTGAAGGTCAAATAATCGAAGAACGATTAAGCAGAGAAAAACATCCTACCAAACTCTTCTTTAGTTATGCCAATACTGTTGCAACTATAGATTTTGCCAAACAATTTAAAGGCCACGGTTGGGTTGGAATCAGATACCAAATTGAACCTGATGAAGCTTACAACGAAATTATTCTACACATTCGTTTTAAAGAAACTGACGCCAGACTACAACAAGAAACACTGGGGATCTTAGGAGTAAACCTTATTTACGGTGCTTTTTACAAATACAACGATCCTAAACGATTACTTCGCTACCTATACGATCACTTAGACAAAGACCAACTCGAAATTGACACTATTAACTTCTCAGGACCTCGTTTTGCAGATGTTGACAATCGTTTGGTTAGTTTGCAATTGGTCAAAAACGGAATGACTGATGCGGTAATGTTCAATCCTGAAGGAAAAAACATTCTGCCGGCTTCTATCTTATACAAAAAGAACCTTCTTGCTCTTAGAGGAAGTTTTCGTCCGGTTACAAAAGTAAACATGGACATGTACGAGAAATCGCTTAAAATGTTTCTTGAGGAAAATAAGGTTGAGAAAGATAATACACTGGTTATTTTTGAAATTACACTTTCGAATTTACGTTCTGATGGTGAAATTGATGAACGTGATTTTATGGACAGGGCCGAATTGCTTTGTTCACTAGGCCAGACTGTAATGATCTCAAACTTTCAGGAATATTATAAAGTGGTTGAATACTTTGCTAATTATACTAAGGCCAGAATGGGATTGGCAATGGGTGTAAACAATTTAGTTGATATTTTTGATGAGAAGTACTACCGTCATTTAAGCGGTGGAATCCTGGAAGCCTTTGGAAAACTTTTCTATAGAGATATGAAAGTTTTCTTATATCCGATGTTAGATGACAATGGCGTTTTGATGGACTCTAACAACTTAAAGGTACATCCTAGAATGAAAGAATTGTATAAATTCTTTAAATTCAACGGAAAAGTGGTTGATATTGCTGATTATGATCCGCACAATTTAGAAGTTTTCTCCCGCGAGGTTTTAAAAATGATCAATCAGGGAAAACCAGGTTGGGAACCGATGCTTCCGTCTGGTATTGCCGAAATTATAAAAGAACATCATCTTTTTGGATATCATCCGCAGAAAGAATTAGAACAAAATACTTAAAGAAAAAAGTCCCTTATTTAGGGACTTTTTTTGTTTAAGGCTCTGAATGAATAAAAATTTTACCGCAAAGCACGCTAAATTTTGTATGCGTAAGCTTAAAAAAAAAGTAAAGTTCGCAAAGCTTTTTCAACACAAAGCTTTGCGAACTTTACTTTTCATAAAACTAGGAACAAAAAAACTTAGCGTACTTTGCGGTAAAACCATACCAAAATTACACGTCAAAATTGCAACCTGAAACCTGAAACAAAAATTTCTACTTCAAAATCTGGGCTGCGTGTTCTTTTGTTTTTACTTTTTCGATAACCTCATCAATAATTCCGTTTTCGTCTATTACGAAGGTTGTTCTGTGGATTCCGTCATATTCTTTTCCCATGAATTTTTTAGGTCCCCAAACTCCGAATGCGTTGATTACAGCTTTATCTTCATCTGCTAATAAAGGAAAAGGAAATTCATATTTGTCTTTGAATTTTAGCTGCGCTTTCTGACTGTCAGCACTTACTCCCAGAAGTTCGTAATTATTGGCTTTAAAACGTTCGAAATTATCTCTTAAGTCACATGCTTCTGCTGTACATCCTGGCGTACTTGCTTTTGGATAAAAGAAAACTACCAATTTTTTTCCGGCGTAATCTGCTAGTTTATGTGTTTTTCCGTCCTGATCTACTCCTGAAAAATTAGGAGCTTTATCACCTGCTTTTAATGTTGTCATTTATTTAGATTATTAGATTTTAGAAAAAAGAATATAGAACATAGATTTTAAATAAGTACACTAGAGATTTAATTTAGTCAATACCTTTGAACCTTTAACTTTTTACTTACAACTTTTTTTCATGCCCCAGATTGCAGTGAAAACCCCGGAGTTGCGGTAATTTACATTTTTTGTATTGGCAAAGCGACCAACGGAAGCTCTTGCGAATGCTTAAAAATGTTATTGCCACAACGAGGAGTTGTAACGAAAAACTGGATTAGGCACATCATTAAAATTATACTATTTTTACGAGATTAAAAATACGGAAATGAATAAAGAAGCTCGCATACAATTTGTTATAAATACGTTAAAAGAACTCTACCCTACTATACCCATTCCATTAGATCATAAAGATCCTTATACACTGTTGATTGCGGTTTTACTTTCGGCTCAATGTACGGATGTACGTGTGAACCAGATTACGCCTATACTTTTTGCAAAGGCTGATAATCCGTATGATATGATTAAAATGTCCGTCGAAGAAATAAAGGAAATTATTCGTCCTTGTGGTTTGTCGCCTATGAAATCGAAAGGAATTCACGGTTTATCGCATATTTTGATTGACAAACATGACGGAAAGGTTCCGCAGAGTTTTGAAGCTCTTGAAGAATTACCTGCTGTAGGACACAAAACTGCCAGTGTGGTGATGTCTCAGGCTTTTGGTGTTCCTGCTTTTCCGGTTGATACGCATATTCACAGACTAATGCTCAGATGGAATCTATCGAATGGCAAAAACGTGGTGCAGACTGAGAAAGATGCTAAAAGATTATTCCCTAGAGAATTATGGAATGATTTACATTTACAAATTATCTGGTACGGACGTGAGTATTCGCCTGCAAGAGGATGGAGTTTAGAGAAAGATATTATTACGAGAACTGTTGGAAAAAAATCATTGATCGAAGAAGCAACTAAAAAGGAAGAAGCTACTAAAAAGATTGTTAAGTAGCTTCTATTTCGTTTTTACATACTGCTTTTGAGTGTATTGTATTCGCTGGTCATATTGAGCGATCTATAGATACCGAGTAGTGATTTTGTAGCATTTTCGTTTTTTGGTTCGATTGTTAGTGCCTTTTTAAGATACGGAATGGCGCTCTTTACAATATCATCTTTTTGGGCATCTAACTTATCATATTGCTGCATTTCTTTAGGGCTGTTTCCTAAGGTGCCCATCAAATCAAGTAATTCTTTTTTGAACTCTATTTTTATATAAGCCAGATTAATATAACAGGTTATGCAATTTTGATTGACTTGTAAGCCATCTTCAAAATATTTTTCAGCACTGCAATAATCATTAGTTTCCATATAAGAGAAGGCTAAAGAAGTCATAATTTCCTCCTTTTTTGAGGGTGGATTTACATTTCTTGGTTTTTCATATAATCCTTCCTGAATACCTGCTTCCCGGGCGCTCATTGAAACAAAAGCTTCTTCTGTTTTTGTTTTTTTATTGGTTGCGTAAAAAAGAACTCCTTCACCGGTATAATTTAGCTTTCTAAGTTCCTCGAAATATTTAATGGCTGATTTATAATCTTTAGCTGATAAAGAAGCTGAGGCTGCATTAAATAAATTTCTGACATCTTTTTTGTCGAACAGGTAAACTTCATAACTTTTGTCTGCACTTTCTTTGAATTTCTCCGCTTTAAAATCGTTGTAAGCGCCATCTACCAATTTAGATTTCATCTCTTTTAGTGCTACACTTGCCTTGAAGGCATATTTATAAATTTGAGAATCGTTCTCGTATAATAATACATCCTGATAAGCTCCTACTGCTAAAGCAAAATTAGTTGCAGCATCTATATTTTTAGTTGCTAAGTCTTTGTAAACATTTCCTTTTGTAAAGTAGAAGTCTGACTTTACCTCAACGGGGGCATTGATGACGAGATATTCTATTTTTTTTAAAATAGCTACTGCTTCCTGAGTTTTTCCTTTGGCTAAATAGGATTGTGCTTCTTTAATTTCTTCTTTTTGAGCATGTGCTCCGGTATTTAGCAATAGTAGCACTAATAAGGTTTTAAGGCTCTTTTTCATTTTCTGTTAGGTTTGGTTGTTAAATAGATTAAGGGTACTACTTATGGAGTGCTTATTATAAACATGGATTTAAAAGGTTGAAAGTTTTCACCTTTACTACTTATCAATATTTAATAAACACTCTCTTTTCTAATATTCTTTACGAAATATTAAAATAGACGACAAACAAAACAGGGTTAGGGTAGTTTTTGGTCATAGATGATTTGGTTTTGGTTAAACTATTATTTTTATTAGAACAATTTGGCTTTATACATATTGAAAGTTTTTTAATACATAAACTGTACTTATACATCCATTTAATTAAATAAAAAATTGTTTTTTAACTAAAATAAAGCTAAATATAAAATAAATATTTGATATTAGATAAAAATATTAAACTTTAACAAAACACTCTTCACAAACCTATATACCAATTCATTGTTAAATTGATGTAATGGTTTTATGAACTATTAAAAAGTAAAGGGATGCCTTAAGCGCATAAAAAAACTCACTATCTGTATTTGCATACAAATAGTGAGCTTTTTAACCAAAACGACCATTTGGTTTTTCTTTCGAAATAAACATCCGACAAATATAGTGGGCTGTTTAATTAGCTATAATTTCAAAACTCTTATTCTCAATTTTCACAACTGTCAATGCTTGTGAATAATTAAGTAAAAAAGAAACAACTTCTTTTTTAGGTTTTAAATCTTTAGAAGCTAATGCCTTTTTAGAGTAAATTTTTGCCATACTATCAAAATGTTTTTATTATAGTATAACGGGCTATTACTTAAAATAGTATTAGTTGGTTAAAATAATTTGATGTTTATCAATTATTTTTCTTAAATTCATTAGTGCATAACGCATTCTTCCTAATGCTGTATTAATGCTAACACCCGTAATTTCAGATATTTCCTTAAAACTCATATCCTGATACATACGCATTACCAAAACTTCTTTTTGATCTGACGGGAGCTCTTCAATTATCTTTTTCAGGTCTACTTCGACCTGATCGAATATCATTTTGTTCTCGATAGTCAAAGAATCGTCAGACATTACAGAAAAAATCGAAAATTCTTCGGTTTCTCTGTACATTGGCATTTTTTTGGTTTTACGAAAATGATCTACGATTAAGTTGTGGGAAATACGCATTACCCAAGGCAGGAATTTACCTTCTTCGTTATAGGAATTACTTTTTAAGGTTTTAATGACCTTAATAAAAGTATCTTGAAAAATATCATTTGAAATATCTCTATCAGCAATCTTCGAATATATAAATCCATATATCTTAGACTCGTGTCTTTTAATTAATGTCGAAAGGGCGTTTTCGTTGCCATCGACATAATTTTTCACTAATAGAGCGTCTGGAATATGCAGATCAGCCATAGTACTACTTTTTTAGTTTTCTGTTTAAAATTTGGAGTAATTTTCTAAAAAGTAGTTTTATAAAATAGGCGTCTCTTTTGGGTTTATGTGGTTATGTTAATATTCTGACCAAATTTAACAAATTATTATTTTAAAAAGCAAACAAGTGGAACAATAATTAACAATAAAACGTTAATTTTTGTTGTACAAACATGATTTCAGACCTCATATTGCTAAAAAAGCTTCATTCACCTTCTTTTTTTAATACAAAAAAACAGATATAAACACCTAATAATAAAACAATTAAGACGTTCATATCTGATTTAATTACAGTTTTTCAGTCGAACATTCTTTTATTGATAAACACGAACATAATCGACATAGTATTTTTGAGGCAGTACAGTATCATCTACTTCCGGACCTCCAAAATTTCCTCCTATCGCTAAATTGACTATAATATAAAATGGTTTATCAAATGGCCAGGTGTCTTCGTTTTTTACTTCGGGATTAAAGGTGTAAACGAGTGTAGTATCTACAAAAAAATCAATTTTATCTTTTGTCCATTCAATTGCGTATACATGATATCCTTCTTCTATATTAGGAAAAGGAGTTCTTTTTGTATTAATGGTATTACCATGGCTGTCTTGGGTATGCAAAGTGGTGTACACCATATGCGGATCTCTGCCTATATATTCTAAAATGTCTATTTCTCCGGTTTTTGGCCATTTTACCTGATCAATATTAGCGCCTAACATCCAGAATGCAGGCCATAGACCATGACCAACAGGCAGTTTTGCCTTGGCTTCGATTCGGCCATATCTAAATTCTTTTTTGCCTTTAGTTGTTATTTTAGTCGATGTATATTTGCTGCCTTCTTTTCTGGCTTCGATAATTAAATTTCCATCTTTGATTTCGTGATTTGTTTTGGTATAAATCTGTCTTTCATTATTGCCATAACCACATAGGTCCGGACAACCATCACCAACTTCGAAATTCCAAAAAGCTTCGTTAACTTCTTTTTTATTAAAATTCTCTTCCCAAACTAATTTCCTTTTTACTTCTTGTGCAAAACAAAAACTGGAAATCATTAATAGTGTAATTACTTTTTTCATTGTCTTCTTTTAAAATTTCGAAAAAAAAATAAGAAGGCCAGCCTTAACTGACCTTCTCACTTCATTCTTACTAATTAATCTAAATTATTGATATACTCTCACATAATCAACCTCCATAGAAGATTGTGTAAAGGCAGGATCAATAATACCACCCAGATTGCCTCCCATAGCAACATTCAGGATTAAGAAAAAGTCGCTGTTAAAAGGCAAAGTGCCGTCATTAGGAACGGAATGAATTAGAACATCATCTGCAAACGTTTGTACGGATGCAGGACTCCAAACTGTTTTATAAACATGAAATTCTGTCGAAACATTTGCTATTGTTTTAGAACCTGTATTACCGTCTCCTCCTGAATGTCCAGGATAATGAAGTGTACTTAGAATAACATTCTGATTTTTTCCAACATGTTCCATTATATCGATCTCACCACAGGCTGGCCAGGGTTTTGTCGCATAGTTTGATCCCAACATCCAAATTGCCGGCCATGTTCCTACACCAATTGGAAGTTTAGCTTTTATCTCGACTTTACCGTAAGTAAATTTAAATTTACCATCAGTTTTTAATCTTGCCGACGAATAATCAGCTCCGCCAGAAGCTTCTTTTTTAGCTGTAATTTTTAAACTTCCGCCCTGAACAATCACATTTGTTGCTGAGTTGGTATAATTTTGTTTCTCATTATTTCCCCAACCGCTGTCACCTTTACCCAAATCATAAGTCCATTTAGCAGGATCCGGAGCACCGTCTGTGTTAAACTCATCAAACCATACTAATTTTGTATATTCTGCAGGAGGTGCCTGACTAGGTTTTACAGTAGTAAAGATATGATACCAGGCTAATGAAGGATCACCGCCCATAACTGCTCTTACGACCATTCTATTGGCTGTAATAGACAGGATCTCATAGGAATTCTGACCAATATAGTAACCCATAAATCCGCCATCAGAGAAACTCATTGTTGTACCTCTGGTTTGTGTTGCGTGATTTGGATTTGCCATTACAACTGACTCTGAAGGGCTTAATGAAACTGTTTTTTTACCAGTCGCATTATATGCCAGACAAATATCACTTGGCGAGCTTCCTCCTGCTACACTCGCAAAAGCAGCATTAAAGAATGTTGAACCACCATTATCTAACTCAAATTTTAATGCGTCACCATCCTTAGAGAATGTCAATACATTATCGTACAAACAGCTGCTTGCCGGCGATGCTGCTTTTTCCCAAACTCCTGCTGAATAATAATTTGGAAAATAATTTTTGGTAGCATCTCCATTATTTTGACCTACTCCCAAATGTCCCGGCTCAGAAGCTGACCAATACCATTTTTTAGAAGTTCCGTCAGTTAAAAGCTGAACGGCTTCATCATCTCTAAAGTTACTCAATACTTCGACTTCTGTCGTTATATTGGTGGCTACACCACCTCTTCCTGAAGCGATTACGGTAACTGTATATTTATTTAATCCTGTTTTTGTAAAACGTTTTGTAAATATACCGCTTGGAGAATTCTCTGATGTACCATCGCTAAAGGCATATTTATACGAAACGGTATTGTCTCCTTTTGCAGTAAACTTTACCATTCCTGATCCGTCTCCGTTGGGAGCAGCGGCAGTTTTCCCTATGATTTCAGCCGTAATCTTCAGATTCGCTGGTGCTGACAAATCTCCAAAAGAATGATCGTCATTTTGACAACTTATTGCTAACACCAGTGCAAAAAGTAATACGATATTTATAATTATTTTTTTGCTCATGATTTTTTATTTTAATTGGATTGTTTTATATCATCAAAGTAATAAGTATCTCCTGTTCCTGCTTTTCCAAAGTCCGGAAATAAAATTACTCTGTCGTATTTATTATTAGCACTAAAATCAGCCGCACTCGTAAGATCAAATGTCAAAACATTCCAGGCATTGGCAACTGTTGTTGTTGCATGTACTTCTATAAATACTGTTGGATTACCATTCCCGTCTTTTGGCGAGGTCGAAACTTCCATTTTGTACAATATATCAACTCCTGCTTTTGGCGACCAAACGTTTACTTTTACTTTTGTTCCTTTACTAAAATCAGGCGTACTTTCAAGATTTAAACTTGCTCCTCCCCAGGTTTCTGCTTGTGATTTTTTATCTATCTTAACTACTTTATCAGATACATTCGTTCCGGTTTTATTAGGATTTGTTACTACAGAAGCATCTACATTACCAAATCCGCCCCAGCCAAAAGTTAAATCAGCAGATTCAAAATCAAGAGGTAATGATACAGATTGAGCTGGCAGTTTATAAAAATAAATATTGTCTATAAATACATTTTTACCTGCAGGAGTTCCAACTAGTTTTAGTTGAAAAATATCAGCCACCGTTAATCCCTGACTTGTAAAAGCCGAAATCGGAATATCAACACTTGTCCATTGATTCGCTGTTAGATTTTTACTAACCGCTTTTTCTCCATTCGTTTTACTAATTAAAAATATATCCAGTTTCTCTAAATCTGCTGTCCAAATATCCATATGAATATAATCCATTGCTGAAACATCAACTGTCACACCTTTTAGTTCAATTCCCTGATAATTTAGGTTGGTATAATTCAGCATTTTATCACCCGCCAATTCAAATTCTGACAAAGTCCCTGATTGTCCCCAATTTGGATTAAAATCAGTTCCTTCTACATCTTTATATTTCGAACTGTAGATAGAAATTACATTGGCATCCAGTCTATTTGGAGGAGTTGGAGCTGAAGCAGTTGGATTAACTATTAATATTGCTGTAATCTGCTCTGTATGTTCAACGGTTTTAATGGCAGCACTTTTTGAAACTATACGAACTGTGTATGTTCCGGCTTCTTTATACGTAAATGAAACTGACTCGCCATTGTTGACTGAAACTGGAGTTGTTGTGCCCGGTTCTCCAAAATAAACATCATAAAACAAAGCGAAATCGGCCGTTGCTTTAACAGTTATTTTTTTAGAAACTGATACATCATTTGTAATTACTACAACAAGATTTTCAGGAGATTTAAACGAAACAATAACATCTTTATTGATTTCGGTTGTTTTTCCTGTAACTCCCATTGCTATAATCTTAGATTTATAAACGCCTTCTTTATAGGTATGGGTTGTAGTTGCTCCTGTCGAAAAATAATCTGAATCAGGAGATCCGTCTCCGTAGTTTATTTTGTATTGGGTAACTCCTTCTCCGGTTGGCGTAAAAGTTACCTTACCTGAATTATCCTGAGTTACAGTAGTCAAAACAGCTATGTTTGTTGGTGCACTTAACCCCTCTAAATCAAGATTGCTGTCGTCGCTTGAACAACTCAGAAGAATTGTAAAAACGAAAATGCTTATAATAAAATGTAATTTTTTCATAATAGTGTTTTTTTAGTATCCAGGATTTTGCTGCCAGTTTCCGCTTGCAAATTGAATTTCTTCGATTGGCAATGGGAATAATTCGTTTTTGTTCGCTTTAAAACCCGGTATTTTCCCAACTGCTTTTCCGGTTCTTACTAAATCAAAGAAACGATGTCCTTCGCCAAAAAGCTCTACTCTTCTTTCGGCTAAAATAAAATCTGTAAGTGCTGCTCCTGAAGCTGAGATATCGTGATTAAGATCTCCAAAAGCACGGCGTCTTACCTGATTTAGGTAATTTTTTGCTTTTGTATCATCAATTCCACCGCGGTTATAGGCTTCTGCTGCCATTAATAACACATCGGCATAACGGATTGCTCTGTAGTTGTTTGGATTTGTCAGATTTAAATCTCCTTGTGCTTCTGCACTTCTTTTTCTAGGCAAATACTTTCTGTTAAAATAACCGGTGTCTTCATTTCCTTTTCCAAATGTTACTCCTTTTCCATTATCATAAGCTGTATTTGCTGCTGCCCATGCTGCGATATCCAATATCGTAACATCTTTACGTTTGTCGCCCGCTTCAAAAGCATCAGCGCCTTCCTGGGTTGGAATATTAAAACTAAATCCGGAAGAAAATAATGGGCCGGAATAATTTCTGATTCCGCTAAAACCTACTGCAACATTCCCTTCGCTACATTGCAAACAAGTAAAAGCTGCTCCTTCTACATCTGTATACTGTACTTCAAAAACAGACTCCGGTCCGTTTTCTCCGGCTAATTCAAACATGGCATCAAAATCTGTTTGTAATGCATACTTTCCTGAACCTATAACGGCATCAAGAGATGCTGCAGCTTGTACATATTTATTTTGATACAAATATGCTTTTCCTAGTAATGCCTGAGCAGCACCTTTTGTAACTCTCCCTTTTTGAGATGCTGTTGGAGATAAATTAGCCGACGCAAAAATTAAATCAGCTTCGATTGAGGCATAAACTTCAGCAATTGATGAGCGCGGTGTTGTTTTTTCATCTCCAACTTTAAATCTGGCATCTGCTTTCATCGGGATTCCACCAAACCATTTCACTAACTCAAACTGGTAATATGCTCTTAGAAAACGAGTTTCTGCAAGCAGTTGGTTTTTTCCCTCAAAATCTGTTTTATCTTTAAATTCAAGAATATAATTCGCTCTTTGAACTCCTGCAAACATCCAATTCCAGATGTCTCTTACATTGCTGTTTATCGGTGTATGAATCATATCGTCTACTTGCTGCCAGCCAATTACGTCTGTTGGGCTTTCTCCTCCGGCCAATGTATTGTCTGAAGCAATTTCTCCTAAAATAACATTTGCATAAGTAGATTGCAACAAGTCATAAGCTGCAATTAGTGCCTGCTCATAATCTTCTTTAGAATTGAAATAGTTTTCAGAATCTATAGAATATTTCGGTTTTGGATCAACAAACTCATCTGAACAAGAAATACTTATTGTCGAGAACAGAGTTAGCGTTATAATGGTTGTAAATAAATATTTTTTCATTTTAATTGAAATTAAAAATTAATGTTTAGACCTAATAAATAGGTTCTTGGAACAGGATAAAACCCGTAATCGATTCCGGCACCTATTGGCGACTGAGAAACTCCATCCTGGTTTGTAGGTCCAAATGAAGCACCCGGATCGAAACCTTTATATTTGGTAAAAGTGTACAGGTTGTTTACTCCCGTATAAAGTCTTAGTTTCGTAATCCCTGCTTTTTGAGTCACCTTTGGGTTAATTGTATATCCCACTTGTATGTTTTGAATTCTAAAATAAGAAGCGTCTTCAACATAATAATCTGAAAGAACATTATTTGCTGTTGCTCCTGTGGTTACTCTTGGCACAGAATTACTTGTTCCCTCACCTGTCCATCTGTCTAAAACATAATCGAGTCGATTGGCATCAGAAAGGACTCTTTCGTAATTACGTACCATATCGTTTCCTATTGAGGCAAAACTATAAAGTGCAAAATCAAGGTTTTTATAATTCAGCTGTATATTGAATCCCATTGTGGCATTAGGAATCGGATCTCCAATATTGGTCCTGTCCTTAGTGTCGATTACGCCATCGCCATTTACATCTACATAACGAATATCGCCGGGTGAGCCATTTGCTCCCAAAGCTAATTGCGATGGATGAGCGTCAACTTCTGCCTGATTCTGAAAAATACCATCTGTTTTATATCCGTAAAAATATCCTATTGGTTTTCCGGCTTCCATTCTTGAAGCTGCCGGTTGTCCTACTCCAAAACCACCTTGCTCAATAAATCCAGTTCCGTTATTTACTTCCAGCACTTCGTTTTTAAGAAAGGTTACATTATAACCAACGCTCATAGAAAAAGAATCTGAAAATTTCTCTTTGTAATCTATTGCAAATTCTAATCCTGAGTTTCTAACTGTTCCCGCATTCATTGTTGGGGCACTTGCTCCAGGAGCACCAATTCCTACAATTCCTGAAACCGGTATACCTGGTATTAATAAATCTTTTCGTGTATCAATAAAATAATCTGCTACAATCGAAACTTTATCGTTGATTAATCTTAAATCTAAACCAACATCAAACTTTCTGGCTTCTTCCCATTTCAAATCCGGGTTAGGAATTTGTCCTGTCGCCATTCCATTTACTAAAACCCCGTCAAAAACATAAGTAGCTTCTCCGTCCAGAATACTTAAAAAACCATTATTTTTAATCTGATCATTTCCTAATGTACCATAACTGGCTCTTAATTTTAAGAAATTAAATGTTTTTGATTCTCCAAAGAAGCCTTCATCAGAAACTACCCAACCTCCGGTAAAAGAAGGGAAATATCCCACTTTATTGCCTGGGCCAAATTTTGTCGAAGAATCACGTCTGATCATTGCTGAAAAAAGATACTTTCCTTTATAATCATATTGTGCTCTTCCAAAATAAGAAAGTCTTCTTTGATCGTAAACATAACCTCCGGTATTAAGAGCTGTCGAGATTCCTTTTGTTAAAGAAAGATCTGCATAATCCCAGGAATTATTAGGAACATCAAAACCTGTTGCAACTGCTGAATTTCCCCATTGTTTATAAATGGTATTTCCTACTGTCGCCGTAATATTATGATTTTCTGCTATTTTTGCAGTATAAGTTCCGTAAAGGTCAAAAGAATAATCATTGTCATTTACTGTTCTTTGAGTTACAAAACTTCTCTGTACATCAAACACTTTTCCGCCATAACTTATTTGTGGGCTAAAGTTTTTACCTTCGCTATTGGCAGTATTAAAACCAATTGAACTTGTTAATACAAATCCTTTGAAAATTTTATAATCAAGTCCAAAATTTCCATTTAGTTTTTTATAATTGTAATCGTTGTACGTATTCGCAACTTGTGCTAACGGATTGATTATTTCTGTTCCTAATCCTGTTGTGCTTGGCACTAATGTAAAATTGCCATTTGCATCATAAGGTGTAAGAGTTGCAGGTACATTTAAAGCATTAAATAAAACAGATCCTAATCCATTTTCGTTAATTGTTTTTCTATTGAAATAAGTATAGATAACATTTGTTTTTACTTTAAACTTATCGCTCAAGTCAGCTCCTAATGCTAGTCTGGCAGTATTTCTTAAATAACCCGATTTACCTTCGCCTACAATACCTTCCTGATCTAAATGGGAACCACTGATTGAATAGGTAATTTTATCAGAACCTCCTGAAATAGTCAGATCACTATTTAATATTGGAACACCTTTGCCTAAAACTTCTTTCTGCCAGTCCGTTCCCTTGCCCAAACCGCTTACGTTTGGATAAGGAAGTGCTTTCCCGCCATTGGCATAACTTTCATTTAGTAACAAAGCATATTCAGTAGCATCTAGCATTGGTAACTTTCTTGAAGCTTCCTGAAATCCGGTATAACTATTAAAAGATATTTTTGTTTTCGAATTTTTTTTACCCATTTTAGTGGTAATCAAAATGATTCCGTTTGCACCAATAGTACCATAAATAGCCGCTTGCGCATCTTTTAATACAGTAATCGTTTCGATATCATTTGGATTCAGTATACTTAAATCTCCCACATAACCATCGATAATAGCAGTGGGTCCGTTTTGACCATTTGTAGCTATACCACGAATACGAACATCCAGAGCTGCGCCCGGCGATCCTGATTGTGTCGTAACATTTACACCTGAAATTGTTCCTTGCAGTGCTTGCTCGATTCTTGCTGGTCTCAGGATATCAAGCGTTTTGCTGTCTACTACAGAAACAGCTCCGGTTACTTCTCTTTTCTTTTGAGTTCCGTAACCTATAACTACGACTTCATCAAGAGATCTTGCATCGTCGCTCATTTTTACTGTTATCTTGGTTCCTGAAACCACAACTTCTTGTGTTCTGAAACCTATATAACTGAAAACAATTGTTGTTCCTTTTGGAACATCTAATAATTTAAAAGATCCGTCGAAGTCTGTGGTTGTACTTTGCGAAGAACTCTTAACTTTTACATTTACGCCAGGAAGTGATAATCCTGAGCCATCTAGTACTGTTCCGCTTACATCAAGGGACTGCGAAAACGCATAAGATGTAAACAGAATTAGTACGGTTAGTAATAATTTGGATTTCATAATTAGTTAGTTTTTATTGAAAGATAAATTTATCATAACTCTTTAGGAAAACAACAAAATTAACCACAACAAAAAACATACATCATAAAAAAAGCCTGTGTACATTTAACATTTCTTAAAAAATACCCTTATTTAACTATAAATCATGAATGTTAATTTATTTAACATATTTGTAGTGAATTCACAACAAATAGTTAATGTTGAGGTAATGTATAGTTTTTTTGAGTCGTTTGTTGATGTACTATACAGCCAGAATGTATTCGACTAAACCGATTTCGTGCTGTAAATCCATTTTTTTACGCAAACGATACCTTTTTATCTCTACGCTTCGAACTGAAATATTAAACAATGGAGCAATTTCTTTAGATGAAAGGTTCAATCTCAGGTACGCACAAAGTCGCAGGTCATTTGGGGTTAATACGGGATGAAGTTGTTTGATTCTTTTAAGGAAATCTTTATCGGCGTTATCAAATGCTTCCTTAAAAACATTCCACGAATCTTCCTCGGTAATATTTTTGTTAATGGTGCTTATTACAGATTTTATGTTATTACTGTCGTTTTGATTTGTTTTCTTTAAATCCTCTTTTATAAACGCAAGCAATTCATTTTTGCTGTTTAAACTCATTGTCGAAACTGCCAGTTCCCTATTTTTATTATCAACATCCTGAGACAGCTGCTCATTGCGAAGTTTCATTAATTGCTGCTCGTTTTCTAGTTCTTTAATTTCCAATAAAAGGTTATTTTCTTCAATTAACTTCTTTTCTTGTTTCTGATAATAACTTCTGTATGATTTATTGATAAAATAAGCCAGTACACACATTAAAAGAAAATAAATAAACCAGGCCAGATTTGTCAGATACCAGGGTTTTAAAATAACAAAGGTATAAGTGGCTGTATTTTGCAAGATAGTATTGGCATATTTTGCCCTTACTTTAAATGTATATTTTCCCGGAGAAAGATTTTTAAAATTCACAGTCGCCTTTGTACTCCATTCGCTCCATTCGTTCTGGAAACCCTCGAGACAATATTGATATTCTGAGTTGATGTACTTATTATATTCCGGAACTGTATAGTTTAATGTGATATTATTTTCATTGGCATGAAAACTTCCTTCACTGCTGATTGCTACATTTTTTAAAATTTCATTTTGTTTATTAATGCTGATATCCGTTATAAAAACAGTATAATTTTTAAAACTCAGATCTTCAATATTCAATGTATAATAGCCATCAGTAGTACCTATTAAGTAAGTCGTTTTTGAGATTTGAGTAATGTTCTCAAAACCCAGCATCGAATTGGTTAACGATGACGGAATTGGGATTATATTCTGTTTTAATTGATTGCTCAATTTACTGGCAGAAAAATAATGAATGTAATTTTTAGAGAATAACCAGATTTTATTAGAATTATCAACAATTAATTTACCGGATGTATATTCGTCTTTCTCAAAAATAGAACTGAGCAGATTGTCT
Organism: Flavobacterium azizsancarii; assembly: GCF_027980145.1. Lineage (GTDB taxonomy): Bacteria > Bacteroidota > Bacteroidia > Flavobacteriales > Flavobacteriaceae > Flavobacterium > Flavobacterium azizsancarii. Next base: position 81,519 of record NZ_JAMZNK010000020.1, on the reverse strand, counting down.
TTCTCAAACTGTTTTGTTTTTGGATTTAATTTAAAAATACCGCCTTTATAAGCATAATAAATTTGATTATTAAATTTGGTCAAACTTGCATTTTTTCCTTTATTGGGAGATTTATAAGCATAGAAACCTTGAGTTTTCAACAACGACTGATCTAATTTTAATCTAAAAACTCCTTTGTACTCGTGACTTAGATAAACATCATAATTATCCGTGATTTCAAAATAACGGGAAGAATAATCAAACCCCTGAATTTTGTTTCTGAATCTCCATTGATTGTTTACCTTTTCTAAAACCGAAATTCCGTAATAATTTCCCTGAAGCAATTGGGTCTTCGAATTTGGAACCTGTTCAAATTTCCAGGTTCCCGATCCTGAAAATATACTTCTGGCGGAATCATTTGTCACAATAAAAGTTCCCGAATCATGCCCGCAAAAAAGCGTGTTGTCAAATATAAAAAGAGACCAAACCTGACCTTTTGTTCCATTGATGAATTTAAACTCAGAGTTACTTTGAATGTTTTTACAAAATAATCCCTGATTTGTTCCCACATACAACAAACCATTAAAAGTGGCCGAAGCATAAACTGTTCCTAAAACCCCGGTATCATCTGTAAAACTATGTACCGGCGAATTGATATTGATACAATTGATGCCATTATCAAGTCCAGCCCACAAATTCTGATCCTTATCTTCAAAAAGTGATAAAGCAGTATTGTTGCTCAACCCTTTACTTTGCGAAATATGATATTTCAATTTTCCGTTATCAGATAAAATAAAGATTCCGTTAGAAACCGTTCCCAATGCAAAACTTCCGTCCTGCAAAAGCTGGCTGCTGTAAACAAAACTCGATTTTAATTCCGCATCAACATCCGTAGTAAAACGTGTCAAAGTTTTTCCTGCCAATTTATAAATCCCGTCTAATTGTGTTTGAATCTGCAAACCATCTTCTGTCGTAAACATATTAACGATCGTAAACCTTTTAAGAATCGGATCATCAGAAACCAATTTAGCTATTCCGCTTTCGATCTCAAAAAGCCCTTCATTAAGCGTTTGAAAATAAATGGCATTTTTAGATGCAAACGACTTTACCACACCATTTTTAGGTGCAATTATTTTAAATTTTCCGTTTTTTGTATCATAGATATAAATTCGGTTTAAGGATTGAAACAAAATCCAATGATCATACTTAAGAATGTTCCAGAATTGCTCGTCATCTAAAATTTTATTTTTGATAGTATCACTAAGCGAAGTATATTTTAATTTGCCATTTGCTTGTCTTGTCCAATACCCAAAATTCATGTAACAGCCTGTATAAATTTTGTTCCCAATTACTTTTACAGATCGCATAATAGTTTCGTTGGCTGTAGGATATAACTGCCAATTTGTACCATTGTATTCTAAAAGCCCGTCATTATTAGCAAAATACATATAGTTTTGATCGTCCTGAGCAATCATCCAACTCTGATTTCCGGCGCCATAAACAGCTGATGAATACTTGACAATGGGCGGAAATTCCTGAGAAAACAAGAGAAAACTCATTAAAAAAAGCAGCATAGTAAATTTAGTCTTCAATTTTAGCCGTGGTATTAATTTATTACAAAAACAGTTCTAAAATAGCTTATTTTATAATGAACCAACAAGTTTTTAGTAAAAAAAATATCAATCCTAAAACCATTTTCCTTCAATGTAAATCTGTTAAAATTTGTAACAATCTCATTAACAAAACTCAATTCAAAATTGATTACTTTTGTAAAAATTGACTTTTTTTATGCAAATTGATCTTTCTACACTCGACCCAAAACATAATATTATAATTAAAGGAGCGCAGGTACATAATTTAAAAAATGTAGATGTTGCGATTCCAAGAAATAAACTTGTCGTTATTACAGGTCTTTCAGGATCAGGTAAATCAAGTTTGGCTTTTGACACTTTGTATGCCGAAGGACAACGCCGCTATGTTGAAAGTTTATCATCATACGCGCGTCAGTTTTTAGGGCGTTTAGACAAACCAAAAGTAGAATACATAAAAGGTATTGCACCTGCAATTGCCATTGAGCAAAAAGTAAATACAACGAATGCACGTTCGACTGTTGGAACTTCGACTGAAATATACGATTACGTTAAACTTTTATTCGCAAGAATTGGACGTACTTATTCGCCAATTTCAGGATTGGAAGTTAAAAAAAACACGGTTACTGATGTTGTTGCCGATGTAAAAACATTGGAATTAGACAGCAAATGGATGTTGCTTGCTCCTATTCATTTAGAAGAAGGAAGACAATTAGAAGATAAACTAAAAGTTTTGCTGCAACAAGGTTTTGCCCGTATTTTGGTCAATAACGAAATGGTGCGTCTGGATGATTTTACGCCTACAGATTTACACAAATTAGACAATAAAGATATTTTACTAATCATTGACAGGATTGTTGTCAAAGACGAAGAAGAGTTTTATAATCGATTGGCAGATGCTGTACAAACTGCTTTTTTTGAAGGAAAAGGAATTTGCTACCTACAGGAGTTAAACTCAGATAAAAGATTTACGTATTCGAATAATTTTGAATTGGATGGAATCACATTCCTGGAGCCAAATGTTCATTTGTTCAGTTTTAATAATCCTTACGGAGCTTGCCCAGTTTGCGAAGGTTACGGAAATATTATTGGTATTGATGCTGATTTGGTTGTTCCTAATACTTCTTTATCTGTTTTCGAAAATGCAATATACCCGTGGAGAGGTGACAGCATGAGTTGGTACAAGGATGAATTGGTCAAACATGCTTACAAATTTGATTTCCCTATTCATAAACCTTACTTTGAACTTTCTGAAGAGCAAAAGGATTTAATATGGAAAGGGAATGGCTATTTTCAGGGTCTGAACGGTTTCTTTAAAGAACTGGAAGAAAAAAATTATAAGATTCAAAATCGTGTGATGCTGTCCCGTTATCGCGGAAAAACAAAATGCCACGCTTGTCGCGGAAAACGTTTACGTGAAGAGGCTTCGTACGTAAAAATAAATGGTAAAACGGTTTCTGATTTAGTTGATTTACCGATTAAACATTTGGTTACTTTTTTCAAAAACATCGATCTTAATGTTTACGAACAGCAAATTGCCAAACGTTTAATGGTCGAAATCAATAATCGTTTGTCTTTCCTGACAGAAGTTGGTCTGGATTACCTTACTTTAAATCGAAATTCGGCAACCCTTTCCGGAGGAGAATCGCAACGTATTAACCTTGCTACATCATTAGGAAGCAGTTTGGTGGGTTCTATGTATATTCTCGATGAGCCAAGTATTGGTTTGCACCCAAAAGATTCAGAGCGATTAATTAAGGTTTTGCTTTCGCTTCGTGATTTAGGAAATACAGTGATTGTTGTTGAGCATGATGAAGATATCATGAAAGCTGCTGATATGATTATAGATATTGGTCCTGAAGCAGGAACTTTTGGTGGTCATTTAGTCGCTCAGGGAACTTATGAAGAAATATTAAAATCAGATTCATTAACAGCAAAATACCTCAATGGCGATTTAGAAATTTCAGTTCCTAAAAAGAGACGAAAATTCAAAAATCATATTGATATTGTTGGTGCCAGAGAAAATAACTTAAAAAATATTAATGTTACGTTTCCTTTAGACGTTTTAACTGTAATTACGGGAGTTTCGGGAAGTGGGAAAAGTACATTGATTAAGAAAATCCTATTTCCGGCGATGCAGAAAAAGCTGGAAAATGCATCTGAAAAAGCAGGTCAGTTTAGCGAAATAAAAGGTTCTTTTTCGCAGATCAAACATATCGAATATGTTGATCAAAACCCAATTGGAAGAAGTTCAAGATCAAATCCGGTAACTTATATCAAGGCTTACGATGAAATTCGTGATCTGTATGCCAAAGAAAAATTATCAAAAATAAGAGGATATCAGGCGAAACACTTCTCTTTTAATGTTGATGGAGGCCGTTGTGAAACTTGTAAAGGAGAAGGCTCTATAAATGTCGAAATGGTCTTTATGGCCGATGTATCATTGCCTTGTGAAACTTGTGGAGGAAAACGATTCAAAAAAGAAGTTTTAGAGATTACTTTTGACAATAAAAATATCAACGATATTCTAACTATGACTATCGATGATGCAATTGCTTTTTTTAATAAAAACAAACAAACAAAAATTACTCAAAAATTACAGCCGCTTCAGGATGTAGGTTTGGGTTATGTACAATTAGGACAATCTTCATCGACACTTTCCGGTGGTGAAGCACAACGTATCAAATTAGCCTCGTTTTTAGTAAAAGGCGCCACGAAAGACAAAGCTTTATTTGTATTTGATGAACCTACAACAGGTTTACACTTTCATGACATCAAAAAACTATTAGCTTCTTTTGATGCTTTGATAGAAAAGGGACATTCGATAATTGTAATCGAACACAATCTTGACCTGATAAAATGTGCAGATTGGATTATTGATTTAGGTCCTGAAGGTGGAGAAAACGGTGGGCATTTATTAGCCGTGGGAACGCCGGAAGATATTGTAAAAGAGAAAAAATCAATTACAGGGATTTATTTGAAAGATAAATTGTAAAAAAAGCTACTAAGTCTCTAAGGTTGTTCTAAGTTTTTCAGACTGAACTTACTGTGATACTATTACCCTGAGGTATAATTTTATTCTAAAAAAAATAATATAAAATAACATTTACCGCAAAGTGGTCGAAGGGCATCACGTAAAGCTTCGACTTCGCTTAGCCGGACAGACAAATAAAAATAATTAAGCCATAAATTACAATAATTATTTACTGTAATTTATGGCTTTTCTGTTTTAAAAATTTAAATCGTTAAGCTACTAAACATCTTTCCTCAAAGGGAAATCCATCTTCATCAATGGCAACTAATACTTTTTTTTGCTTTGAGGCCTCAATGGTTAGATAAAGCCATGCAAATGACCACAATCCTAAAGTCAGGCAAAAAATAATGAAATTCAAACCATGATTTACCACTTTTCCGCCTTTGGAAAGAACTGCAAAAAGAAATTCGTCATTTCTCTCTTCTAATGTAAATCCATTATGAACTTTGTTTGATATCATATTAGAAAATACTTGTAAGCTTTGCTCCTGACTGAGTTCATTCTTTTTCATAATCATTCATTAATAAATTAATCCAAATACTACTACAATTACTTTGTATATTTTAATTTTGTAACAATTGTTACAATCCTAAAAACAGCACAACCCTCACTTTTATTGCCTTAAGTCAGATATTTTTTATCTCAAAAAGCGAAGTGTTGCCAAATTCTCACATAAAATTATATTTTATAAAATTAACTGCAAAACAAACCACTGTTAATTTTTTTAAGTTTTATCAGATTATCGATATTTTAGTCTTTCTTTTTAATATTAAAAGAAGGCGCTTCATAATCCTTTTTCAAATAATTTTCAGGAATAGTAGTATTGTTTCCGTCACGTACTGCATTATAGTGCGGCGACATAATCTCGATTCCTGCAGCATTAAACGAATCCTGAATATTTTGATGAAGCGACGAATAAATTAATGGCTGTTTTGTGGGTTGTTTGGTATAAACATTAATCTGGTACGAAACGTAAAAATCATCTAAACTGGTTTGCAAAACAAAAGGCTGTGGGGTTTTCTCTATCATTTCTGTTTTTAATGCAGCTTCTATCAAAGCTTTATGAATTGCTGCCCAGGGTACATCATAACCTATTGAGACTGTGGTATGAATTAGCAAACCATTGTTGACCTGCTTTGTATTCGAAGAATAATTTGTAGATGTACTTGACAAAACCGTAGCATTTGGTATAGTAATATCTTCAAATTTTGGCGTTCTGATACGGGTAACCAAAGCTGTTTTTTCGATAACTTCACCACTTACATCTCCTATTTTTATAAAATCTCCTATCTTAAACGGACGCATATAAGTAATCACCAATCCTGCAACCATATTTGCAATCGCATTAGAAGAACCTAGTGAGAATAAAATACCTACGAACACTGAAACTCCTTTGAAAATTGGAGAATCTGATCCTGGCAAATAGGGAAAAATAATAACGACCATAAAAGCCAGCAATAGAAATCGTATAATATTAAATGTTGGCATTGCCCAGTCACTATAAAAGCCATCAATTTTTATATTTTCTTTTTTAATTTCATCAAAAAAGAATCGGATTACTCTTATGGTGTATTTAAAAATAAAGACGATTACTACGATTGTAACCAAACTTGGCAGGAAATCGACAAATCCCATCACAGCTAATTTTGCAGGAGTAAGGATCCATCGCAATAAAGTTGTTGTATAAGCTTCTGTAGCCGGAAAAATACTAAACAGTATAGGCAATGACAAATAAACAATTAAAATGAGCGTAATACCTTTTACAAAGCTGTACAAACGCATTAAAAGAAATTGCTGCTTTTGCGGTGACAGGATTTTTATATTATTATAGGTAAATCCTTTAAAATATTTATCGCTGTTTTTTAGGATATGTAGCTTTATGCGATTAAAAGCTTTGCCTACAAAATACAAAACTATACCTATAATTAAAATTAACAAAGCTGTATATCCTAACCTTTTAGGAAGCATTGAATAGTTTTCATTTTGATAAATGATTGCTTTTTTAATCAAACCTAAATTTCGTTTGGCGATATAAGCGGCTGTTTGATTTTCGGCCATTGCATCGATATCTAAAATAGACATGATCACAAAATCGTTCTTATACATAATATCCTGAGATATGTCTGAAGGCACGACTGAAATAGAATCTTCCTGAAAAAAAGAATCTTCGTAAAGTTTTCTGATTTTTTCGGTAATAGCATTTGCCCTGCTTTCGGCAGAGAAAGAACCTACTTTATTGTAGACATAAAAAAGTGTGTCTTTAAAAGGAGCAACAGGATATTTTTTTTGCTTTAATTCAGGAATCGCCGTTTTTGATGTTTGTATACTATCTTTTTGGGCAAAAACCAATGTAGAAAACAAAGTAATGAAGAACACTAAAAAACAAAGTATTTTCTTTTTCATATCTGCCGGCAATTAATTGATTATCCTTGCAACAAATATAAAAACAAAATAGGTCCAAATCTAAATTACTTTGCTTTTCCCAATAAAATCGTACTAAATTTTAATTCCTATTTTTCGAAAAAGCATATCGATCACTTTATTAATATCAGGAGAGATATTAAACTTGTAATTCAGGTAAACATATAAAATCGTTACTAAAACTGATTTTAAGGCAATTCCAATTAATGGATAAACAGGAAACTCCCAAAAATAAAACATCAAAAACAAAGCGCCTGTAACGGCTAGTGAATGGAGATTTTGCTTTGTAAACGGATATAAGTCAAGCTTCTTAACCACAAACAGCAGCTTGGCTAAACTGTATAGGGTTATGGACAATAATGTCGCAAATGCAGATCCTATAATACCCATAATTGGTATGAAAATTATATTTAAAACAAAGGTCGCAACAACTAAAGCCAATCCCAAAAACAATACCGTACGATAGTATTTTGTATTGAAGATGATCGCATTATTATTACCTAAGATAAGATCAAAATACTTTGATAAACCAATCATAAAAACTACAGGAATACCGCCTCTGTAATCTTCGGGAACAATTTCGTACAGCTGATCGATATTAACAAAAATACACAACATTACAAATCCTCCCACAATCTGAAGATTTATTGAGGTTTTTTTATACAAACTATTTAGTTCATCATGTTTGTTTTCGTGCATTAATCTGGCGGTAATTGGATATACAATCTGATGCATCGCACGACTTGGAACCGAAATAACTAAAGCAATATACGTAGCTACTGAATAATAAGCAATATTCTCAATCTTCATATATTGATTCAGGATCAGCTTATCACCATCTAAAAGTAAATTGGCTACACTTCCTGAGAGAATTATAAAAAAAGTATATTCCATTACACTTTTTACATTCACAGGAATACTGATTTGAAACTTAGGCTTTTTGATATAAAAGGCATAAAACATCGTAATCAAAAATGCTACAAAATAAATAGCTGCCGTAAAATACACAAACTGAACTAGGCTCATCCAATTAAAATATAATCCTACCAAAGCGATAGTAGAAACCAAACGCAAACCTACTTCCTTTATAAAATTTCCAAAAACAGAATGCATATGAACTCTTGCCCAGGCATAGAAAATCTCAAAATAGGCCATACAGATTCCAATAAATGGAATTAAGAACATAAACTCTTTTACAACAGGATTTTTCTTGGTTACAAAGGCTGTAATATCATCAAAAAAGAAAATCCCGATAATCCCTAACGGAATACACATCAGGATAGGAAACAAGGCTGTAAAAGACAAAAACTGCTCTCTTTCTTCTTCGGTTTTATACTGGGAATAAAATTTGACTAATGTATTTTGCATTCCAATAGCAAACAATGGCATAATAACATTTGCAGCAGACAAAATATAGTTTGTCAATGCATAATATGTTGCTCCCAGATAAATTGGGTACAGGTAAAGTGTATTAACAGCCCCAATAGCGAAACCTATATATGTAATAATTGTATTTTTGAAAGACTGATTTAAAACAATACCCATTTTTGGATTTTAGATTTTAGTACCGATAGCTATCGGGTTTGATTTCAGATTATTGCAATCTTAAGATTCGTTAATCAATTGTGCCAATTGTTTGGTCAGGTTTTTTCTTGAATATTGTTGTAAACCAACACCATTGGCTTGTAATTTCCCCTCCAAAAATTGATTATAAAAGTCCAAAATTACACTTTTTAATTTCGCTTTTTCAGAATAATCAAAAAATACTCCCGTATTTGTATCTGTAATAATGTCGGCAAAATCAGAACCCTTTGGCCCAATGGCAATTATTGGACGGTTTGACACCATATATTCAAACAATTTACCGGGAATTATACTTTTAGTATCTTCAGAATTAATCTCTATTAAAAGTAAAACCTGAGATTTTTTTTGATGTGCAATTGCTTCGTGATGCGAAACATATCCCAGAAGATTCAAATAGTCATTTAACTGAAATTCTGCAATCGAATCAAGAACTTCCTGACTTACCGCCCCAATCAATTTAATTTCTAAATGTGATTTAAAGCTTTCTATTTCCCGAAGTAATTCTACCAGACATTCCCATAAAAATTCAGGGTTTCTATCTGATAAAAATGATCCAATATGTGCTAAAGTAAATTTTGTATCGAGAGTTTGTTTCTCTACATTTTCGATATCATAACCATTTGTAATAACCGAAATAGGTTTATTGGTAATCGCCTGAAACTCGGTTTTTGTAGTTTTACTGGTTACAATAATGGTATCTGCAGTATTTAGTACTTTACTCTCAAGAGTTTTGTGCTTTTTTGCAGCATAAGCTGATAATCGCAATGCTTTATGGTATCCAATCGTTGTCCATGGATCGCGAAAATCTGCAAACCATTTTACATTTAATTTTTCTTTGAGTTCTAAACCTATTAAATGCAAACTATGTGGTGGCCCGGAAGTTACAATCGTATCGATATTATTCTCCTTAATGTACTTTTCAAGATAAGTCACAGAAGGCTTTACCCAAAAAACACGGGCATCCGGAATAAAAAGATTTCCCCTGATCCAGAGAAATGTTTTATCTAAAAAGGTTTGCTTTTTCTTGTGAGGAAAAATTCCGGAACTAATTTTCTTGGTTTTGTTTTTAGAAAAAACAGAAGCCAATTGATAAGGTTCCCAAATTTTGTTCTTTAAAACAATCACTTTATCAGAGATCTGGCTCACCAAACCTTCATCGACTATTGGGTAAGTTGGATTCTCAGGAACATAAACAATAGGCTGAACACCAAATTCAGGCAAATACTTTACAAATTTCAACCAACGCTGTACACCAGGTCCTCCTGCCGGTGGGAAATAATAGGTAATAATTAAGAGTTTTTTTTGTTCCAAGTTTATTCAATTTCTGAAAATATCAGTTTAAGTATATTATTCTGCTCTATTATTGGCCTTGCCAAGTTAGTATCTTCCAAGTAAATATCAATATGACCTGTATTTCTATTATAACCATATATATTTACTGCAAATCTTCCAATAGTTATATATTTCTTTGTTTTCAAAAAACTATTCCAAATAGCTACTATTTGTTCATTCATCGTTTTTTAGATTGAATTACTTTTGCCGTTTTCAGCATATAAGAAACTTCGATAATTGCCATTAATTTTTCTAAATACGAAAGCGATTGTATTTCAGCTATTCTATTAGCTTCCAATTCTTTTGGAGTACCAAAACTTAATACATTTTTTTTCATTGTCTAGCCCTTAACATGTATTAGCAAAGATACTAAATGATCCTAATTCCTAATTAGAATACCCCTTGAGTCTCCTTTTTAATTTTCACCTTCTTTCGTTCATGAAAATTCGCGAAGTTTTGCAAAGATTTTTAACTATTTTTTGGAGTCTCTTTGTAACTTTTTTGTGAATCTTTACGAAAGAATCTTTCGAAATAAATTCCTCCAATCAAAAGCAATAACATCCCTATTGAGCTTACCAAATTAATTATACCTCCTGTTTTTATAACCTGAGGTTCAAATTTAAACTCTATAGTGTGTTGTCCTCCCGGAATTTCCATTGCTCTTAAAACATAATTAACCGGGAAATGATTTGTCAGTTGACCATCGATATAGGCATTCCAACCATTTTTGTAATAAATCTCAGAAAAAACAGCCAGGCCATCTTTTGCATTATCAGATTTATACTTGATATAGTTTGGCTTGTACTCTACTACTTTAATCGTTCCTGTAGTATCCCATTGTTTCTTTAAACGGGCACTTTTAAACTTAGCTTCATTCTCACGAACATTAAAAACAGCTACGCTTTTAGTATCAATATGATCCAAAGTTTTCATTACATCGTCCGGCTTATTTACCAATTTTACGGCACTAACGAACCAAGCATTTCCATTTGCATTTGGATTTACTGTCGGAAATTCTTTTCCTTGTTTATCAGTTTGGATAATGTACTTAACATTCAACATATCCAAAACTTCCATATTATTTTTTGCAATCTGGTAATCGAATAACTGTTGAATTCTTCTAGGTTTTGCAGCATGATATCCTCCAAGCGAATGGTGAAAATAAGATGCACGCGCACTTGACATATTTCCGTTTACTTCGAAAACCCTGTAATGTGTTGTATCTTTTAAAATCTGAGCATCAGAAGGCGTTTCCTGAAAAGGAGCCGCAATCTGTGCAGGGCTCACAAAATCTTTAGCAGAAACGTATTTTTTATCTACAAAAAACAAATCGAAAATCATTAAAAGACCTACGATAATCAAAGTCGTTTGTTGAGCTAGTTTATTTTTGATATACAACCATAAAATTCCAAAAGTCAGTACAATAAAAAAGCCTGAACGCAATAAATCTGCAGAATATAAACTCTTTCTGTCTTCTTTTAAAGCGTCAACGAAAGCCGGTCCGTAAGTTTCTAAAAAATAATTATCACTGCTTCCTGTAAAATGAAACATTCCTTTGGCAAATACTAAAATTATAATAATTCCTATACCAAAAGTACCTGTTTGAATTAATGCCTTTTGCTGTAATTTAGGTTCGTCTTTAGCTTTAAAAAACGATTGTAACCCCATAACAGCCAAAACAGGAAAACATAACTCAAGAATAACCTGAATAGAGGATACTGCTCTGAACTTATCATACATTGGAATGTAATCAATAAAAAAGTCTGTTAACAATGGGAAATTTTTACCCCATGAAAGCACTAAAGAAACTAATGCTCCTGAAAGGAATACGTATTTTATTTTTCGATCATCGATAAACAATGCTAAAACTCCCAAAAAGAAAACAACAACACCAATGTAAGCCGGCGCAGCCACAATAGGCTGATCTCCCCAATACGTTGGCATTCCGGATACAAAATCCTGAGCTTGTTCTGATGGAACTCCCTGTTCAAGCATAAAAGCATACATACGGCTATCCGTACCTACATTTTCATGATTTGAACCTCCAAAAAGCCTTGGTGCAATTAAATTAAAACTTTCAGGAATTCCGTAACTGTATTCTGTTATATATTCACGGCTTAAAGCATTTTCATTAACCTTTTTAGATCCGTCAGGATTAAACGTTAATTCGCTATTGCTGCGTGTACTAAATTTAGCATACTCGCTGGTCGCCATTAAGTTGGCTGCATTTGCACCAATGGCAAAAATTCCCGCAACAGCCAAAACCCCAATAGCTCTCAAAAGAGGCTTATACTCTTTTTCTTTGATGAAATTGAAAGCAAAATAACCCGATAGTATCAATAAGAATATCAATAAATAATAGGTCATTTGAAAGTGGTTCGCGTTAATTTCTAACGCAACCGCAAACATGGTGAGCAAACCTCCCCAAATATATTTTTTCTGGAAAACCAATATAAATCCGGCGATAACAAGCGGCATATAGGCAATTGCATGTGCTTTTGCATTATGACCAACGCCCAGAATAATAATTAAATAGGTAGAAAAACCAAATGCGAGTGCCCCTATAAATGCCTTTAAAGGATCTGTTTTTAATACTAACAATAATCCGTAAAAGCCTAAGAAATATAAAAATAAATAATCAGCAGGACGAGGCAAGAAACGTAAAACATCATCTAAATGTCCCACAAAATCATTTGGATAATTAGCTCCCAACTGATAAGTTGGCATACCGCCAAACGCAGAATTTGTCCAATATGGCTCTGAATGTTCTGTCGCTCTAAAATCATTTTGCTCTTTTGCCATTCCGGTATATTGAGCAATATCCGACTGGAAAATCTGTTTTCCTTGTAAAACCGGGTAAAAATAAATTAACGAAACGAGAATAAACCCCATTATAACAAGGGCATGCGGATAGAACTTACTTACTATTTTCAATTTAGGCTGGTTTGGGTTAAATGATGAATCCTGTTAACTCTAGGACACAAACTTAATCTATTTCTTCGTAATCAACGTAATCGCCCACCTTTTTGGTTTCGCGAGGTTTTTTTGCATTTGTAGTGTCAATGATTATCTCATCGTTTTTTGTACGCGTTTGCTGCCACGAATCACTCTGGCTATATTGTTGTTGTCTCTGAAAATTCTGTCCTGCTTTCTGAACTGCTTTTTTAACCAATACCGGCAAAAAGATTCTAGCCAAAAATTTAAAAATATAATAAAATGCTATCATATAAAATATAGCTTTTATTAAACCTGAAAAAGATGCTTCTTGCATAATTGTATAATTTTTCCCCAAAATTAATAAATCAATTCTTTAAAATTAAAATATCAATCTTAAATAAATAATAAAATATAGTACATTTGAAATGCGTTATTACTTTTTAATCTAAAAAAACATTCATGTTAAAAAATAAAAACTTACTTATTGCAGCCTTTTGTTTAGTTCCACAATTTTTCTTTGCACAATATACAGATATTATTAATTCAAATCGTCCGGGTGAAACGATGTCTGCCTATGCAGTAGGAAAATCAGTTATCCAGGCCGAACTTGGCGTTTATGGTATCAAGGAAAAACATGATTTATTAGATTATGACGCAAGTGGCTTTGGTACAGATCTGACTTTGCGTTATGGTGCTTTTTTAGAGCAATTAGAGTTTATTGTGGATTTGCAATATCAAACAGAAAATTTTGATACTCCATATACCAGTTATAAAAAGAATAATTTTAAACAAACTGTTTTAGGAGCTAAATATTTGATTTATGATCCTTATAGAAATTACAAAAAAGAAACGAATATCTACAGTTACAAAGCCAATCGCAGCTTTAACTGGCACGAATTGATTCCTGCTGTTTCTGTTTTTGCAGGAGCAAATTTTGTTGGCGCTGATAATCCCTACGCATTTGGTTCTCATTCGCAGTATTCATCATCTCAATTTAGCATTTCGCCAAAAGTAATGTTGATTACTCAAAATTTATTTGGTGGCGGAAAATGGGTTTTTGTGACCAATATTATTGCAGATTATGTTACAACTGACTACCCTAGTTATGGCTATGTTCTAACCCTAACTCATGGATTTAATGACAAATGGTCTGGTTTTGTTGAAAATCAAGGTTACAAAAGTGATTTATATAGCGATGCAATTGCCCGTGGAGGAGCCGCTTATCTGATCAATTCAAATTTACAAGTGGATGCTTCTGTAAGTACCAATTTTAAAAACACACCTTCTGTTTTATATGGCGGAGTTGGTGTGTCATGGCGTTATGACGGAAGTTATAAAGAGAAGCAAATGGAATTTAAAGCGAAGGATAAAGCCAAAAAGAATAAAGATAATCAGATGGAACAAAGAGAAATTGATTATCAGGCAAAAGAAAGAAAACGTAAAGCTAAGTACGAATAAAAGAAATCAGGAAAATTCAGATATAAAAGAACACATTTAGTATTAGTCCCTCAATAAATTCTAACAATTTTAATCCGGCTAAAACAACCAATGGGTTAATTTTGGGAGCTTACAAAAAATAAAAAAGACATTAATAAAAGATCGATATAAAGTATCATGATAAAAAATTAAGCCCATTTATTTGGGCTTTTTTTATATCATTCTTTTTTCTTTTACTAAAGATAACTATATTCGTTGCCATCAATTCTATGAGTAATTTTACCTGGAATATTCTTAAAACAAATACGATCTTAATGATTACAATTAAAGAAGCCAAATCAAAAAAGGAATTAACAGACTATATCAAATTTCCATTTTCACTCTACAAAGACAATCCATATTGGGTTCCTCCTATTATTGCGGATGAATTAGAGTCTTTTGACAAAACAAAAAATCCTGCTTTTGATAATGCCGAAGCTTATTTTTATCTGGCTTACAAAGACAATGAAATCGTAGGCCGCATTACGGCTATCATTAATTGGTCTGAGGTAAATAATCAGCACAAAAGAAAAGTTCGTTTTGGCTGGTTTGACGTTATTGATGATGTTGAAGTTACCAAAGCTTTATTAGAAAAAGTATACGAACTTGGAAAACAAAACAATCTGGAGCATGTTGAAGGCCCAATGGGTTTTTCTAATTTAGATAAAGTTGGCGTTCTTACTGAAGGTTACGACCAAATGGGAACGATGATTACCTGGTACAATCACCCTTACTATGTAACTCATTTTGAGCAATTGGGTTTTAAAGTTGAGAAAGAATATATCGAAAGTATTTTTCCGTTTTCAAATGTTAAACCAGAGTTTTTTCTGAAAGCACAGGAATTAATCAAAAAAAGATACGGTTTAAGATCGCTTACTTTTACTAAAACAAAAGACATTATGCCTCATGTAGACAAAATGTTTGATTTGTTTAACGATTCGTATGCAAAATTATCTTCATTTGTTGCCATTTCAGACGTTCAGAAAGAATATTTCAAGAAAAAATACATCAGTTTTATCAATCCGGAATACATCAAGTTTGTGGTCGATAAAGATGATAATTTAGTTGCTTTTAGTATCGTAATGCCAAGTTTTTCTGAAGCTTTGCAAAAAGCAAAAGGAAAGCTTTTTCCGTTTGGATTTATTCATTTATTAAGAGCCCGAAAAAAGAGTAAAGATGTTGTTTTCTACCTCATCGGAGTTCATCCTGATTATCAGAATAAAGGTGTTACAGCAATTATTTTTGACGAGTATTTTAAAACTTTTTCTGAAAAAGGAATTAAAAATTGTATCAGAACACCAGAATTGGCAGAGAATACAGCTATTCATTTATTATGGAAAAATTTTGATCCAAAGATTCACTGTCAAAGAAAAACGTATTCAAAAGACCTTTAAAGAAGTATTCCGTTTTCATTTTCAGCTAACAGAATAATACAAGCACAGAAATGTCAGATATAAAAATTTGTGACGAATGCAAAAGTGAATTTTACAAAGATAAATCAGTAATGGAAAATTTATGTCCTGAATGTTCCAGTATTTTATACGGATATGAAAATTGTAAACACGAATTCGATAATCTGCGTTG
This sequence comes from Flavobacterium azizsancarii, assembly GCF_027980145.1. Lineage (GTDB taxonomy): Bacteria > Bacteroidota > Bacteroidia > Flavobacteriales > Flavobacteriaceae > Flavobacterium > Flavobacterium azizsancarii. The sequence continues at coordinate 65,583 of NZ_JAMZNK010000020.1, read as the reverse complement.
TCTAAAATGTTACTGGAATGGAAATTCTACCAACTACTTAAATAAAATTAAAAACAAATAATAAAAAATCCATTCGCCCCCAAACGAATGGATTTTTTTATTCTCATTATTTATATTCAGCTTCAATTATTCTGCAGTACAATCAACTTTTGTCAGAACATTTTTCTGATCAAATTTCAATAGTTTTTTATTTTTAAAAGAAACTTTTCCATTTGCTTCTGCAACATCTCCATAACCTTCAACAAAAGTTCCTTCTTGTTTTAGAAAAGCAACTTCTCTAACTGATGAAACTCCTTCAGACATAAAAGTATAATCTGCGATTAGAGTATCTCCTTTCATGTTGCCAATCAACGTTCCTTCATTTTTATCTTTTCCAGCTATATTATAGCTCAATTTACCATTTACTTCCTGATGTGAATTGACATTAAAGCTCATCTTTACAGCAGATGACGCGTAACACTGATCACCGGCAGGTTCAACTATTTCAGCTTCTTTTGGTGCACCTGCAGGAATTTCTACAGGTTCAGCTACCTGATCCTTTTTACAGGAAGCAAAGATGCTTAAAACAACAATCGTAATTGCTAGTACTTTTTTCATATTATTTATTTTTACTGGGTTAGTACAATAAAATTACTTTAAATAAAAAAAAATCCATTCGCATAACGAATGGATTTTTTACATAATTCCCATATTAGGAATTTATTTTTCAAGAAATTAAGCGTCTAAATCAACTTTAGTTCTGCTTGCAATTTCTTTGTAAGTTCCGTTTTCTAATTTTTCACGAATTGCTTCAAATGCAACTAACGTTTCATCAATATCAGATAATGTATGAGAAGTTGTTGGGATCATTCTTAACAAAATAATTCCTTTTGGAATTACCGGATAAATTACAATCGACAAGAAAATACCGTAGTTTTCTCTTAAATCATTTACCATTACCATTGCTTCCGGCACACTTCCTTCTAAATAAACTGGTGTTACACAAGTATTTGTATCTCCAATATTAAAGTTTCTTGAACGTAAACCGTTTTGTAATGCATTTACATTTTCCCACAGTTTATCTTTCAATTCAGGATGATTACGCAATAACTCTAAACGTTTCAAAGAACCAATTGTTTGAATCATTGGCAATGCTTTTGCAAACATTTGAGAACGTAAATTGTATTTTAAGTAATCGATAATGTCTTTATCAGCTGCTAAAAAGGCACCAATATTAGCCATTGATTTTGCAAAAGTCGAGAAGTAAACGTCAATACCGTCCTGAACTCCCTGCTCCTCACCTGCTCCGGCTCCTGTTTTACCAAGAGTACCAAAACCGTGCGCATCATCTACCAATAAACGGAAATTATATTTTTCTTTTAAGGCTACAATTTCTTTAAGTTTACCTTGTTGTCCACGCATTCCAAAAACACCTTCAGTAATAAATAAAATTCCACCACCTGTTTCAGTTGCCATTTTAGTAGCACGCTGCAGGTTTTTTTCCATACTTTCAAGATCATTGTGTTTGTATGTAAAACGTTTACCCATGTGCAAACGAACACCATCAATAATACAAGCATGAGAATCTACATCATAAACAATGATATCGTTTTTAGTTACTAAAGCGTCAATAGTCGAAACCATTCCCTGATAACCAAAATTCAATAAATAAGCAGCCGGTTTCATTACAAACTCAGCCAATTCATTTTCTAATTGCTCATGATATTTAGTATGTCCTGACATCATGCGGGCTCCCATTGGGTAAGCTGCACCAAACTGAGTTGCTGCATCAATATCTGCCTGACGAACTTCCGGGTGATTTGCGAGACCTAAATAGTCATTCAAACTCCAATTTAAAATATCTTTTCCACCAAATTTCATTCTAGGACCAAGTTCACCTTCTAATTTAGGGAACACAAAATATCCCTCAGCTTGTGAAGCCCATTTTCCTAATGGCCCTTTATTGTTCTGAATTCTTTCGAATAAATCTTTTACCATAAATATATTTTGAAGTAATAATTTTAATTTATACAGGGTGCAAAAATAATGATTATTATTCTAAAATTGAGTTTGCCAATTATTTTTATCGAAAAATAATCTGAATATCAATATTTAGAAAATAAAGCACATTTTAAAGCTCTCACTTTAACAAGATTAACCCCTATTGTTAGTATCAGAATTAAATTACAATTTATTTGCTTACATGACTTTTATCATAATAAAAGACTTCTTTGTCTTTTAGATTTGCTTATAGATTTAAAACTAAAATTAGCCAAACTTGTTATGAGAAAAAGATTTAAAATGCCCTTGAAATTAAAAGCTGTTTTTTGTGTCGCTTTTACAATGCTATTGTTTACATCATGTAAAAAAGGAGAAGAATCAACTGACTATACAGCTATTGTAACTGATGGAGAAATGGAGGCTGAACTTACAGCTCCGCCAATGGTGCCTAAACCTATTGGAAACCGACCTGCGATGAAGCTAAAGGTTAATATGGAAATAAAAGAGCAGGAAGGTACTATGACTGACGGTGTAAAATACACATACTGGACATTTGGCGGTTCTGTTCCGGGAAGTTTTATCAGAACACGTGTTGGTGATGAAGTCGAATTTCACTTAAGAAACCATCCGGATAATAAATTACCGCATAATATTGATTTACATGCCGTAACCGGACCAGGAGGCGGAGCGACATCATCATTGGTAGCTCCGGGACATGAAAAAGTATTTAGTTTCAAGGTAATAAATCCGGGACTGTATGTTTACCATTGTGCCACGGCTCCGGTTGGAATGCACATTGCAAACGGAATGTACGGTTTGATTCTGGTAGAACCTGCGGGCGGACTTCCTCCGGTAGATAAGGAATACTATGTTATGCAGGGTGATTTTTATACTCAGGGTGAATATGGAGCTAAAGGACTTCAGCCTTTTGACATGAATAAAGCGGTAAAAGAAACTCCTGATTATGTTGTGTTTAACGGAAGAGTGGGTTCGCTGGCAAATGGAGGTGAACTTACGGCAAAGGTGGGAGAAACTGTTCGTTTATTCGTTGGAAATGGAGGACCAAACCTGGTATCTTCTTTTCACGTTATTGGCGAAATATTTGACAATGTGCATGTAGAAGGCGGAACTCTGATTAATAAAAATGTACAGACTACTCTAATTCCCGCCGGTGGAGCATCTATAGTTGATTTTAAAGTAGAAACTCCCGGTAATTTTATCATCGTTGACCACTCTATTTTTAGAGCTTTTAACAAAGGTGCATTGGGAATCTTAAAAGTTGAAGGTCCTGAGAATAAAAAAGTGTATTCAGGAACTATTCAGGAAGGTATTTATTTACCCGAGGGAGGAACTATTCAAAAAATGCCTACTACAGAAGCTGCTAAAACCGTAACCCCAAAAAGAACTGTAGCTGAGAAAATAAAAATTGGAAAAGAGATTTTTGGCACAACTTGTTTTGCCTGCCATCAATCTGAAGGACAAGGAATTGCCAGCGCATTCCCTCCTCTTGCAAAATCTGATTATCTTAATGCTGATCCTAAACGAGCAATTAAAACAATCTTGCATGGTTTAAGCGGGGAAGTAACTGTAAATGGCAAAAAATACAATAATATTATGCCAAGCCAGAATTTATCTGATGATGAGATAGCAAATGTTATGACTTATATATATAATAGTTGGGGAAATAACAAAACAGATATTACACCTGAAATGGTAAAAGCACTAAGATAACAACATTAAATATGATGCAAAAAAGCATTTTCATTATTATTCTTTTCTTGGCTCACATGGGAATGATTAGAGCACAAGAATCGAAAATGGTTCCGATAAAAGAGGGTTCATTTGTCCCTCTTTACGGGGCTACAGTAAAAAAACCTGTAGTTGTAAAACCTTTTTTTATAGATGTTTATCCGGTTACAAATAATGAGTTTCTGAGCTTTATTAAAAAAAATCCAACTTACAGCAAATCTAAAATTAAAGGAATTTTTGCTGACAAAAGTTATCTGCTATATTGGAAAACTGATTTTGATTTTGGAAATTCAAATCCTAAAGCTCCTGTAACGAATGTTTCGTGGTTTGCAGCCAAAAAATATTGTGAATGCCAGGGAAAACGTTTACCTACAATGGATGAATGGGAATATGTGGCGATGGCAGATGAAAAAAGGATTGATGCCAGAACTAAAGCTGAATTTAACAAATACATTTTGTCATGGTATGAAAAATCGAAAACATTCGAAAACCCTATTGGCAAAACATTCAAAAATTATTGGGGCGTTTATGATATGCATGGATTGGTTTGGGAATGGACCGCAGATTTTAACAGCATCTTTTTATCCGGAGAATCGAGAAAGGACAAAAGTGATGATAAAAACCTTTTTTGCGGAGGCGCATCAGTTAATGCAACTGACCTGATGGATTATGCCGCTTTTATGCGATATGCTTTTAGAGGCAGTCTTAAGGCGCAATACTCGACCAGAAATCTGGGTTTTAGATGTGCCAGCACAACTAAACTATAATTTTAAATGATTTAAAATGAGAAAAACAATAATAGCAATTTTCATTCTTCTTTTTGTTCTGCAAAGTTGCAAAGAATCTAAAAAAGAAGACAGTTCATTAGCCGGAAAAGAAAAACCAATCAGTGATTTATCTATTTATAATTTGCCGTCTCAATGGACAAATCAAGATGGAAAAAATATTGAACTGAAAAGCCTGAAAGGAAATGTGCTGGTCATGGTAATGATTTATACAACCTGCAAAGCTGCCTGCCCGCGATTGGTCGCCGATATGAGAAATATAGAATCACGGCTAAATGAAAAAACCAAGAAAAATGTAAAACTGATTCTGGTAAGCATTGACCCGGAAACAGATACTCCTGAAAAATTAAAAGCATTTGCTATTGCTAATAAAATGGAAAATGATCCATGGATTTTCTTGCGCTCGACTGAAGATAATACCCGGGAATTTGCAGCAGTACTTGCCGTCAATTATAAAAAAATATCTCCTATAGATTTCTCACACTCTAATATTATAAGTGTTTTTAATCCAGATGGAGAATTGATTTACCAACAAGAAGGTTTGGGGGTGAACAATGATAAAACGGTAGACAGAATAAATCTGGAAGCCGACAAAATTTAATTAGGTTAATTAATTCGTAAAAGAACAAGGGAAGATTTTAATTAATCGACTCTTGTTTTTTGTTTTATAGTAAGCAGGAGAATTAACCGCAAGTGGTGCAAAGTATAAAATACTTTTATCCCAATAGCTATATTGGTGGTGCAAAAAAAGAACGCGGATTAAACTGATTTACAAAAGTAAAGACACGGATAAAAACAGATTATAAAACAATAAAAAGAAAATCCGTTTCTATCCGCGTTTTCGCCTTAGCGAATCAGTTTAATCCGCGTCATTTTAAAGACAAAGCTTTAAAATCTTTTTAAATATTGATGCCACAATCAAGAATAACCCAATAACAATAAGAAAGCTCATTACAAAAACTCCCTCATGATACCCAAAAAGTGCTTCGTTTCTGAAATAAATAAATCCACCCTGGAGAAACAAGAATAATTCTGTCCCTATATAGCCAAAAATAAAACTTTTTAGTCCTGTCCGAAGTAAATAAGATTGATGTGAAAGCAATTTATTCTCAATTAATATTCCAATCAAAAAACCTGTAATTATTCCTAAAGTTGTTAAATGGATAAATCCAATAACAAAGTTTCGTACCTGATGCGACACTTCGGCCAGATTAGGGATCAGAACTAATAATTGTATGCTGATTTTCAAAAACAAAGAACCCAAGGCCAAACCGTAAACTCTTTTGGCGCTTGGATCTAAAGTAGCTTTAAACGTCCTTATTTGTGGCCTTAGCATTTTATAAAAAAAGACAAAAGCAATCAATTGCACAATAACTCCAAAAGTGTTAATACCGCTTAAAAAACTACTCTTGACAAACCAACTTACAGGAAAAGCAAATGTTAAAAAAGTTGCTATGATCAATAAAATAAAGAATATTTTAAAGGATTTTGTGTCGATTTTATCTTCAAATTGTTTTAGGAATAAAGCTAAAACGGCAAATAAAAACCAGCCGTTGAACTGGAAATGCAAGAAAAACTGAATTGCAATTTGGTAAAAAACACTTTCCTTTCCCAACATACCTACTGCCGGACCTAAACACCAAACTCCAAAAGTCGAGAAAACCATAAATAAAACTGAAACCCGTAAAAGTATTTCTGCCGGAGTTTTTTCCTTAGGAATATCCTTCCATAACAATCTGCAAAAAACATAACTTAATACAATATGCAGGGTTGAAAAAATGATTGAAAACAATGCATAACCCTGAATAGGAAAACTAATCATCATGCCGATAACCGAAAATTCTGTCAGCCAAAATAACCGATTGTAAACTGGTTTTTCTTTTTTTTCTTCTGGTATAAAAAAACGAACAATTAAAACATAAATCATCAAATAAGCCCAACCCAACATCGCTACATGTGAATGCGCATGAAGCAAAAAAGCATAGTTTATGTTTAGCGGAAACAGATAGACATAACGCATTAGTAACCCAATAACTGAAGCGATCAAAAAATTAAGGAAACAACATATCATCCAACTTTTTTGCGAACTCATTTTAGATAACAATTTCATTTTTATTTAAATTCAAGTAGTTCAAAACAATCCTATATTATTATTAAAAAAATATCCCGGGTTAATTACGTCATCTGTTCGCTTGGGTTGTAAAACTTGAGTTTAAAGACATCCAAACATAGATTTTATGTGTAGAAAAAGAATACAAAAAGAAACTCATTTTTTTCACATAGCTAGTCCTGATCTCAAAACATCTATACCGAAGCCTTAGGAATATGGATTAAAATACAATCAACGCTGAATATTGCGAGGAAACATAAAAAAATATACTAAGTCACTATTTTTTGTTACAGAGAGCGCGAAGATTTTTCGCAGAGTTCACTAGAACTCAAGTTGTGTTTACACAATTCAAGCACACAACACTTTGTGAACTTTGTGTTTTTACTAAACTTATCCTATTTAAAAACTTTGCGTTCTCCGTGGTGTTTTTTTTCTATCTCGACAGTTTTTAGAATTGATACTAAAATAATTGTAACCAAGGAGTTTATGAGAAATAAAAAAGCACCGATGTAAATTAATCTATCGGTGCACTCTTTTAATTAATTAATTCAAGTTGCTACTTAATCATCTGTAGTCCCCCCTAAGGGACAATCTTGTTCTTCCAATTATTTGTTACCAATATGTAATCTCTACGAGATATAATTTTCGGTATTTATCTATTATGAAAAAGGAATCTTGTAAACAGGACTGACCATAGATAATACGTTAGGATTTAAATATTGGTAACAAGACAGCTACCAAATAAAAATATCCCGTAGGGAGTATACTTTCATATATTAACCAGTTCATTTACTGAATTGTTAAAAACTAGCAACTTGAATTAATTATACATTCTTATTTTATTTAAGCAAATTCTTTTTCCAGTACCATTGATTTAGGAAACAAAATATTATTCTCTAAATGAATATGTGTATGTAAATTTTCTTCAAATTCCTTCAGCATGGCGAATGTTACTTTGTAAGTCGTACATCCATCACTTGGAGCCTTATAATCATTCGTTAAACTGGCAATTTCGCGAAAGCGGTCTCCTTCGGCATCATGCTCGTGCATCATCATTGCAATTGGATTAGAAACAGTTCCGAAAGGTGGCTGTGCCAAAGCCTCGCCTGCTTCTTTGCCATTTACCATTTTTTTTACGAAAGGAAACAACATCAATTCTTCTTTTTTCATGTGCTGCGCCAGCTCACCTGCACATTCCGTAAACAACACATTTATTTTGAACAATTCAGGATGATTTGCGCCATGAACACTACAAAGTTTATTTAAAAACTGCATGATAATAACTGATTTTTCTTCGACATAACGGTGGTGTGTTTTTTCGATATAATCTGCTAATAAATCTAATGGCCACGAATTAAAATCGATTGTATTACCATTCTCTCCTGATAAAGCTTCCTGAATTTTTTTTAGCAGCACTTTAGGATCAATTTCTTGTTTTTCACAAACTTCATCGATCGTTCTGTTTCCTTTACAGCAAAAATCGATCTTATATTTTGAGAATACTGCCGCAGTTCTAAAATCCTCAGCCACAAATGTTCCTATTGTTTTATTTTGAAAATTTTCCATAATCCCTTAATTATTATTGTTATTGTTTTTTCTATTTTTTTAATGTCAAATCAAATACAAACCACGCCCTAGTTATAATTCCTATTCAGATCATCGAATCTCTTATAATGCACATCCTTCTTATGATAATTATTCTTCTATTTTAGGACCATTCAATAAAGGACTATTTTATCCTTTATTAGTTCTTAAAAAAACTCCAAACCTTTATTAAGATTAGGAGTTCTTGTATTTATTCTACAATTAAAACACCTTTCATCATAGCCACATGACCGGGAAAAGTACACAAGAAGTTATAAGTTCCTTTTTTATCAATTGTAAATTCGATAGTATCTTCTTCACCTCCGCCCAGTAATTTAGTATGAGCAATAATCGAAGCTTTTTCTGAAGCCGGAATATAATCCGTATCTTTTGCTGCAATCGCTTTTACTGCAAAAGCTGCTTCATCAGTTCCTTCCTGAAGAATAACTAAATTATGCCCCATTGCTTCTTTAGGAATTTTACCTACATGTTTTAAAGTTAATTTGATTGGTTTTCCTGCAACAGCTCTTAGCTCATTTTTATTAAACTGCATTTGGTCATTTCCTTCAATAACTAATACATTTTCTGCCGCCGCCGGAGCTGCTTCACCTTCTGTCGAAGTTTCATTTACTTCTGTTGCTTCAACTGGAGTAGTTTCTTTTTTCCCGCAAGAAGTTATTGCTAAGAATCCCATTAGGACTAATACCGAAATTTTGGTTTTTGCATTCATTTTAAAATAATTATTTAAATGTTAATCGTTTGTATTTATACCTTTTAGGAAAAAATCACCTGATTTTACTCCTAAAGCAAGCTGTTCTAAAGTTGTTGTTGTAAGCATTTCTAAAAGAAGTCCTCTGATTTTTTTAAACTCAAAATGTACAGGACAAGGACGCTCTTCTGAGCATTCTTTAAGGCCAATGCCACAACCTCTATAAATTTTATCCCCATCAATTGCATCTACAATCTGAATTAATTTTATTGCTTTTAATGCTTCATTCGAAACTTCAAAACCTCCACCTACTCCTTTGGCCGAATGAATAATTCCGTTTTTAGTCAAAATCTGCATAATCTTGGCAGTAAATGGCTCCGGCGAATCAATTTCTTTAGCGACATCCTTTATTCCAACCCTAATTCCTTTGGAAGATTTTGTTGCAATAAAAATAGAAGCCCTAATTCCGTACTCACACGCTTTTGAAAACATATATTGATTAATTAATTCCATACAAATATAATGAAGCGCATCATAAAAGACAAATTTATCCTTAATTAATTTTATAAGTAAATCCCTTATTTATAACCAAAATAATTAGTAAAGGACAAAACACTTATTCGGGATCAAATTCAAATAAAAACCAATTTTAATTTTACCTTTGGAAGTACTAATTTTTCTAACACCTAAATAATGGCTTTAAGCAACTCAAAAGACCTCAAATTAGCCGTTCTTATTGATGCCGATAATGTACCTTACAGTAATGTAAAAGGCATGATGGAAGAAATAACAAAATTTGGCACACCCACTACAAAACGTATATATGCTGACTGGACTAAACCTAATTCTAATGGCTGGAAAGCTGTTTTACTAGAACATGCAATTACTCCAATCCAGCAATACAGTTATACGGTAGGAAAAAATTCATCAGATTCTGCTTTGATTATCGATGCTATGGATTTGCTTTATTCAGGAAAACTGGACGGATTTTGTATTGTTTCGAGCGATAGTGATTTTACTCGTTTAGCTATCAGACTAAGAGAATCCGGCATGAAAGTAATTGGTATTGGCGAGAAGAAAACACCAAATTCTTTTATTGTTGCCTGTGACCGATTTATTTATATTGAAGTTTTAGACGGGGCAATCCAAAAGAAAAAACCTAAAACAACTGCGGCAACTTCTGCAACTGATGCCAAAAAGGTTATCGAAAAACCTGCTGAAAAGGCGTTACATAAAATAGACAAACAAACCATTGAGCTTATCGAAGCCACCATAGAAGACATTGAAGATGACGATGGCTGGGCATTTCTTGGTGATGTTGGAAATCTTATTGTAAAGAAAAAACCTGAATTTGACCCAAGAAATTATGGTTTTTCCAAGCTTACACCTATGCTTAAATCGCTAACGGATATTCTTGAAATTGATGAAAGAGAATCTGACAAAAAAGGAATCAAACATGTATATGTGCGCCTGCGATTCAATTAATTATTAAACATTACTTTTTAAATTTTAAAAACATGAGAAAAAAATTCTTTATATATGGAATCTTATTGTTTCTAGTTGTTCTTGCAATCTATCTTAAAACTGAGCGTGGTTTTTTACTCGTTATTATTATACCGGTATTATTGGTTGTTGGCTTTTATAATACACTTCAAAAAAAGCATGCTATTTTAAGGAACTTTCCTGTGCTAGGCTATTTCAGGTATTTATTTGAAATGATTGCACCTGAAATTCAGCAATATTTTATCGAAAGATCTACTGACGGACGACCTTTCTCACGAAATCAAAGATCTTTAGTGTATCAAAGAGCAAAAAATATTGATTCAAGTACGCCTTTTGGAACACAGCAAAACTTAAATCATGATAGCTATGAAGGAATAAAACACTCTATTTTTCCGGCCAAAGTTAACGAGGAATTACCTCGTGTGCTTGTTGGCGGAAAAGATTGTAAACAACCTTATTTAGCTTCTTTATTTAATGTTTCTGCTATGAGCTTTGGTTCATTAAGCGAAAATGCTGTTCGTGCCATCAATATTGGTGCAAAAAAAGGAAACTTCTACCAAAATACGGGAGAAGGTGGTTTAACCGAATTTCATCTGGCCGGAGGTGGTGATATTACCTGGCAAATAGGTACAGGATATTTTGGCTGTCGTGATAATGAAGGAAATTTTAATCCTGAAAAATTCTCAGAAAAAGCGAATCTTCCTAACGTTAAAATGATCGAAATTAAACTTTCGCAAGGTGCTAAACCAGGTCATGGAGGTGTACTTCCTGCTGCTAAAAATACAGAACAAATTGCTAAAATAAGAGGTGTTGAACCACATACTATGATTCTTTCTCCTCCTGGACATCATGCTTTTTCAGACAGTAAGGGACTTATACATTTTATTGCTCAATTACGTCAATTATCAAACGGAAAACCTGTTGGATTTAAATTATGTATTGGAAATACAGCCGAATTTGAAGCTATTTGCCACGAAATGATTGCTGAGGATATTTATCCTGATTTTATAACTATCGATGGTGCTGAAGGGGGAACCGGAGCTGCTCCGTTAGAATTTGCTGATGGAGTTGGGATGCCTTTTGAACCTGCTTTGATATTTGTAAACAAAACTTTAATTGGATTAAATATTCGTGATAAAATACGAGTTATCGGCAGTGGAAAAATCATATCTGGTTATTCTATTTTACATGCAATAGCTTTAGGCGCAGATATGTGCAATAGCGCTCGTGGTTTCATGTTCTCATTGGGCTGCATACAAGCATTGCGTTGTCATAATAATGAATGCCCTACTGGTGTTGCCACCCAAAATAAAATGCTGATGAAAGGTTTGGTTGTTACAGATAAATCAGATCGTGTCTACCATTTTCATAAAAACACATTACATGCCGCTAATGAACTTTTAGCAGCGGCAGGCAAAAAAAGCTATGCCGATGTTGATAGTAATATTTTCATGCGCGGTGATGAATTTGGTCATCTGTCAGATTCTTATTTCCCGGACATCTTAACTAATGTCACGAAATGATAAAAACAAAAGCCTCTTTGAAATTTTAGAGGGCACTGAAAAAGTAACCGTTTATCAAAAGAGGCTGTTTTCAAATATGAAAACAGCTTCTTTTTCTTTGATATCCTCGGATAGGTGACGGAGAACACTTTCGTACAGACGATTCTCAGAGCCTCTATTTTACTTATAAAATTACCTTTTTAACTTTAAAGGACTTTTTCAGTGCCCTCAAATTTTACAAAGAGGCTTTTTTTATTTACTTTATTTCTTAAACTAGAGTTTCGCAGCAGTTACTTTCTCTTCTTTACCGCCATCAGTATTTTCTAAAACTGCCAGTTCTTCTTTATCAACTACGCGCTGAGCAAGAATAGCATTATTATAAGCTAAGAAATAAACATCAAATTTTACTCCTTCTTCGATTAACGCTCTTGAAATTTGATCGTTCTTAATCATTTCCTTCAACAAGTCCGGAAACGAATCTTTGTAGGTTAATTTGTTTGATTCATTCTCTTCCAGATTGGTTTCAATTCTGATTTCAATCTTATTGTCATTCAAAAATGCTTTGGCACTCGTACTTGTAATCCCGCTTCCCTTGATTGATGACGAAGTGTTGTAGGTACTCACATGTTCCTGGATTCGTTGCTTGGTATTTTTACAACTTACCAATAACAATGCAATAATAAGACAAAATGCGATTTGGGTAATTTTTTTCATAATTTTTTAGGTTTATGGTTATTTTTTAACTCAAACATAATGATCTTTTTAAACAAAAGCAACTTCAAAACACAAAAAGAAATACTGTAATTATTTGACTACAACTTGATTATCCAAAATAAAACAACAAAAACGGATAAAGAACAAGGAAATTTTTTCATGAAATCTACCAATAAAACAACATAAAAAGCCGCTTTAAAAACAATTAAAGCGGCTTTTTGACAGTAGTAAAATTTAGTTATTTCAATAACTCACCTACAGATTCTTTGTTTATTATTTCTTTTACAAGAACAGTATTGTCATTAGCTAAAAAATAAGTATCAAATTGAACTCCTTCTTCTATAAGTTCTTTAGGAATTTGATTTGTATTGATCATTTCTTTCAAGAGCTTCGGAAACGATGTGTTTGCTTTTACTTTATTAGAATCATTGAGCTCTAAACTAGTTTCAAATCGCAATTCGATTTTGTTGTCATTTATATAACCTCTGGCAGTCGTAAGAGTAACATCATCTGCTTTAAAATTTACGGCAGTACTATTATACGTTTTTACATATTCCTGAAGTTTTTGTTTCGTGTTTTTACAACTTACTATCAGCAATACTAAAGCAACTGTAAATGAAATTTGAATAATTCTTTTGATCATAACTTTTAGTTTTTTAGTTTTTGCAATCTTAAAAGAGCTTCAAGATAATAATAATCTGCATAATTTATCGAACAATCTATTTCGCTTCCGGCAGGTTTATGACCGGTTGAATGAAGCAAAAAAGCTGAATTTACATTGTGACTTTGATAATGGTCTGAAAGTGAGACAATCATTTTTTTAGACTTTGTCAGGTATTCATTTTTTAGTTTTGTGTCTTTGGTATAAGAACTCAATTCGATAAGCGCCGAAGATACAATTGCCGCTGCCGAAGCATCTCTAGGTTCATTTGGAATCCCGGGTGCATTAAAATCCCAATACGGTATCAAGTCTTCTGTTGTTAATCGGTCCAAATATACACGCGCTACTTTATGTGCAAAATCTAAAAATTTAGAATCTTTTGTTTCTCTGTACACCATTGTAAATCCATAAATTGACCACGCCTGACCTCTCGCCCACATACTGTCATCACTATAACCTTGCGCAGTCATTCCTTTTATTTTCTTACCCGTTTCATAATCATAAATTACAACATGATACGAACTGTAATCAGGTCTAAAATGATTATTCATTGTAGTTTCGGCATGTTTTACAGCAATGTCATAGAGCTTTTTATTCCCTCCGCTTTTAGAAGCCCAAAAAAGCAGTTCTAAATTCATCATATTATCGATAATCGTATTGTGGCCTTCATATTTATGATGCGGCCAGGATAAGATCGTTCCTACTTTTGGATTAAAAAGCGTTGCCAAAGTATCGGCAGATTTAAGAATAATATCTTTGTAGGCAGGATTTTTTGTCAAACGATATCCATTTCCAAAACTATTAAAAATCTGAAAACCCAAATCATGATCATTCGCTTTACTCACCGATAAAGGCTTTAGAAACTGACTGAATTTATCTGCTTCTTTTTCCCATTTTTTATCCCCTGTTGCTTCATATAAATACCATAATTCTCCAGGCCAGAAACCGCTTGTCCAATCTTTATAATCAACAAACTTCCATTCTTTGCTTCCATTTGGGACAGTTCTTGGCGATGTTCCGTCATCCGGGATTACAGCTAAAGTTTTCGAAGCTTGTGCTGCACAATATTCAAATTGCTTTTTGATATTAAATGAATTCTTTTTTTGAGAATAGCTAATATTCCCTAATAGGAATAAAGCAAAAATAAGAGTCGTAAATCTTGTATTCATGTGGTTATTTTAATTTTAGACAGAAAGTTATTTTACATTTTTTTGCAATCGATAAATTTATAAAATAAAGCAGACGTAACCGAATCTTTGTATTTTTGTTTACCCAAAAAAGTACTAATGATACCGCCAAAAATCAAAATTTGAAAAAACACAGACCTTATTATTTTATTTTACTTCTTGTAATTATTTTTCTGGGAATCATGTCACGAAAAACGGATCTTATTCCATTATCTACAGGAGATTTTCTTTATGCTGTCATGATGTATGTTTTTATTCGCATACTAATGATCGATAAAAAAGGCATTCAAATCATAATTACCTCTTTATTAATTTGCTACGGAATTGAATTTTCGCAGCTCTACCATGCAAATTGGATTGACGAACTTAGAAATACTCTTTTAGGAAAATATACTCTGGGTCAAGGTTTTCTATGGACAGATATTCTGGCATATACTATGGGAATCTTATTGGCTTTTGGGATCGAAAGGATTGTTTTGAAACGTAAATTTTAACGATTTAGCCCTCTTTTATCACTGTCATCCCGAGGCACGAGGAATCTCACCACGAAACTAACACAAAGTATTTTCCCTAAATTGTCGAGCTACTTGATGAGATTCCTCGTGCCTCGGAATGACAAAAATACGCAGATAAACTTTTAAACTAATCCAGTGTTTGAGTAATCTTATCCAGGTTCAGACTATTTGCCATTGCGGTAAATATTTGATAATAGGTTGATTTATTTTCGTATAATTCGTCATGAGTTCCTTTTTCGATACATCTTCCTTGTTCCAGCACTATGATATTTGCTGCATCAATAATTTGAGAAATACTGTGCGAAATGATAATTACTGTTCGGTCTTTTTTTATGGCATCCAGAGACTTTTTAATTTGTTCTGTTGCTATGGCATCCAGACTTGCCGTAGGTTCATCCAGGAAAATAATTGGAGGATTTTTCAAAAACAATCTTGCAATTGCAATTCGCTGTTGTTGTCCGCCTGAAAGTAAATGTGCATCAGAATCATAACCTTTAGGCAATTGCATTACTTGTTCGTGAATATAAGCTTGTTGAGCTGCCTCTATAATTTCAGATTGTGAAGCATCTGGTTTTCCGTATAAAATATTTTCGGCTATTGTACCTTTAAAAATATGATTTTTCTGCAATACCAATCCAATGTTTTTTCTTAGAAAATCAGTATTATAATCATTTAAATCTACTCCATCCAAATAGATTTTTCCCGATGTAGGTAAATAAAACTTATCTAGTAAATTAATGATCGTACTTTTTCCGGCACCACTTAACCCTACTAAAGCTGTGGTTTCGTTAGGTTTTATTGTAAAATCAATTCCAAAAAGAGCCTTTGTTCCGTTTGGATAAACAAAGTCAACATTTTTAACCTCGATAAGTCCCACAATTTTTTCAGGGATATAATCGCCACTTACTTCTTTTTCATTATCGGATTCTAGAATATCAAAAAATCCTTCAGAATAAATCAAAGCATCATTTACTTCATCATAAATTCGGTGCAATTGCCTGATTGGTGCAGAGACATTATTAAACAACATAATATGAAACATGATTGCTCCAATTGTCATCGTATTATTCAAAACAAAATACGCGGTCAGAATAATGATAATTACTACTCCTATCTGTTCTACAAAACCTTTAATACTTTCAAAAATAAAACTGGTCTTTCTGGTTGCTAACTGATTTTCGGTCATTTCAAACTGAATATCCTTATGTCGGTCTGCTTCCATTGGCTCGCGCACAAATGATTTAATCACAGTTATGGATTCAATCAAACTAATGATTCCGTTATTTTTTGTCTCGCGATAATTACGCATTCTTCGCCTAAACCCACTTAATTTAGTTGCCTGTAATTGACTGATATAAAAATAAATGGGAATAATGCATAAACTCACCAAACCTACATATACATTAGCATAGAACATAATTGCCAATGCAACAAAAGCATTTGCAAACAAAGGCAGGATATCAATAAAAAAATTCTGGACCAATCGTGTTAAACTGCTTATTCCTAAATCTATTCTGGTTTGAAGTTTTCCGCTTTCATTTTCGCCAGACGTATAAAATTCCATTCGATAGCTTAAGATTTTTTCGACTATTGCCTGCGAAATATCACGGGTTATGAAGATGCGCAATTTTTCGCCGTAAAACTTTTGACCAAATTGCACTACTGAATAAACCAATTCTTTAGAAAGTAAAACAATACTAATAATCTCTAATAAATGAAAACCTTTTGATAATGGTTCGTGAGCAACCATTAAATTACTAATTGAATCTACTGTATACTTTAATATTAATGCATTGACCTGAGCGGCAAACGATCCCAGAAAAGTTAGCAATAAAGTCGCAATAACCATTTTCCTGTAAGGCTTAACAAAAGGGGTTATTTTTTTATATAGTAAAGAAATCTTCATTTATTTTAATTTTTCGTCACATATCAAATATAAGAATTCTAAATTTGTGTTTATATATTCAACAACAGATAAAAACAAATTCTTATGCAACTGGTTTTCGCCTCAAACAACCTTAATAAAATCAAAGAAATCCAAAGTATCTTAAAAGGATCTATCCAATTATTAAGTCTCGAAGACATTGGCTGTAACGAAGACATTCCTGAAACTGCTGACACAATTGAAGGAAATGCAATTTTGAAGGCGAATTATGTAACTGAAAAATTTGGTTATGATTGTTTTGCAGATGATACCGGTTTAGAGGTTAAAGCTTTAAATGGAGAACCGGGCGTATATTCAGCAAGATATGCAGGAGAACAACGCGATTCTGATGATAATATGGATAAACTTCTAAACTCTTTATCAAATAAGGAAGATCGCAGTGCTCAGTTTAAGACCGTTATCGCATTAAATATAAAAGGAGAACAGCATTTATTTACCGGAATCGCAAAAGGACATATAGTTCTGGAGAAAAAAGGAGATAAGGGTTTTGGTTATGATCCTATTTTTAAGCCAGAAAATTACGACGAAACATTTGCCGAAATATCTTCAGAGATAAAGAATAAAATCAGCCATCGTGCAAAAGCTACTAATCAACTAATTGATTTTCTGAACACAATCAAATAATTGTTTTAAATACAACATTTTAAAGTCTAAATTTTATATTTCACGACGTAATTTTGCAGAAAATTCTTCAATTTCTCAACAAAATGATTTTACATTAAACATAACTTTTTGATAATCAAATCATAACAAATACATAATTCTTAAAATAGCATTAGTTTATCTGAATAATTAACAGTAATTTTGCACCCTATTTTAAAAATACATATGAACAAATTTGAACAATTAGGATTGAGTGAATCGTTACTGAAGGCGATTTTAGATCTAGGATTTGAAAATCCGACCGAAGTACAGGAGAAAGCGATTCCCCTATTATTGGAAAAAGACACAGATATGGTTGCGTTGGCTCAGACAGGGACAGGGAAAACGGCAGCTTTTGGTTTTCCGCTAATTCAAAAAATTGATGCCAACAACAGAAATACACAAGCATTAATTTTATCTCCAACACGCGAACTATGTTTGCAGATTACCAACGAAATTAAAAACTACTCTAAATACGAAAAAGGTATTAATGTGGTAGCAGTTTACGGTGGAGCTAGCATTACAGAGCAAGCAAGAGACATTAAAAGAGGAGCACAAATTATTGTGGCTACTCCAGGTAGAATGCAAGATATGATTAACAGAGGATTGGTAAACATTTCTCAAATCAACTATTGTGTTCTTGATGAGGCTGACGAAATGTTGAACATGGGATTCTACGAAGATATCGTAAACATTCTTTCAACTTCTCCAGACGAAAAAAGCACATGGTTGTTCTCTGCAACTATGCCACAAGAGGTTGCAAGAATTGCAAAACAATTCATGCACGAGCCTTTAGAAATTACAGTAGGTGCTAAAAACTCAGGTTCAGCTACCGTTTCTCACGAATTTTACTTAGTAAATGCACGTGACCGTTACGAAGCTTTGAAACGTTTAGCCGATGCAAATCCAGACATTTTCTCTGTGGTTTTCTGTCGTACTAAAAGAGATACACAGGCTGTTGCCGAAAAATTAATTGAAGATGGATACAGCGCTGCTGCATTGCACGGAGATTTATCTCAGGCGCAACGTGATGGTGTAATGAAGTCTTTCCGTGGAAGACAAATTCAGATGCTTGTTGCAACTGACGTTGCTGCACGTGGTATTGACGTAGATAACATTACTCACGTAGTGAACTACCAACTACCTGACGAAATCGAAACTTACAATCACCGTTCCGGACGTACTGGTAGAGCTGGAAAATTAGGAACTTCTATTGTAATTGTTACAAAAAGTGAGTTGCGTAAAATTTCTTCTATCGAAAGAATCATCAAACAAAAGTTTGAAGAAAAAACTATCCCATCTGGAATCGAAATTTGTGAGATTCAACTATTGCACTTAGCAAACAAAATTAAAGATACTGAGGTTGATCACGAAATTGACAACTATTTACCAGCTATCAACAATGTTCTTGAAGGTTTATCTAAAGAAGAGCTGATCAAGAAAATGGTTTCAGTAGAATTTAACCGTTTTATTGCTTACTACAAGAAAAACAGAGACATTTCTAACCAGTCTTCAGGTTCTGAAAGACGCGAAAGAAGTGATTCTGAGCCAAGAGAATTCAATAATAATGGAGCAGTTCGTTATTTTGTAAACATTGGTTCAAGAGATAATTTTGACTGGATGACACTTAAGGACTACCTGAAAGAAACATTAGACTTAGGTCGTGATGACGTTTTCAAAGTAGACGTAAAAGAAGGTTTCTCTTTCTTTAACACTGATCCTGAGCATACTGACAAAGTAATGGAAGTATTAAACAACGTACAATTAGAAGGACGTCGTATTAATGTTGAAATTTCTAAAAATGATGGTGGCGGAAGACGTGACCATAACGGACGTTCTGGTGGTGGAAGAAGTTCTGGCGGACCAAGAAGAGAAGGTTCTGGCGGAGGAAGTTTCGGACCAAGACGTGAAGGTTCTGGTGGTGGAGGTTTTAGAAGCGACAGAAACTCTGCTCCAAGAGAAGGTGGTTTCAGAAGCGACAGAAACTCTGCTCCAAGAGAAGGTGGCTTTAGAAATTCAGCTCCAAGAACTGAAGGTGGTTCAGACAGAGCTCCAAGACGTTCTGAAAGCTTTGGTGATTCACCAAGACCAAGAAGACCAAGAAGAGATTAATATTTTAATATCTTGAAATACAAAATCCCAAATTCCAAATACAACTGGAATTTGGGATTTTTTTTTACTTTAATAATGTTATTTCCGATAAAAAAAATTTAGAATCCAAAACTATGTAACCTAAATCTTCTTTATCTCATTTTATTTAAATACTAAAAGCTCCACTACGACCTTTGTTAATTTTCTGATAATTATATTCGAAGACTGCGAAATATTTAATCCTGATTTAGTACTTTTAGTGCTTTAAATAAGGATATGAAATATTTCGCAGTTTTCTTTTTTACACTACTATCTACTACTATTAGTTTTGCACAAGATGTTGAATCTACAGTACCGCAAAGAGTATCTGGTTACATTATCAACGATAATACTAAACAACCGCTTGCTAATGTAAATATCATCAACACCAACAAAGTTCGTGGTGCAAAGTCTGATGCTAAAGGATATTTTGAGATCGATGTACAATTAAATGACACTATTCACTTTTCGATTTTAGGATTTCAATCTTTAAGAATTAGGGTAACAAATGACTGGATAAAAAATAAAGTGACCAGAATACAGCTTACTGAAAAAGCAATTGCCCTTGAAGAAGTGATCATTGCTCCTTTTAGTTTAACTGGGTATCTTGAAGTCGATTCAAAATTGATTCCAACAAAAGAAAATTACCGTTACAGTATCTCAGGTCTTACCCAAGGTTATGAAGCTGGTGAATATTCTCCAAATGCCTTTGGAAAAGTATTAGGATCTATTTTTAATCCTGCGGATGTACTTTATGGTTTCTTTGGAAAAAATGCAAAGGAACTCAAGAAATTAAAAGAAATGAGAAAGGATGATACAGTTCGAAATCTTCTGGAATCTAAATATGACCGTGAAACTGTTTCTGTACTTTTAGGTGTTAGTAAAGACGAAATTCCTGAAATTTTGCAACGTTGTAATTACTCTGAATCCTTTATACAATCTGCAAATGATTTACAGATTATGGATGCAATTAACGGTTGCTATGAACAATATAAAGTACTAAAACGAAATTAAGTTACATCTTATAACTACAACTCAAATCCTCAATTTCTAAAATTGAGGATTTTTTTGTTTTCTAAAAAAGCAATAGAATTAATTTACCCTACCTTTTGCAGTACTTTATCTTACAAAGGTAGGTTTTAGTGCTTTTTTTGATTAAATTAGACTTCTATACTCCTATCCAATTAATCTACAATCTCAACTCAATTATAAGCTCATGAAGGATATAACTCAAAAAGTTTTAAATTTTATTGATCTTCACAAAGGCGAAGAGAATAAAAAATCAGTTATCGAAAATATAACAGGCGCTATATCGTTCAGAGGCTCAAATATATGGATTTTGGCTTGTGCTATTATTATAGCATCCGTAGGTTTAAATGTTAATTCGACAGCTGTAATTATTGGTGCAATGCTAATTTCTCCTTTAATGGGACCAATTGTTGGCGCCGGTTTTGGACTAGGAATGTATGATTTTGAGCTTTTAAAAAAATCAATAAAAAATCTGTTGATCGCAACACTAGTAAGTCTGGCTACTTCTACTTTATATTTCTATATTAGCCCTTTTAAGGAAGCACAATCTGAATTATTAGCCAGAACTTCTCCAAATATTTACGATATTTTAATTGCGTTTTTTGGAGGCTTAGTTGGTGTAATAGCCGTAACACGTGTAGAAAAAGGAAATCCAATTCCCGGCGTAGCTATCGCAACTGCATTGATGCCGCCACTTTGTACGGCTGGTTATGGTTTGGCTCTTGGCAATTATCTCTATTTTTTTGGCGCGCTATATCTTTATACTATCAATTGTGTGTTTATTTGTATTGCTACTTTTGTGATTGTAAAATATTTGAATTATCCAATTGCACAACAACTGGATTTAAGACATCAGAAAAGGGTAAAATATGGTATTACAATTCTTATTTTACTTTTAATTGTTCCCAGTATATATTTTGCTTACCAGTTATATGTTCAAAAAAATTATAATTCAAGAACAGAAATTTTCATCCAGAAAGAATTCCTGGACAATGACTACCCCATTATTTATAAAAAAATAAGATACAATACTGATCCAAAAAGAATTGAATTGGCCTTTTTAGCGAAAAAATTTAGTGATACTGAGATCATCAATCTTAATAAAAAACTGGTAAACTACAATCTTCCAAACACAAAATTAATTATCAGGCAGGATACTGTTAATTTAAGGAAAGACATTATGGATCAAATCAACAATAATCAAAGTGTTGTCGATCAAAAGGATATTTTAATAAATAATTTACGGAATCAATTGGCCCAATATCAATTCAATAACAACCAGATTAGCAATGAAGCTAAAATACTTTTTCCTGCCGTTACCTCTCTTACCATTGGAAATTATACTGTAGAAAGCGAAACAAATAAATCAAAAATTATTCCCGTTATTCTTTTTCAGAGCAAGAAAAAAGTTGATTTAGAGATGAAACAAAAAATGAAAATGTGGCTAAAAACAAGACTTGAAAAAGATTCTATTGAGGTATATCAACAAAATAATTAATATAAACTCAAAAATAGAACCTATATTTACTTTAAAAATAAGTTAACTATCTAAATTGAAATATTATGGCAAAGAGTCAGGATGCTAAGAAAACAGCAAAAAAAGAACCGTTAAAAACGGCTAAAGAAAAAAAAGAAGAAAAGAGAGAAAAGAAAAATGCTCCTAAAAGAGATTAGTTTTCAATCTCAGTTTACAGTCTCAGTTTACAGTTCTTTGAAACTGAATACTGAGACTGCGACTGAATACTGTGACTATTTAACCGGAATATTAGAAAGAATTTCTAATATAAATTTCCAATATTTTTGAGCCGAAGAAATACTTGCTCTTTCATCCGGAGAATGTGCACCGTGAATTGTTGGTCCAAAAGAAATCATATCCATTTCAGGATAATTTGTTCCCAGAATTCCACATTCTAAACCAGCGTGACAAGCCACTACTTTAGGTTTTTCGTTGTTTTGTTTCTCGTAGATTCCTACCAAAGTATCTAATATTTCAGAGTTTACATTTGGCGTCCATCCCGGATAAGAACCAGAAAGTTCTACTTCGCAACCTACCAATTCAAAAGCTGAACGCAACGCATTAGCCAAATCAAATTTAGAAGTTTCAACAGAAGAACGTGTTAAACATCCAATAGATATTTCACCATCTTTTACGATAACTCTTGCAATATTATTTGAAGTTTCTACCAGGTCAGCCATATCAGCACTCATTCTGTAAACACCATTGTGAGCAGCATAAACAGCACGAATAATTCCTTCCTGAACACCTAAATCCATTACTTTTGAAGGCGTATCGCATTTTACGATATCAATAGATAAGTTTGGCTCAGTCGTTTTATATTCAGTTTTTATATCATTGATGATTTCCTGCATATCAAAAATATACGCTTCATCAAACATTTCAGAAATAATTACTTTTGCAACACTTTCTCTCGGAATTGCATTTCTTAAACTTCCTCCATTGATCTCTGCTACCTGCAAACCAAAGTTTTCAAAAGCATCAAACAACAAACGGTTCATGATTTTATTCGCGTTTCCTAAACCTTTGTGAATATCCATTCCTGAATGACCACCTTTTAGACCTTTTACGGTAATAATATGCCCAACTGAACCTTCCGGAACTTCTTCTTCATTATATGCTCTTGTAGCCGTTACATCAATTCCACCAGCACAACCAATATCAATTTCATCATCTTCTTCAGTATCTAAATTCAAAAGAATCTGACCTTGAAGAATTCCTCTTTTTAGATTTAAAGCTCCGGTCATTCCCGTTTCCTCATCAATTGTAAACAAGGCTTCGATTGCAGGATGCGGAATGTCTTTACTTTCTAAAACAGCCATAATTGTAGCTACTCCTAATCCATTATCAGCACCAAGCGTTGTACCACGGGCACGAACCCAGTCTCCATCAACATACATGTCGATTCCCTGACTATCAAAATCAAAAACAGTATCAGCATTTTTTTGGTGCACCATATCCAGATGCCCCTGCATAACAATTGCTTTACGGTTTTCCATTCCCGGAGTTGCCGGTTTTCTGATAATTACATTTCGAATATCGTCTTCAAAAGTTTCTAAACCTAAGCTGTTTCCAAAGTTTTTCATAAACTCGATCACGCGTTCTTCTTTCTTTGACGGACGTGGAACTGCATTTAAATCTGCAAACTTATTCCATAGCGCTTTAGGCTCCAGATTTCTTATTTCCTGACTCATTATATTTTGTTTGAAGTTTAACAATTAAGAGCTCCAAAGTTACAAAGTTTAAACTCGTTTTATGGGTAAAGTGCTTAAATTTTTCTGCCGCGAATTTCACTAATTAGCACAAGTTATAATGTCAGTAAAACTGGATAACACGAATCATTACTATTTTGTAACCTAAGAAAAAAATCATCAATTCGTGAAAATTCGTGGAATTCGTGGCTAACTCTTTTTAATTGTATTTATATTTACCTATCCAAAATTAAAATTGTGAAATCAAAATATATTTTACCATTATTACTTCTCTTACAAATCATCCTTTTAAAGATTCTTCCGTATTTTCCGGAATTCACAGAACGCTTTTACAGTAACGGATTGTATATTAAAACCTCACATTTTTCAAGAATCGTTTTGGGCAAAATTCCATTTTCAGTGGGAGACTACATCTATTCTATTTTGATTTTGTTCTTGATTCGATGGATTTGGAAAATAAGAAAAACATGGAAATCACAATGGAAAGACAATCTTTTAAAAGCCCTTAGTGTCCTTTCTATATTTTATTTTTTCTTCCATTTACTTTGGGCATTCAATTATTACAGGGAACCACTTTTTGAAAAAATGGAAATCCAAAGAGAATATACTGACGCTGAATTGCTAACTTTTACCAAAAAACTAATTGCAAAAACAAACGAAATTCAGTTTCAGATTACAAAAAAAGACAGTTCTAAAATAGTTTTTCCCTATTCTCAAAATCAGGCTTTCCAGATGAATTTAAGTGGTTATGAAAATCTGGCAAACGAATATCCTTACTTTAAATACGAAATAATAAGCATCAAAAAATCACTTTTTAGCCTGCCTCTGACCTATATGGGTTTTGGTGGTTATCTCAATCCTTTTACAAACGAAGCTCAGGTTAATGATTTATTACCCATGTACAATTTTCCTGTTACGAGCTGCCACGAAATGGCACATCAAATGGGTTATGCCAGCGAAAGCGAATGCAATTTTATTGGTGTTCTGGCTACTGTAAAAAATCAAAATTTATACTATCAGTATTCCGGATACAGTTTTGCCCTTCGCTATTGCTTAGGGATTTGGCAAGCAAAAGACGAAAAGACATTCACCCAATTAAAGAAAACCGTTCATATTGGTATCCTAAAAAACTATCAGGAAAGTCAGGATTTCTGGAAACAATATGATACTTTTATTGATAAAGGCTTTCATATTTTCTATGATAATTTCTTAAAAACAAACAATCAAAAAGATGGTATGGAAGGCTATAGCAAATTTGTTGACTTGATGGTGAATTATTATAAAGACAAAGATTTATAATATTCTTTCAACCTAAGTTCACCAAACTAAATACCTAACAGGTTTTTGAAACCTGTCAGGATAAATAAAAGAAAATTACGGCAACACTTCAACTTCCAAACCTTGGTTCCAGTTTTTGTATTCATTTTCATAATACAAATAAGTTGACGATGCTACTGCTTTATAATTCCCGGGAACAATTGCTTTTAAGTCAATGTTGACTTTTCTGTTTTCTTTGGCGTTTAATTTTCTAAAATAAAGTACCAGTTCATTTCCGAAAATCTCATAATAATCAACCACATTTTTTTCAATAAGTTCTTTTAGTTGCCAAGGTTCCGGAGTTGATCCGCCGGGAATCCCAATTCTGGCAATGGGATTTGAAACCTGCCCTGGGCTCTTATTTTCAATTTCAATCTCCAGTCTTACGGTTTCGCTTGTCTTTACCTTATTACTCAATATTTTTGTTTTGAGCACTAACTTGCATTCTTTTGAATTGTTAGGTTTATAGGTCTGATACTGTACATAAAACAAATACGGAATTTTACTCTTTTCCGGAATCTGAATCGAAAAGTTATTATTTCCTTTATTGATTTTTAAATCTTTTAGAATTACATTTCCTTCATTGTCTTTTTGGACTAATCTAAACGACTCATTGTTCAAGTTCATAACCGCGTCCTCTATAATTTCATCATTAGCTTTAGCAGTAATCTTGGCATATTCTGTAATGCATTTTAAAGCCAAAGCAGTTGCTTGCGTTGAACCAAAACCGTATGTACTTTTTAACGAGTGAATATACTCTAAAGCATCTGAGACTTCTTTTGTAATTTGTTTTTCTTTCAATAGAGCAAGTGCATAAAGTGAAACAATTTCTGTATTCATAGATTTCCCGGAACTATGTATCACTGATTGTTCTGCTTTTACATCTTTAAATGCTGTTTTTTTAATTACTGCATTTATCAGCAGCATTAACTGTTTGTATTCTTGTATTTTTTTAAGGTTAAAAGAAGCTAAAGCCATCAGGTTCATTCGATATAAATCATTGCTTTTTAAGGCTTCCCGCAAGGCTGTTTGATATTGTATTTCGATATCAGTATCTCCTATTTCTGATAATACATAAACAATGTAAGCATTATTTACTTCGTATTTGATTCCGGAAAAACCATATTTCGCTGGATTTTGTTTAAAACCTCCTTTACTGTCTTTTCTGGAATTCATCCAGGCCATCGATCTCTGAATTAATTTTTGATCAATATTTATAAATTCCTTCATTTCATAAAATTGCAGTAAACCATATGCTGTCAGCGCCTCATTACCCGGATTTCCACCGTACCACTCAAAGCCGCCTTCTTTTGATTCATAATTTTTAAGCTTTTGATAACCATTCTCTAAGAATCTGAGGGCTTTCTCTTTAAATTGGGGCGAAGAATTTTTAAACTTCAACAGCTGCATTGCCATAATATTTGGATAATTGGTAGAAGAAACCTGCTCAAAACATCCTGAAGGTTCTCGCAACATACCCTCTAAACCATCAAAAATAGAAGAAAACGGATTGTAGAATAACTTGAATCCCGCTTGAATTGAGCCCGGAATCGGTTCAGTAATTACAAAATCTTTTCCCTGAGATCCGGATCCTGAAATATCAACATTCATAGGAAATCCTTTTGCGTATATATCGACCGTTTTTTTGATTTTGGTTTTATAATTTTCCGCTGTTAAAACGATTTCCAACGGAAGTTTTTCTCCAACTGTATTCGCCAATAATGAAACATAAATTATTTTTGATTCATTTGGCTGTAAGTCAGCAACAGCATCCTGCAACTTAACATTTTGCTTATTAAACTCTACCTTATATTCTAATTTTAAATTGTTTACCGAATTATTTTTTAACCAAATTGGAATCGAAATTACATCATCCTGCGAAGCATAAACCGGAATTTTCACATCGGTCTGAATTAATTCTTTTACAGAAAAAACAGCTTCTGCTTTCCCCAAATCTCCTTTATAAGAAGTTCCTTCTGCCAAAACTTTGAATGAGGTATTATCATCAGAAGTATGAAATTCAAAATTTGCTTCGCCCTTATTATTGGTTTGCACAACAGAATTCCAGTAAATACAGCTTCTAAAATCTGTTTTCTCTTCTACAATTGTGGTTTTATATTTTGGCGAATAAAATCTCTCCGCTTCGTTGAGCATTTTAGACCCTGATCTGTTAATATTCTGAAAAGTATAATTGTATTTTTTTCCTAAAATCTTATTGCTTTGGAATAATTTATTTTTTGTAGTTACAAGAATAACGCCGGAAGCTCCGCTGGAACCATATATAGCCGTTGCTGATGCATCTTTTAAAATAGTTACAGATTGTATCGAACTGGCGGGAAGACTGCCCAGTATAGAAGAATTTTCATTGTTTACATACGGAATCCCATCAATTACAATTAAAGGCTGACCACCGGCTCTGCTACCATAAATGGAGCTTAAACCTCTGATCACTATTTTGTCTGCGGCACCCGCCTGTCCTGTCGCTGACGTAATTTGAATTCCGGAAGCGCGGCCACTTAATGAATTCAAAATTTCCTGAGCATAAATTGTAGTGACTGAACTCGTAATCATTTTTTTAGCCGACATACCGTATCCCATAACCACAACATCCTGCAAAGAATTACTTTCAGAATCTAAAGAAACTGAATTTCCTGCGATTTGTTCTTCTCCTTTTATTGCTTCTTTTTTTTCTTTATAGTCATAATCCACATTATAACTTACACTATTTGAAAGGGTATCTTTCATTCTGGCAAACTCTTTTTGATCTGAAAATGAGTTTTTTATAGTGTATTTGTGCTTGGTTCTGCTTTCGGCGATTAAACACGCTAAATCAGAAAACTGAACTCTATTGAATTGAAAATAACCACTTGAATTGCTTTTTGTTTCGTACACTTTTCCTTTATCCGTAAAATACAATACTCTTACAGCAACAGGTTTATTTTTTTGATTTAAAACAAATCCTTCTATTACGTCACTTTTTTCAGGTGCTATGTTTTTTGTTTCTGACAGCATTTTTTGAAGATTACTTTGATCGTATTTTCTCCAGCCGTGCGTATTCAAAAGCAAATCTATTGCCTCTTCTCTTTCTTCACGTTTTTTAGTATCATCAAAATAAAACCTCGGTTCATGAATTTTTCCCTTCAACTCAAAACCAAGATACAGCCATGATAAGATATTATCCTGTTTGTCATCTATATAAGTCAGCAGTTTTGTATCGACTACCGCCACAGAAATATTTGAAGCTATTGGAGCATTATTTTTATCTTTTGTCAAAATTGAAACTTTTACTTTTTCTCTTGGCAAATAGCTTTCTTTATCTGTTTTAATTTCGATTTTTAATCCGTCATCATAATTCAAAAAAACTAATCTTTCTGCCACAATTTTATTGGCAACCAATAACGAGAAAGATTGAATCCCAACAGGAAAATCGTTTGTTTTGATATCTACTGAATTCCATCCTTGTTTGAGACTCAGCTTAATAGTTTTATGAATTTTGTTTGTATTTCTAACTAAAATTTTTGCATCTATTGTAGTGGGTGCATAAATATTCAATGCAACATTTTCCGGTTTCTTTTGGGCGTTTATTACAAAGAGGTTTTTTTCTGCCACAGGCAAAGCTATTTTTTCCTCAGACTTAAATGGCGAAGTTATTACGGCAAAATATCTTTTGTTTTCTTCTGTTTTCAGAACAACATTTCCCATTCCGTCATGAATGCTCTTAAAATCTTTAATTTTATTCCCCTTTTCATCTTCAATAAAACCCGCGAGATCCATTGGAAGTCCAAATTCATTTTTTGCAATAAAAAACAAGGAAGATGCTTCGTTCAAAATAAAATTTCCACTTTCAGGTAAAAACCGCAAATCAACAAAATTCAAATTGATAGGAATTGACCTTGTTACCGATTCCTTAAAATTATCGTAATCCAACATCACATTTAAGATTCCGTCATTTAATTTTAAATCCGCCGGAAGCTTAAAAGTAATAAGCGCTTTTCCTTCAGAGTCTGTTTTTCCCTGAAGTGAATCTATTTTTTTACCCGCGATAAAAATGTCATATTTAAAAGCATAATTTCTTATTGGCAGGTTTTCTAAATTTTTCAGCACAAAATCAGCTTTACAAGATTCCCCTTTTCCATATGCTTTTTTTCTAAAATCCAGCGTCATTAAAATTCTGGGAGAAACTACTTTTTGGATGAAAAATGTTTTCTCGAAAATATTCTCTCCAATCTGATTCTGAATATTGGTATACGCTTTTATTTTATACATTCCTGAAGCTCCATTTTCAGGAATTTTATACGAGCCGGAAGCGCTTCCGTTTTCTACGCTGTACGTTTGGCTCGCTATTTTTTTATTAGCACTATCAAATAAATCAACATAAAGATAATCGCTCAAAGAAGTGGGTTTATTATCACTTTCTGCAATGTATCCTTTAAAATAAATAATTTCTCCAGGCGTATACAGCACATTATTTAACTGCAGATATACTTTTTCTGTAATTGACTTTTTATAAACTGTATTCCAGTCACTTTCGATATTTTGTGCCACTAAAGCTTGGGATATCAGCAAAAACAATATATATTTTATATTTTTCATCGTTTTAAAATTTAATTGTTAAAGAGGAACCAAAACTTCTCATCATTGGCGTGTTAAAATAATCGAAACCAGTTGTATCGATAGAATTAAACATCGAATTACTACTGAAAGCCGACTTACTTTTTGCCATTATAAAAGCATTATTCACAAAAACTGAAATCTTGAAACTGAATTTATTCACATTGTCTTCGCGGAAATCTTTTGAATACGACAAATTAATATTGCTCAGCCTAAAATACGTTGCGTCTTCAATTGCATCTTCGGCCACGCCATCGACGCCATACCTTGTCCAGCGATTTTGTTCGACCGGAAGATTGGTATCATAAAAAGAAACTGCTTTTGTATTTGCAGCGCCTGATTCTGTAACTCCGTTAAAAACGTAATTAGTAACATTGCGCTGACTTTCTGTCAATTCAGATTTTCCGTAATAGTTTAAAGTTTGCTGAGTTCCGTTCCAGAGTTGGCCGCCCTGACTCCAGTCAAAAGAAACCTGCAATAAAAAATTTTTATATTGGAAAGAATTAAAAAAACCTACGACAAAATCAGGATTCGGATCTCCTAAAATCTTTGAATTCGAATCCTTAACCGGAAAACCTAATTCGTCAATAATTATATTCTGATTATTGTCTCTTAAATAACTACTCCCAACAATAACTCCCAGAGACTGTCCCACGATATAATTTTTATTGACGTCTGCAAAACCCGCAAAAGGAATTCTGGCTTGACTGTTATTTAAAACTGTTACTTCATTTTTGTAATAAGTAAAATTCAGATTGAAACCATATTTAAAATCCCTTCCCAAATAGCTCATTCTCTCGATTGCAAATTCAATTCCGTTCTGTTTGTAATTAACATCCGGAGACCAGCTTATTGAGTTCTGATTAAAAACAGGTGTATATAAATTATTCACTTTTTTATGGTAATAATTCATAGTAAGATTCCAAAAATAACTTAGTCTGTAGTTTAAATCCAGACTGGTCATATTTTCATTTGTAGCAATCCCATCTTTTCGGGTAATTAATTCTAAATTATTCTGAAGTTGTTTGAATTGATTCACGTGGTATTGCAAAGAATTAAAATTCAAATTATTATTTTGTAATGAAGGTTCTGTCTCATTATAACCGTGACTGATTGTAAGCCAAAGTTCTTCATTAAAAAATCTTCTCAACTCAACTGTAGCCAAATAATTTGACATGAAACGGCTTTTTACTGTTGATGAATAATTTAGACCCGAACTGCCTTTTACCACAAGCTGGCTATAAGTAGAAAATACATTAGTAAAAGTATAAGAACCATTTACATTCGATAAAACTTCAAATCTTTCCTGAGGTACATTCAGTTTAATTTGATTTGCTGCATGGTCAGGAAAATCTTCCTGCGATGCAAATCCGCTAAAATAATTTCTTTCTAATTTTCTATCCTGAAACCTAAAATCGATTTTTGATTCTATAAATGCCCAATTATTAAAAATACGTTTGAATGCATCTGAAACTGAAGCGTTCTTAAATTTTTCAATTCTTTTATCGAAGTTTGGAGCTGTTATTTCTGCAAAATAAAAATTCTGTCCGTTTGTGTTTTTAATTTCCGAAGACTGAAAACTTGCATTTACTGCATTCTGATTTCTGTCTTTAGAATAAACCTGATTAAAATTGAACGAAAGTACTTTGCTTTTATTTGTATCTAAATTATTAGCTATCACATAATATGGATTGTTTTCAAGCGCCGTATAACTGCGCTGTAAACCACTTTCTAACGTTGAGCCCCATTTATTATCGAAATGAATTGGGGTAACAGCATTTGCAAAAACAACTTTATTTATTCCAAAATTTGCATTAGAGAAATTATTTTCGAAATCATTGTACGACAAAAGCGCTTCGATTTTACTGTACTTAGTAATATTTCTGAAATATTTTAAAGATGTCGTAATTTCATTATTCCGCGTTGCTGGAATTATGATGTTGCCTGTTTTATAACCAAAATTTATTTTTAAGAAATTACCCTTTGGACTTTCAATCTGAGCAAGAAATGAAAATTTATTATCCTCTGTATTTTGGTAAAAATTATTGGGATCAAAAAGCTGTAATTGATTTGCTCCCGCAGAAGTTCTGTTTACAATATCTCCCTGAGGGTAGCATTGAGAACTATTTTGTGAGTATTGCAACGAATTGACATTGGGTCCCCAACTGAAAATTTCATTTGTTAGTGGTGACTGATAGGCTAATTCTCCATTTAAACTTCTTCCCTGCGCATAAGTTTTCTGATATTTAGGCAGACGGATTGGTGTTGACAAAATAAATTCATTACTTACTTCAAAAGCTAATTTATGATATTGATCCCTATTTTTTAGTTCGTAGAAACCATCATTATTTCTGCTAATCTTCATTATATCATAATGTTCGATCCCACTGGCAAGATTGAATTCAAAATTTCCTGAGGATTTTGATATTTTTAAAGAATCATTCCCTTTCTTCAATTTTTCAATATAATCTCCGCTTACAATCTGATTTACATACTCATCATTTTCTAACAAGTTGGTATTGTTTATCCTAATCACTTTTGTTTTCATACCTATAAATGAAAGCTGCAGCTGATCGCCAACTTTTGCTTCAATAGCATAATTTCCATCAAAATCAGATGTTGTGCATCTCTTACTGTTAAATACACAAATAGTAACACCGGGAATTGGCATTCCTTTTTCGCTCACATTTCCTCTGTAAATAGATTGTGAGTAACCAATTGCAGATACAAAAAGAAAGAGTAATAGTTTTTTCATATATAGGCCGTTTTATATATAGAGTGTTATCTATTATAAAAGGTTGGAAAGAAATGAAACTTTTTTAAGATTTTACCTAAAAATTTATTTTAATACTATTTTTTTTTAATTTCACCGTGTAACAAAATAGCTTTGATTACTACTAATACATTATGAGCGAAAATCTAGAACAGTCATTTGTTGTGCAATTGCAGGCAAATCAGAATATAATCCACAAGATTTGTAGATTATATACTGCTGGCGAAGATGCTCACAAAGACTTGTTTCAGGAAATCACCATTCAGTTATGGAAAGCTTATCCTAAATTTAGGGGCGATAGTAAATTTTCGACCTGGACGTATCGTGTCGCATTAAATACTGCGATTACCTTATATCGAAAAACCAAACGAACCATATCAACCGTTGAGTATGAAAGTCATCAGCATTTTGTAAAAGATGTTGATTACAATTATGAAGAAGAAGAACAGATAAAATTGATGTACAAAGCCGTTTATCAGCTTAATGACATCGAAAAAGCATTAGTTTTTATGTATTTAGAAGACAAAGATTATCAGGAAATAGCTGAAACCTTAGGGATCAGCGAAGTGAATGCACGTGTGAAAATGAACAGAATTAAAGGGAAACTTAAAAAAATACTAAATCCTTAAAAATTATTATGAAAGAACTGGATTTACTAAAAAAAGACTGGAAAAAGAATGAAAATTCTTTCGAACAAATTTCTGAAAAGGACATCTATAAAATGATACATAAAAAATCATCTTCTATTGTAAGATGGATTTTGATTATTAGCATTTTAGAGGTTTTACTTTGGACATTTTCAAATTTATTCATTAATACGGATGATGTTTTGAAAAAAATGAATCATCCTGAAATTGTATTAATCCTGGAGTATTTAACCTATATCAATTATATCGTTGTACTGATTTTTATTTTTGTTTTTTATAAAAATTACAGAACTATTTCGACTACTGTAGCTACAAAATCGTTGATGGGCGCTATTTTAAAAACCCGAAAAACGGTACAATATTATGTATGGTACAATTTAGGAATGATTATAGTATCTACCATCTTAAGTTTCTTTGTTGGTTTTGTCTACAATCCTGATATGGCATTTTTAAGAGAAAAATTAGCTGCCAACGGAAAAACAATGCTGGTATCAGCGGGAATTTTAATTCTGATAATACTAGGTTTCTTTGGGATCTTCTGGTGCTTTTACAGATTACTGTACGGAACTTTATTACGCAGATTGTATGCTAATTATAAAGAATTAAAGAAAATTGATTTTTAAAAAGAAGGCAAGGCTCAAGTAGCGAAGGTTCAGAGATTTTCTTATCAAGTCATAAAACCATGAGAATATTGGGAATGCATTTGTTTTTTCAAATACGAATTAGAAAAACCTGAAACATAAAACTTAAAACTTAAGCTTTTTTAATTTTTAAATCTAATACTCCCATCTTCTTAATTTATTAAGTTCTTCCTCTACTTTGATTTCTTCGGCTGGAATAACTTTCAGGAATGATGGATGCTGTTCTATAGCATATTCTACTTTTTCGACGATTTCTTCGATGGTATCGTTTTCATAATCAATATCAAGAGGTTCTTTGATAATAAAAGATTGCAGAATTCCTTTTTTCTTCATTCGTAATCCTTTTTTATCAAATGAACGGCGGAAACCGTCAATAACAATAGGAATTACAATTGGTTTATGTTGTTTAATAATATGTGCTGTCCCCTTACGAACTGGTTTGAAAGACTTTGTAGTTCCCTGCGGAAACGTAATTACCCAACCGTCTTCAAGCGCAATTCTAATATTTTCTGTATCATTTGGGTTCACGTCCCTTTTTTCTGTAACATCAACACCTTTTGCACGCCATGTTCTTTCAACGGTAATGGCACCAACATAAGCTAAAATTCTTGGCAACAAACCTGCCTGCATGGTTTCTTTTGCCGCTACATAATAAATATTCATTTTTGGCTGCCACAAGTATCCAATATTCTTAATAGTATCCTGACGTCCGCTTAAACTTGCGTTAAACACATGAAACATAGCAACAACATCAGCAAAATAAGTCTGATGATTTGATATAAACAAAACATTAGTATCCGGAAGTGTTTTAATAATTTCAGATCCTTCAATCTGTAATTCATTAAAACCTCTGTATCTTCTATGAGTCATGGCGCCTAAAATACGGATTAACCATTTCTTAATGAATAATATATGTCCAAAAGGATTTCGTTTAAACAATCCCATAGCTGTGTATTGTATTTTTTGTTATGACGCAAACATACAAAAATTATTCTTTTAGCCGTACTATAAAGCAATTTGGGAAAGAAATTGTTATTATAATGAATATCAAATTGTTATTTTTTTGCTTTTATGATTTTCCTTCAAAAGTTGTTTTCAAAACATCTCTCAATTCGCTTAAAATCATGGCAGTCGCGCCCCAAACAATGTGATTTTGAATATTAAATGCCGGAACCAGAATATTATTAGCGTAAGAAGTTGATAATGTGGCTTCGACAATAATTTCATCATCTAAAAAAACAGAAAGCGGCAGCTCTATAATATCAGCCACCTCTCTAATATCAGGATAAAATGAAAGTTCTTCTTTTGAAATTCCTAAATACGGATGTACCAAAAAATTACTCGGCGGAATATACATTGGAGTAAAATGTTTGATGACTTTTATTTTTTCAGGAGGAACTCCAACTTCTTCATGTGTTTCTCTAAGAGCTGTTTCTTCATAATCAGCATCTGTAGTTTCATACTTTCCTCCCGGGAAAGCAATTTGCGACGAATGGACACCGTTGTAAGCATTACGGACTATTAAAACCAAATGGGCTTTCCCGTCTTTTGGATAAAACAACATCATGACAGCAGCAATTCTGGGATTTTCTATTTTTAAATCCAGATTTTTCAAAGCTTCAATGCGTTCTTTTGGAGCCATTTTTATATGTGCCGCAACTGCCGGGAGTTCAACCGGAATTAAATTAGGAACATATTGCAAAAAATCTTGAAAATCCATAATCAAAGTTTATTTTTGTACTTTCAAATAAATACAATATAAATATAGTTTAGAAAACGCGTATCTACAAGCTTTCTAAAGCCAAAGCCATAAAAATGTACAGTAAAGAAGAATCACAAAAAATAAAAAGAGAATTTTGGGTGGCTTTCGCCGAAAAATATCCACGCAAATGGGTTCTTTATGACACGAAGATCAAGGACTTCTCTTTTAAATTCTACGTAGACAATAAAAAAGCACAGGTTTTAATTGATATCGAACAACGAAGCGATGAAAAACGAAATGCTTATTTTGAAAAATTAGAAGCTTTAAAAAATATTCTGGAAGAGGAGTTTATTAAAGATTTGGTTTTCGAAAAAAACTATACGCTCGAAAGTGGTAAAACCATTAGCCGCATCTGGACAGAAATACAAGGTGTAGGTTTTAGCAACCGCAATAACTGGGATACTATTTTTGATTTCTTTTTCGAAAAAATGAATGCGCTGGAAATGTTTTACCTGGAGTATGATGATTTTATTAAGGATATTGATTCTTAAAAGTTTCTGAGATTCTGAGTTACTAAGCCGCTAAGTTTTTATATAACTAACCCGACAATTTCCAATCTCTCGGGTTAGTTATTATTCCTTAATCGCTATTTTAGGTAATTCTTTTGACGTCATAACATTTAATAAATCTGTTCTTTCGTTTTTCAAGTTCTCAAGAAATGATGTTATTTTATCGTCATAACTTCTTTTTGAATAAGCATAAATGAGCAATGCTTTTTTATTATTTTTTAAATCTATTTGTTTGTAGCGATAAATTATAAATTCGACAATATCAATTTTATCGTTATTTCCCGAACTTAATAAGCAATCTAAAATACTTTCTTTTCCGTCAGGACTTTTCATAACACTAAAATTAGAAACTTTATCTGTTTCTTTTCTCTTAGTCAACTCGCTTTTTGATTTATGGCATCATCAACAGAAAGATCCGTGACAAAAACGTGAATGGTAAGCAATTGATTAAAATGCTCTATAGTTTCATTTTTCGGAAGATATTCCTGAGCATAATAATTATCCTTTGGATGCGCAGTCCATGCTAACGAAAATTTTGTTTTATTGAATTAATTGGTCCTTTCACTCCTATTCTTTCAACAGGTTCTTCATTTATAGTTGAAAATGACATTAATAAAACAGTTAACAGACAAAGTGTTTTTTTCATTTATTTTGAGTTTATTAAAAGTTTATACTTCTTGTTTATCTAAACACTAAAAATATTATATAAAATAATATGATCGTCATAATTAATATAAAGTTGTTTGCGATAGTCTTGCTTTTTACGAGTAATTATAGATAGTTTACATTCTTTGCCATCATTGTCCTTGCACATAAAAGAGTACACGATATCTGTATCATTTTCTTCGCGTTCGATATAATCCTGAATATTAAAAAGCTGTATTTCCTGCGAGTACACTACAATTCTGTGTTTATTGGTATCCAGAATTACCGATAGCTTGACTAAATCAAGGTTCGACCATTCGCCCCATTTTCCTCTTTCATTTTTTTCTAAAACACTAAAACCTGATGTTTTAAATTGATAAGTCTGGCTATAACTTTGGTGCAAACCAAGTCCTAAAAAAAATACTAGTAAGTAGGTACGTAGAGAATTCATATACTATTGATGCAGATAATTAAAACTCAAATTTAGACTTTTCCTGACAAGCAATTTCAAAATCGGTCATCATTTCTTGAACAATTTGCTTTACTGGCAAAATTTCATGGATTAATCCTGCAATTTGCCCAATTTCGAGTTCACCTTCTTCAAGATCTCCTTCAAACATTCCTTTTTTAGCTCTTGCCCTGCCTAAAAGTTGTACTAAATCTTCTTTTGAAGGACATTTTTCATATAAATCCTGAACGTCATTGTAGAACTTATTTTTAATCAGGCGCACGGGAGCCAATTCTTTCAATGTCAATTGCGTATCACCTTCTTTTACATCAACAATTTTTTGTTTAAAATTATCATGCGAAGAGGATTCCAGAGATGCTGCAAAACGGCTTCCAACCTGAACACCATCTGCGCCAAGAATCATTGCAGCAAGCATTCCGCGTCCTGTTGCAATTCCGCCAGCGGCAATAATCGGGATCTGAATCTTTTCTTTCACCATTGGGATCAAAGTCAGTGTTGTCGTTTCATCACGTCCGTTATGTCCTCCCGCTTCAAAACCTTCGGCCACAATTGCATCGACTCCGGCTTCTTGCGCTTTTAAAGCAAAAACACTGCTGCTTACCACATGTACAACCGTAATTCCTTTTTCTTTTAAAAAAGAAGTCCATGTTTTAGGATTTCCCGCTGATGTAAAAACGATTTTCACCCCTTCATCAATCACAATATTCATGATCTCTTCGATATTAGGATACAACATCGGGATGTTAACCCCAAAAGGTTTACCAGTCGCTTTTTTACATTTCTGGATATGTTCCCGCAATACTTCCGGGTACATTGATCCTGCACCAATAAGTCCCAGTCCTCCGGCATTACTTACCGCAGAAGCCAATTTGTAACCACTGTTCCAAATCATTCCGCCTTGAATAATTGGATATTTTATATTAAAAAGTTTTGTGATTTTATTCATCAAAAATGCTATTATTGTTGATTATCTTTCCTGTTTTGTGCACGCGATCAGCATCAAAAGTATAAAAATAGAATTTACTTTTTAAACATGACTATCCATAACCTTATTAGAAGTTTTATTTAGCGTTTTATCTGCAAAAACTACTTTATCTACAAATGATATTGATTTCAAATCTAAAGGTATGTTTTGATTGGTTGTGCGCTCTAACACACATACGAAAAGCATCTTTAACGAAACATCAAAATAAGTTTGTGCATTCGGTTTGTCTTTAAAATAAACCCATACATATTTTTGCGAAAACATCACAGAAGAAAATACCAATAAAAGAAACGAAAAATAAGACTTCATAGTTTACTTTTTCAAAAGGCAAAACCTTTGTAAAAAGTATAAAGCTAAGAAATTACTCCAGAACCAACTAATTCATTATCTAAATACCAGGCTGCAAACTGACCTTCGGTAATTGCCGATTGCGGTTCATCAAACTGAATGTACATTCCGTCTTCAAACTGGTGTAAAGTTGCTTTTTGCAAAGGCTGGCGGTAACGAATTCTCGCCATTACTACCATAGTTTCACCCACTTTTAAAGTCATATCAGTACGAATCCAGTGTACTTCGGATTTTTCGATAAATAAAGCTTTTTTAAACAAACCAGGATGCAGACTTGTTAAACCGGTATAAATGGTATTGGTTTCAACGTCTGTAGCAATAATAAATAACGGATCTGTTGTTCCGCCTACATTCAATCCTTTTCGTTGTCCTGTAGTAAAATAATGCGCCCCTTGATGTTTACCAACTACTTTACCCATCGTTGGAAGGTAATCACGCTTTTTAGCTTCTAATTTCAATTCTTCTACTAACGAAGCTCCAACTGGTTTTTCGACAGCATAAATTGGATCATTTTTATCAATCTGAACAATTATACCTTCTTTAGGCTGCAATTTTTGTTGCAAAAACTCCGGTAAACGTACTTTTCCGATAAAACATAATCCTTGAGAATCTTTCTTTTCAGCGGTTACCAAATCCATTTCAGCAGCGATTTCGCGTACTTCCGGTTTAGTTAAAGCTCCAATTGGAAATAAAGATTTTGCCAATTGCTCTTGTGACAATTGACATAAAAAATACGATTGGTCTTTGTTGTTATCTTCACCCGCAATCAATTGATACACTGGCTTTCCATCAACTTCAATTTCATTTTTTTGACAATAATGACCTGTTGCCACATAATCAGCACCAAGACTTAAAGCAATTTTCATGAAAACATCAAATTTGATTTCGCGATTACAAAGCACATCAGGATTTGGAGTTCTCCCTTTTTCGTATTCGTTGAACATATAATCAACGATTTTTTCTTTGTATTCCTCGCTTAAATCAACAGTTTGAAACGGTATTCCGAGTTTTTCAGCTACCAATAAAGCATCATTACTATCCTCTAACCAAGGACATTCATTAGAAATAGTAACGGAGTCATCGTGCCAATTTTTCATAAAAAGGCCTATAACTTCGTATCCTTGTTGTTGCAATAAATAAGCAGCAACACTCGAATCTACTCCACCGGAAAGTCCAACAACTACACGTTTCATTCTAAATCGTTTATATTTTTACAAGGGTGCAAAGATAAGCCCTATTTTTGATAATTGTATTAGTTTTGATTAGTTTATATAATGCCGTGGTAGATAAAACTTATTGCTTTTTTTAATTACTTTTAATCCTCAATAAAAATACCATGCAAAAATACATCTGTAGTTTTATTTTCTTTTTTATCTTAACTTCTTTGAGTGCACAAAGATACAGTGCGACTTTGTCTAATTACAGCGCCTATAAAGCTTTTAGAGGAAAACCTTTATCAGATAAATTTTCGAATATCGAATCAGTAAAAATTGTTTACGATCTCAGAAAACAAAAAATGTATTACTTCGATAGTACTTTGATTCCGCTGCATTATGATTTTGCCACAGGATATCTAGGCTACAATCAGGATGTCGAAGTTTTTAATAATGATAATTATAGTGATACTGAAAAAAACAGAAATTATCTACTAGGAAACCTGAACCACATTAAAGGAACTGATAAATGGATTTTCGAGTTGGCTGCATCTGACCATATGCCTGTTGCTTTAATTGAACGCTTTTATAATTTAATCGTACAATCGTCTTTTATTGGTTCTAATTTGAAATTCTATTTGAATAATCCGGAGCAAATGGAATGGTTTCAACAAAATCTATTTAAAATTCCGTGCGTCAAATCAAATTACATTTTCAATGAACTTACCTATCAGGAAGTTGTTTCCGGAAGTACT
This sequence comes from Flavobacterium azizsancarii, assembly GCF_027980145.1. GTDB lineage: Bacteria > Bacteroidota > Bacteroidia > Flavobacteriales > Flavobacteriaceae > Flavobacterium > Flavobacterium azizsancarii. The sequence continues at coordinate 24,994 of NZ_JAMZNK010000020.1, read as the reverse complement.
ATTGGTATTTTGAAGCAATATAAAGTAAAGGATCTTGCTATTACAAAACCAAATCCTGACGAAATTATAGTTTTAGACGGAACGCCTGATATTTTGCCTAACGTAAGAGGAATTATAGTCAATGAACTTCAGACTCCATTAAGCCATTTGGTTCTTTTGGGCAAAAACAGAAAGATTCCTATCATGGCTTATACAAATGCTTTTAAGGATGATAATATCAAAAAATTACTTTCGAAAAAAGTAGAGCTAAAAATTCAAACGGACACTTTTTATATCAGGGAAAGCACAAAAAAAATAGTTGCTAAGGTCATTTCCAAAAAGAAAAAATTAATCATAAATAATAGCATTACTGATCTGGTTGATTTAAGTAAAATACCTAAAAACGGAATTAGCTATATTGGTTCTAAAGCGCAAAATATGTCTTACCTGATTGCCATCTCAAAAGATATTTCGTTTAAAACTCCCGAAAATGCACATGCTATTCCGTTTTACTATTATACACAACACATTCAAAAAGCATCAATCTCGCCGTTAATCACAGAACTTTTAAATTATCAGCATAAAGACTCAACAGTATGGATAAATCATCAATTAAAAAAAATACGGGATGCGATTAAAAAAGAACCTATTGATCCTCAATTAATAGCAAAATTAAATGAAACCTTTAAAAATGCTTCTTTTAAAAACTTCAGATTTCGATCTTCTACCAATGCCGAAGATTTAGATGATTTTAATGGCGCAGGTTTGTATGACTCTAAAACAGGAATTAGAGGAGATAGTATAAAAACTTTCGAAAAAGCGATTAAACAAGTGTGGGCGAGCGTTTGGAACGAAGCTTCTTATGGTGAACGGGAACTTTTTGGTATTGATCAGCAAAGTATCGCTATGGGAGTTTTAGTTCATCGTTCTTTTCCGGATGAACTCGCAAATGGCGTTATCATCACTAAAAATATTTTCAGAAAAAACTTTCCGGGTATTACAGTGAATATTCAAAAAGGAGAAAACTCTGTTGTGAAACCTGAAAAAGGAGAAATTTGCGAACAATTTATCGCCTATCATTTTAACATGGGAACTGATGATGCTGATTTTGATGTTGATTATACTTCGAACTCCAATTTAAACAACAACGAACCTTTATTAAGCAGAAAAGAAATGAGCAGGCTTTTTCTTGTCAGTCAAAAAATTGAACAAAAAATGTACCGCTATTGGCGAAAAAACAGCTACCATCCAGTCGATATTGAATTTAAAATTGTTGGAGAAAACAGAGATCTATATATCAAACAAGTCAGGCCGTTTAACGAATAATCAATAGAATATTAAAACGTCGATTTCGTTTGAAACGGTATTAATATTGATAATTTTAAAATCGAAATCATCAATATTCATTTTATGCTGAATGGATTCCCTGATACTTTTATTATCCAAAGAAAAATTGGCTTCAATAGCTATTTTAGCATCGACCGCATTCAAGTATTTAGATGCTTTTTTATTTACTATAACAGAGGCCAATATATAGGAACCAATAATAATCAATTGAAAAAATAATAAAACCTCAATCTTTTCATACGGATACATAATATCCAAAATCGAAAGCGTAATTGTTGCAAAGAGAAAAATAATTGCGTTTACGGTAAATGATTGTGTCCTGAATCTTAATATCGAGAAAATAGCAAACAACCCAAATCCAATCCCTACTCCAATTTCGATTTTTGTAAACAAATAACAAAGCGAAAAAGTACAAAGACCAACAATTACCATCAACGGATTAATGGTTTCATTATCTTTTCTGTTAGAGAAAAAATATAAAATCAGAATCGAAAAAAACAATAAAAAAAATCTACCGGAAAGCTCGTTTAAATCCATTGAATCAAATTATTAGCAAATCAAATGTAAACAATTAGAAAAAATAAGCCACGAATTCACGAATTTATTTTAAAACAAAAATTCGTGAATTCGTGGCTAAAAAACTTAAAAAAGAATATCTTCAATTATTGCGTTTTAGGTTTTGAGTCTGCCTGATAACTACTTTTTGGATCACTCATATTTACTTCTTTGGTTAGTTTTCCTTTTAAGTAAAACTGCCACATATTTGCTTTCTTTCCGTTTACAAATTTTCCTTTGGAAGCTACAACTCCATCAGCGTCATAAAAAACGGCATCTCCATTGTATTCATTATTTTTATAAGTAGTTTGCTCCAAAAGAGTTCCATTTTGTCCGTACTTTTTATAAATACCATCTTTCAGACCGTTTACATAATTCATTTCCTCGGCAATTTTAGCGTTCGGATAATAAACCGTCTTTACACCTTGTAAGGTACCATTTTTGTAGTTTTCTAGCGTCATAAGCACTTTCGAAGCTTTATGATAATATTTCCATTCGCCTTCGCGTGCTTTACCTATTTCTTTTCCTTCGCTTACTTTATTTTTACTCTGATCATAAAAAATAGTATACGAGCTTCCGTCATTTGCAGTAAAATCCCGAGTAGCAATAACATCTCCTTTTTTGGTATCATCAAAAAAATTAAATATACCAGTCTCTTTTCCGTGATTAAAAGTCCCTTCGTAACGAGGACGTTTAGAAACTTCATAAGTTCCTTTCCAAACTCCATCTTTTTTTCCGTTGGCGTCTGATTTATTAAAATCCTGCGCCGATACTAAAACCGCGTTTAAGAAAAGTAACCCTACTATTATTTTTTTATAAATCATTGTAATTCAATTTTAAACTTTAACGAAAACGAAACTTATAAAGTATGTTTTATCCTTTTTAAATTTTTAGAATTTAGTTTAATAAACTTCAAATTTAAGAAGTTCCCGGATATAAAAAAATCCCGAGTAATCGGGATTTTTTTAATATTCTAATTATTTTTTATTCTGTTTCTTTGTAGCCTCTTGTTGTTCCATCACTTCCTGAAGACGTTGTTGAAACTTACTTTGTTTTTTAGGCTCTTTTAATTTATTCTCCTGAATCTGAGCATGAATTTTATCTGTATCTACAATGTAATTTTTAATTACAAACATAATTCCGATTGTAATTAAGTTAGAGATAAAGTTATACAAACTCAAACCAGCACCATAACTATTGAAGAAAATTAACATCATTAATGGCGAAACATAAATCATGATTTTCATCATTTTTGCCATATCCGGCATACCTTCTTGCTGAGGCGCTGCCATTTGTTGATCTCCTGAAGTCATTTTCATATAGAAGAAAATTGCAACTGCTGCCAAAATTGGAAACAAACTGATATGATCTCCGTATAACGGAATGTGGAATGGTAATTTTACTACTGCATCAAATGACGATAAATCGTCTGCCCAAAGGAAACTTTTTTGTCTTAACTCAAAAGCTGACGGGAAGAACTGGAATGACGCATACATAAAAGGAAGCTGAATCAATGCCGGAATACATCCTGCCATTGGGTTTACTCCTGCTTTGTTGTACAGTTTCATCGTTTCCTGTTGTTTCTTCATTGGGTCTTTTTTGAATTTTTCTCCCAACTCTGTAATCTCCGGACGCAAAACTTTCATTTTTGCCTGAGACAGGAATGACTTGTATGTAATTGGCGACATCGCAATTTTGATGATAATCGTAAAGATGATAATCGCAATTCCTAATGATAATCCCATTGTCGAACTTAAGAATCCGAACAACGGAATAAAAATCCATTTATTGATCCATCCAAAAATCCCCCAACCTAATGGAATAATTTTCTCGAAATTCTTATCGTATGATTTTAAAATTTTATAATCTGACGGTCCAAAATACCAGCTCATTTTATAATCAACTTCTCCATTTGTAAAAGCCAATGGAACAGTTGCTTTAAATTGCTTAACAAAAGTAGTATCTATCGTTTCATCTTTTACTAAATCATCAGATTGTAATTTTGATTTATCAAATGGTTTATCAGTTGCTAAAATCGCACTAAAAAAGTGTTGCTTAAAGGCAATATAACTTACTTTTTCAGGTGTTTCTTCTTTTCCTACACCACCACCTACATAATTGTATTTTTGATCTCCGTACTCATACTCCAGTTGCGCATAACGCTTCTCAATAGAAACACCTTTCTCGTTTCTATATGATTTTAAATCCCATTGTAAATCTAATGGTTTAGCAGAATTTAAAACTTTATTCAAACCTTGAGAACGAATATCAAAACCAACTAAGTATTCGTTTGGTTTTAATACATATTTATATTCTAAAAATTCGTTAGCTCCAGCTTTCAAACGCATCGTCAATATTTGATCTGCACCGTTTTTTGTTAGCGTTGGTTCAAAATAAAGATCTTTAGAATTTAAAGTTCTGTTATCCGTAGTTTGTAACTGAATGTTTAAATTAGAATTATTGTCTTTGATTAATTCTACTAATTGTCCGGAATTTTTTTCAAATCTTTTAAATTCTTTCAACGTAGCTTCAACTATATAACCACCTTTATTGGCGATTTTTAGTATCATCTTTTCGTTTTCGATAGTTGTAAAACCTTCTTTAGCAGAAGGAAGTGTAGCTGAATAAGCAAAACCACCTAATGTTTTTTGTAATTGCGCTAATTGAACCGTATCTCCAGGAGTTGCAGCAGTAACTGGCAAAACAGCTGTTTTAGTTTTATCAGCCTGAGCTTGCGCTTCTTGCTTAGCAACTAATTCTTTCTTGGCTTTTTCAGCAGCAATCTCTTTGTCAGAAGGTTGATTTTGGTACATAATCCAAATCAAAATTCCAAATATCAATACAAAACCAATGATTGAATTAAGATCAAATTTTTTTTCTTCCATTATAAATTTAAAAAAGGTTATTCATTAAGGCTATTAGTAATGAGTTAGACTCAAAAGTTACATCCTTAGAATATTAATTATTATTTTTTATGCGTATTCACATGCTTATTTACTGCTGCAGCCACAAAGTTTACAAAAATTGGATGTGGGTTTGCAACGGTACTTTTATATTCAGGATGGTATTGTACTCCAATAAAAAACGGGTGATTTTCAAGTTCTACAATTTCAACCAAACCTGTATCCGGATTTACACCTGAAGCAATTAATCCTGCTTTCTGCAATTCATCGGCATATTTATTATTGTACTCATAACGGTGACGGTGACGCTCTGAAATCGTCTTTTGTCCGTAAATTTTATGTGCTAAAGTGTTTGGTTTAATATCACATTTCCAAGCTCCAAGACGCATTGTACCACCTTTATCTGTAACTGTTTTTTGCTCTTCCATTAAATTTACAACCGGATGAGGAGTTTTCTCATTCATCTCTGTAGAATTGGCATCAGCATAACCTAAAATATTTCTTGAATACTCAATAACTGACATTTGCATTCCTAAACAGATTCCGAAAAACGGAATATTATTTTCACGTGCAAAACGAACTGCTTCGATTTTTCCTTCAATACCTCTTTCTCCAAAACCAGGAGCAACCAAAACTCCGTCAAGAGTTCCTAATTTCTCTTCTATATTATCACTATTAATGTGTTCTGAGTGTATAGAAATTACATTTACTTTAGTTTCATTTGAAGCTCCTGCATGAATAAACGCCTCTAAAATAGATTTGTAACAATCCTGCATTTCTACATATTTTCCTATCAAACCGATATTTACGGTATGTTTTGGATTTTTTAATCTGCGTAAAAAAGTATTCCAGTTTTTTAAGTCCGGAGCTGCTTTTTTAGGTAAATCTAATTTCTTTAAAGCCACAACATCTAATCCTTCTTCAAGCATTAAATTAGGAACTTCATATATTGTCGAAGCATCAATAGACTGAATAACTGCTTCTCTTTTTACATTACAAAACAATGCTAATTTATTACGCAACTCATCTGAAAGTTCGTGCTCTGTTCTACAAACCAGAATATCAGCTTTAATACCGCTTTCCATCAATGTTTTTACAGAGTGTTGTGTAGGTTTTGTTTTTAACTCTCCTGCAGCAGCTAAATAAGGAACTAAGGTTAAATGAATAACAATTCCGTTATTTTCTCCCAATTCCCAAACCAACTGACGAACAGACTCTATATAAGGTAGTGATTCGATATCACCAACAGTTCCACCAATTTCAGTAATTACAATATCATAATCGCCGGATTTACCCAACAATTGCATTCTGTCTTTGATTTCGTTTGTAATATGAGGAACAACCTGAACTGTTTTTCCTAAAAACTCCCCTCTTCTTTCTTTTTCGATAACCGAAAGATAAACTCTTCCTGTAGTAACGTTATTCGCCTGAGAAGTAGGAACGTTTAGAAAACGCTCGTAATGACCTAAATCTAAATCTGTTTCTGCACCATCATCTGTTACATAACATTCTCCATGCTCGTATGGATTCAACGTACCCGGATCCACATTGATATATGGATCAAATTTTTGAATTGTTGTACGATACCCTCTTCCTTGTAACAATTTTGCTAAAGATGCCGCGATAATCCCTTTTCCTAATGAAGAAGTCACACCGCCTGTAACAAAAATATATTTCGTTTGATTCATTCTGTTGTTGTTTGTATTGTAGTTGTGTAAAAAACTTGGCAAAAGTACAAATTTAATTAGATAATTTATCAATTAGAGAATGAGATAATTTGCAAATTTTTAAATAGAACGATTACATGTTTCCGTAATCGATAATTTTAACTTTTAATTAGATATTTTTTTGAATAATACTCGGTTCTTTTCCCTTTTTCACATTACTACAAGATTGTAAAATGAAAAAATAAAGAATACTACACTAAAAAAAATATCACAAGTCAATATTCTTTTTAAATTCGATAACCGAATTATCTTATTGATAACAAACCGTGTAGCCAATTGAATTAGAAAAAACAAAAAAATCTTTATACTATAGGGATTATAAGCAATTGCTTCGCTAAAGTTAAATCTTAGTATTTGAGAAAAAGCTCTGGTCAAACCGCGGCTTTTACAATAACTTAAAGGCATTCCTTCGCAAGAAGAAGGAAACCCAAAACCTAAAAAAGGAACTATAAAGCAATAAAAAAAGATAAACATGATTATTACAATAAAAATCATGTTTATCTTTTTATAAGAATCAATTTCGTAAGAAGATTTTATTTCCACAAAAGGGATTTATTATTTTGTTACTTCCACCTTTACAGTATCAGTTGTTATTTCGATCGCATTTAGAGAATCCTGTACTTTTATTGATTCAGCAGTTGCAGAATCTATTGCTTGGTTTATTTCATCTTTCGAAGACATTATAGCTGATCCAACAGCACCTACAAAAAATAATGTTCTTAAAATAACAAATGCACTTGCAACAATTCCTAATATCAAACCTGATAACGGCAATGCAGTAGGCGCATTTTCTTTTTTTGCCTGGGACAAACCAATTGCTCCAAAAATAATTGCTAGTACTCCAAAAAGAACTGCAAAGAAACCAAAGCAAGGTATAAAAGAAGCTATAACAGCTAATATTCCTAATACTAAAGCTGTAATACCCATTCCTAAACCTGCATTTGATCGTTGTTTATAATCTTCCATATAGTGTTTTTATGTTAATTATTACAAAAATAGAAAAACACTTACGTGAACACTATAGAATGCATCAAAGTTATCAACAAATAAATTAAAAGGGAATTTCTTGTTATTTTTAGTATTCATAATTATTTTTCACACCTTGTTCACCAATCACATCCTTATTACTAATCCCAAAATGATAAAGCACCAATAATAAAGCCATAAACTAATACGAGAATTATTGAGAACACCAATGCAACGATTCCCAAAACCAAACTTATTTTAGCCAACAAAGCTGAAGAATTTGCATTTTTTGCTCTGTACAAACCAACTACAGCAAAAATTATAGTGAGGAGTGAAGTAACCAGCGCCACCACATTTATACAAGGAATGAAAGCTACTATATTAGAAATTATTCCTAAAACTAAAGCTGCAATGCTAAAATTTTCACCTGAACTCGAGGTTTTAATATTGTTTCCCATTTAGTTTTTTTCATCTTAATTATTACAAAAATAGAAAAACACTTAGGAGAACAATAGAGAACATTTCAAAGTTACTAACAAATAAATTTAATGGGGATTTGGAATATCCAAACATAAATGACGTAAGAAAGGCGCGAGTATAAAGCCTTATGAAATACTGGCTCTTGAAGTAATTTTTAACATAAAAAAAATATTATAATTTTAAAAAATATTGACTTGTACACATCTAAAAATTCAGGCTTGAATTCTGTGGTATCAATTTGTTTTAAAAAATTATAATATTTTTATGTATTAAATATTATAATTTTAAAATATTGACTTGTACACATTTACACATTCAGGCTTGAATTTGTGGTATCAATTAGTTTTAAAAATTGTAATATTTTTATAGATCAAACTTAAATAAAAAAAACGATACAGCAAAAGATTTTTCTTACTATTTAATTGGTTTGGGATATTGTTTCTTAATATTCCTGATTAATTCTTCGAGTCCATTAAGTTTCAATTCATAGACAAGTGCCAGTTGTTGCCCCAATTCGCCATTAGGAAAACCTTTATTATGGTACCAAACCACATAATATTCCGGTAATTCAATTAAAAATCGTCCTTCGTATTTTCCGAAAGGCATTTTGGTATGGGCTAATTTTATGAGAAGTTTTTTGTCTGGTTCCATATTTTTTTAAAGAAGAAAGAAGCAAGAAAATAGAATATGGACTTATTCTCTTTCTTGCTTCTTGTTGATGCAAAGCTATTGCTATTTTTTATTTTTTTAGCCACAGATTTTAAAATAGTTTGCGGTCGCAGATTTCAGTTTTCAGTCGCGGTTAACAGTTTAACAGCTGAAAACTGAGACTTAAAAACTCGTAATACCCTATTCAAAAAATCATAGATTAAAAAGAAATCGCCACGAATTCACAAATTAGTTTTAAATTAGTTTTAAATTAATTCGTGAATTTATGGCGAATATTTTAAAGGATAAAAAACTCAGGAACTTAGTTTCTCAGAACCTTAGCAACTTTTTAATAGTGCCATCTCACGAAAGCTTCCATCGCTGCGTACGTTGCCAGACCTAACTCCTGGTACAAAGCAGCTGTTTCTGCGTTTCTGTCTTCGGCTCTTTGCCAAAATTCCCTTGCGTCAGTTCCCTGAAAAACAACCCCATCTTTTTGCGATTGGTGCTTGAAGATTCCGTGACGTTTTGCTAAAACCTGATCCGGGCTCATTGGTACCGCCATTTCGACTTCGTCAATTCCCCATTCCTGCCAAGCTCCACGATACAACCATAACCAACAATCATCCATGAAAGATTTTGGTTTTAAAGCTTTTACTGCTTCAAAAATAGCATCCAGACAAACCTTGTGTGTTCCGTGTGGATCTGCTAAATCTCCTGCTGCATATATTTGATGTGGTTTAATGTTCTCGATTAAATCCATCGTCAATTGAATGTCTTCTTTGCCGATTGGTTTTTTCTCAATTGTTCCGGTTTCATAAAATGGCAATTCCATAAAATGAATCTGATCATCGGTTAATCCAACAAAATGACTTGTTGCTCTCGCCTCTCCTTTTCTGATTAATCCTTTTATGTAACGAACTTCCGGAATATCAATTTCACTGTTCTTTTTATTCTCTAAAAAAGTTTGTGCTTTTTTGTAAATATCATCTGCTTCCGGACTTTTGATTCCAAATTTTTCGTTGTAATCAATTACAAATCTTGCAAAACGCAACGCTTCATCATCTGCAACTGCAATATTTCCAGACGTTTGGTAAGCCACATGCACGTCATGTCCCTGCTCTTGCAAACGCATAAAAGTTCCTCCCATACTAATGATATCATCATCAGGATGCGGGCTAAAAATCAATACACGTTTTCTGGCTGGTTCTGCTCTTTCCGGACGGTTTGAGTCGTCTGCATTTGGTTTTCCACCTGGCCAGCCTGTGATTGTATTCTGTAATTTATTAAATATCTTAATATTTATGTCGTATGCCGGACCAGAATCAGCTAATAAATCACTCATTCCGTGTTCGATATAATCAGCATCAGTCAACATTAAAATTGGTTTTTTAAGCTGAAGCGCCAATCCTAAAACTGCTTTACGCGTTAATTTATCTGTCCAGATTACTTTTTCTACCAACCAAGGCTTGTTGATTCTCGTTAATTTTGAAGAAGCTTCCTTATCTAAAACAAAAACAGCATTATTGTGTTCTTGCAAAAATGAAGCAGGTACTCTATTCGTAACTTCATCTTCTACAGATCTTTTTACAACATTTGCTTTTCCTTCTCCCCAAGCTAATAAGATTACTCTTTTAGCTTCCATGATTTTTTTTACTCCAAGCGTGATTGCAGTTCTCGGCGTATTACTTAATCCGAAGAAATCCTTGCTTGCCGCTACTCTCGTAATATGATCTAAAGCTACTAAACGAGTTTTAGAGTTTTGTAATGAACCGGATTCATTAAAACCAATATGTCCGTTACCCCCAATTCCCAAAACCTGAAGATCGATTCCTCCCAAAGCTTCAATTTTTGCTTCATAATCTGTACAATAATCTGCAATTTGTTCTTTAGTCAAAAGTCCGTTAGGAACATGAGCATTTTCAGGTAAAATATCAACATGATCAAACAGTAATTCTTTCATAAAGCGAACGTAACTGTTGATTGAGTTTGGTTCCATCGGATAATATTCATCCAAATTAAAACTGATTACGTTTTTAAAACTCAAACCTTCCTCTTTATGCAAACGCACTAACTCAGCATATAATCCTTTTGGAGAAGATCCTGTTGCAAGACCTAATATACAAGGTTTGTTTTCTTTTTGCTTGGATTGAATTAAAGCCGCAATTTCCTGCGCTACTGCTTTTGATGCTTCACCAGAATTTTCGAAAACCACCGTATTGATGTTTTCAAATCTCTTTTCGAAACCTGTTGCCTTGTCTATTTTACTTTTTAACATGATATAGTTTTTTTTAATTCCTCTCGTTACATTTTCCAACTTCGATATTTATGACCTTTTATAGCATAAAAAAGTATCATTATATAAGATGGTAACAACATTAAATAAGCAATTTGATTTCCGCTTTTTGATATCTCTGCGGTTCCGTTTGCAATATTTGACGCATTTATATTTTCTGTGATCAATCCGTATAACAAAGGAAAAATTGCTCCTCCAATGATACCCATGATCAAAATTGCACTTCCTATTTTAGTATATCCTCCTAAATCTTCTAACGCCATTGGCCAAATCGCCGGCCAACACAATGCATTTGCTAAACCCAATAATGCTACTAGCAGAATTACTACTGGTAAATTTGGAATTCCAGGCAACTGAACCATAATTTTAGGCGAAATCAAAACGATGGCCATTACCAAAATTATACCCAAAACTCCTGATGCTTTTAAAGCTGTAACCTGCGAAAGGTATTTAGGTATTAATGTTATCCCTAATATATATCCCACCACCATTGCAGACATGGTAAAGGAAGTTAATTTTAAATAAAAATTTCCTTCGGTTCCATATACTCCTAATTCTTTTCCGAAAGCTCCAATAGAATCTCCGGCTAAAACTTCAGCAGCCAAATACAGCATTAAAGTAATTACGCCTAAAACCAATTGTGGTCGTCTGAATGCATTTCTGATTTGCTTAAAAATACTCAAATGCGTTACATTTCCGTCTTCATCCAAATCAATTTCCGGCAATGGCGACAACTTTACAAAAAGTGCCAGAACCATTATAATTAATCCCATATAAAGGTAAGGTCTTTGCAATTGCAATGCAAGAGAATTTAAAGCGTTTGATTTTGAAACTGAATCTAACAACGCAATTTTATCTGCTGTAAACTCCTGCATATTAGACAAAACCAAAGCTGTCAATATCAATGGCGCCACAAATCCGGCCAGTTTATTTGCAATTCCCAACACGCTGATTCTTGCCGCAGCACTTTCCCTTGGGCCAATTACGACTACATAAGGATTTGATGCTGTCTGCAAAATTGCCAAACCTGTTCCCATGACAAATAATGCAATTAAAAACAGTAAAAAAGTTCGGCTTTCAGCAGCAGGATAAAACATAAATGCACCCGCAGCAATGATCAATAATCCTAGTGAAATTCCGTTTTTATAGCCTACTTTTTCAATCACCCACGATGACGGAATTGCCATTACAAAATAAGCAATGTAAAAAGCAAAAGTTACAAAATAAGCCTGTGAAGAGGTCAACTCACACGCCAACTGAAAAAATGGAATCAAAGGTCCGTTAAGCCAGGTAACAAAACCCAAAATAAAAAATAATGCGGTTAAAATGACCATCGGAATAATAGTACTCCTTTTTTCTATTTGTAATGCACTTTCAATGTTTGACATAATACTTTTGGTTGATTGTTAATAGATTAGTTTTTTTCTATCTAAAATAACATCAACTTTTTTTTGCAAATATATTGCAATTGAAATGCAATTAAATGCATTTTTTTTGCAATTTTAAAACAAAAGTAGTCTAATAAGTTGTACTTATTTGTAAATTAGATATCAATTTTTTGTTAATTTTTCTTAAGCATCCCAGTCTAAAACCGGATAAAACTGCTGTAAATATTCTTTTACATCAGCGATATCTTCTTTGGCTGTTAGATCGGGAACATGTTCTGAAAACGGAATTCCTAAGGTGGTATTTGGATGTTCTTTTACAGCATTTAAAAGTACTGTTGGTAATTCTTTCTCATCTCTTTCCGGATGAACCGGACAATTTTTAAGATGGGTATACAAAGTGCTTCCGTTAAACTTAAAAGCATTCATACTAACTCTTATTTTACCTTGGACATCTTTATAATCCTGCAAAACAGCAGCAGATGGTTTTTCTAAAATATCAAGTAATTGGTTGTTTTTATCCAATTTGGCAATAGCAAAACGCGAAATCCTTTCAGAAGGAAATTCCAGAGCATCACGATCGTAAGCAATAAATGCATTTGGACTATCGGTTTCTCTCAATGCTAGTAAGGCTGCTGCCGAATATAAATTATCACTATTACAAACGGAGTATTGTTGTGTATTTAACTCCGGAAACTGTTCGACTGCCTGAAACAAAGCATCTGCTGTACCAAAGGGTTTTATTCGTCCTTCGGGAATATATTGTACCGCAAAAGAAATATTGAGTCCGTGAAAATTATTATTTGTATTTTGAGTTCCGTAAAACTCCTTGAATAAATTTCCTTGTTCGCCAATAATAATGTAGATGTTTTTATATCCCGCTTTTTTAGCATTCAATAAAAGATAATCTAACAAAGGTCTTCCGCTTGCTCCTACACCAATTAAACCTTTGCTTCTTTCGTTTGCCTGTGTAATTTCTTCGGGAGATAAATTATCAAGAACGGCTTCTTTTTTCATGCGGGATGATGCTCCACCCGCAAGAATAACTAAATTGTTGTGCATATTTATTTTTTAAATTTCAATATTTTCAATAATTCTAACGCCCGGATCTACCGTAACGGCATATGCTTCCTGAGCTCCAGCTTTAAGAATGGCTTCGATTATCACATCCTCTTTTTCAGGATTCGCAATAACTACAATACTGCCGCCACCTCCGGAACCCACAATTTTAGCTCCGTAAGCTCCTGCTCGTAAAGCGGCATCGATCATATCATCAATTCGCGGAACTGTAATTTTTAATAAATCACGCAAAACTTCGTGATGCAGATTCATTAATGCGCCTATTTTTTGAAGATCTAAAACTGGTTTTTCAAACTCTTTTAAAGCTTCTTTTGTATAATGGAAATTTTTTAGTGCGGCATCAAAATAAGGCATTAATCGGTCTGGCAAACAATTTCTATAGCGGTCTAAATCCTCAATTTTAGAAAGATTTAGATCAAAATCCGGAAAATTCTGCTTCACAATATCAATTGCGATCAAGGCATTTCCTTTTACTTCGCCAAGCAATCCTATTGTTTCTTTTGGAACACCGGAAACTCCGGTAATTAAACCTTTTAATTCTGTTCCGATAATTTTATAAGAGAAAGGATCTTTTGTATTTATATAAACAATATTTCCTGCTCCAATACTAAAATGATCCATCATTCCTCCAGGTTCTCCGTGTTCCAATACTTCGGATTCATATCCTACTTTCGAAATAAATTCAGGCGTAACTTCCTGATCAACGCCAAAAGCCGAAATTAAAAAACGAATCCACGCCATTAATAAAGCGGATGAACTTGATGTTCCTGAATTAATTGGAATATCTCCTGTAATGGTTATCGTATACCCCACATTGGGCACACAGCCATATCTGCGCAGTACGCGCAATGAAGAGGCAAAATAATCACGAGGCTCTAATTTGTCGAAAGTTGCATCAATATTAATGCTACGGATTTCGCCAATATCAATCATATTAAGAATAAATGTATTGGTCTGATTCTCTGTTGCGGTTAATTTTATATTTCGATCGATTGCACAGGCTATAACCGGCAATCCTAAATAATCCTGATGATCTCCAAAGAGACATGTCCGACCCGGGGCTAAGGAAGTAATTTTTTTCACTTAAAAGATATTGTAATAAATCACTACAAAACAGAAGTTTACAATGATTTTTGGTTAAGGATTTATTTTAAATTTTTGGTTTTGATTCTACGAAACTATATATTATATTTTTATAAAACAAGAAAAAAACTAAAAATGTGCTCGAACACACTAATAAAATGTTCTCGAGCACACTAAATAATTCTTACAACATTTTTTAAATTATTAAATCAAAGTTTCTATATTTGCTCATATGGATAAAAAGTACACAATTAAGGATATAGCAAAAATGGCTGGAGTTTCGAAAGGAACTGTAGACAGGGTATTGCATAATAGAGGAAAAGTATCTCCAACGGCTCTGGATAAAATAAATGAGGTTTTAAATGTCATTGATTATGAGCCGAACTTAATTGCCCGAAATTTAAAAAACACCAAAGTTTACCGTATTTGCGTTTTACTTCCGGATCCGGAAATTGATCCTTACTGGCTTCCTTGTGTTAACGGGATTCAGGAAGCTATAACAGAATTTAAAGCCTATAGTGTGATTATCGAGACTCATTACTTTAATCCTGAAAGCACGAAATCGTTTATGAATACTAATGAAACCATAATCAAACAATCTCCTGATGCTGTTTTGATCGCTCCGTTATTTCATAAGGAAACACTGGAAATTGTAAAACAATACGACGAGTTGGAAATTATAGTGAATACTTTTAATAATCAAATCGAAGGAGAATCTATTAAGGGTTTTGTTGGACAGGATTTGTATAAAAGCGGACGTGTCGCAGCAAGTTTAATGAACCTGATTCTAAGCGAAGGTCAAATTGCAATTATCCATATTGATGAAAGCCTGAAAAATGCAGTCCATATGCAGGAAAAGGAAAAAGGCTTTAGAAATTATTTTGACGAAAAAAAGATCGCAGGATTTTCTTTAATTACTCTAAAATTAAAACATCCAAATGTCGAAAGTAAGTTTTCTGCCTTTTTAGAAGAAAACCCACACTTAAAAGGAATCTTCATCACGACTTCAAAAGCCTATCAGATTGCCTCTATTCTATCTCCATTAAAAAATAAAAAAATTGCACTTATTGGTTATGACTTAGTCGAAAAAAATGTGAACTTCCTGAATCAGGGATTGGTTCATTTTCTAATTCATCAAAATCAAAAAAGACAAGCTTATTTAGGTGTTAGTACTTTGATAGAGCATTTTTTATTCAGGAAAGATATCCCGGAAACTATTTTATTGCCTATTGATATTATCAATGCGGAGAATGCTTCATTTTACATATCGTAAGATTGCCCACGGGTTATAAATTCCGCACAATAAATCAGCGAAAATCCGTTTAAATCCGCTAAATCTGTGGGTAATTTTTTTAGCTCACAGATTGAACAGATCGAGCAGATTCTTTTAAAAATTCCACAAATTGAAGTCAGCGAAGACCAGCTTAAATCCGCTAAATCAGTGGGCTCAAAATAAATCTTCCAAACGAAGAAGCTATATGAAAATTAGGTGTTTCAGTATTTGGGTTTACCCATGAAATCCAGGTTGGTTTGTATTGCAGATTTTCGACCAGAGAAAATTTTGCACTGAAAACTCCTGTTTCAATTGTATTATTATGAATTAAGTTCAAATCTTTTAAGGATTGAATACTAATTCGTCCTGAAACAATAAAGGAAGTTTCATCTTTAGACGTTTTTACTTCTATATCATTCTTAGGCCATTTCCAATTAAAATCAAAATCCTTGTTTGGGCGCGCTTTAAAATCCATTATTCTTCCAGATGTATCAATTTCTAAGCAATAGTAAGGATTGAGAGATTCATTTGTTCTAAAGAACAACTCTACACGATCTGAGTTTCCTATACTTTCAAAACTATCATCTTTTTTATCAATGTAGATATCAGTATCAAAAACCCTGAACTTAAAGTAGAAATTTTCAAGATCGTGAAGCGCCCTAAATTCAATTTTTGAAAACGAATCATTTTCCCAGGGAGAAGAAAAATCAGTCAAACAATTAGCATCTTTCCAAAAAGACAAATTAGAAAAGTCAGCATTTTTATTTCCATTTTTATTAATGAAATACAGTTGATAATCTTTAGAAATTAAGCTCATAATTTTAAGAAAATTTAATTGATATAAAAATAGGTAAAAGATAATTTTTAAAATTAAAAAACAACAAAAAACCACTTCCATTTTTGTTCTTTTTTTAAGTACTAATATAAGAGATCCTTTTATTTGAAAAATTGCTTGTTTTTTTCTGTTCTTTTATTTTGCAACAACAACTAAAACAAAGAAAAAACCTACTATTTATAAAATAATAAACTTTGATGTATTATCAATTAAATCGAATACTAATTACGATATTCATACAAATATAAACCAGTATTTTTCAATATTTAAAAATAAATCAAAATACCCGTAACTAAGCATAAAATACAGGAATGTGCTTTTTGTGTCTTGTTTTAGAAAAAAAATCAATAATTTATGTTTAAAAATATAGGATGTATAATTTTATGTGCTCGAGAACATAAAATATATGTGTTCGAGCACATTTTTTTGTTTTTTTCTTGTTTAGTAAAAATATAATCAATAGTTTCGTCGTATTATAAAAATATTCTACGCTTTTATTTCTTCTTTTTAACCCTATTAATCTCATTTTTAGTCTTTATAACAGAAGAAAATTATATACAAAAAGTAAAGTGGTATTTTTTTAAGAAACTGAACTGAAACACATTCATTAACCAAAACCAAACGAAGAGTATGAAAAAAGCATTCTCAAAAAAAACCGGAAATTTAAGGTTACATGCTGTACTTGAAAAAAGTTTTAAAGTAACATTACTTTCAGTAATGTCTTTAAGTTTTCAAATTTCTACAGCTGCACCATCTGATAAGATTCCGGTAAACGAAACCAATTTATCTGTATTTCAAAAAATAGTAAAGGGTAAGGTTGTCGATCAAAAAGGCATTCCGATTCCCGGAGTAAATGTTATCATAAAGGGCACAACAAAAGGAGTACAAACTGATATGGACGGGAGTTTTGCTATTGAAGTTCTAAGTGAAGGTGCTGTGCTGATCTTTTCGTTTCTTGGGATGGAAAATCAGGAAATAGCAGCGGGAAAAGGGAATCTTAATATCGTTATGAAAGAGGCCGGCGAACAAATGAATGAGGTTGTTATTGTAGGTTACAGCAAAATCAAAAAAGAAAGCTTAACAGGATCATTACAAACCTTAGACAGTAAAAAAATTGTTGATGTAACTACTCCTTCTGTCGAAAACATGCTGGCTGGTAAAGCGTCCGGAGTATACGTAAACACGGGTGGAGGTCAGCCGGGAGCAGTAGCCAAAATAGTCATTAGAGGAAAAACCACCGTTAACGGAAGTACAGATCCTTTATGGGTAATTGATGGTGTTATTGTGGGGAATAGCTCTGCTAACATGAATCCATCTGATATTGAAACGTTGACGGTTCTTAAAGATGCGGCTTCTACAGCGGTTTATGGTTCGCAGGGTGCAAACGGTGTAATTCTCGTGACGACTAAAAGCGGAAAATCCGGAAAAGCTGTTATTAGTTTTTCTGCCAAAACAGCCATGACGACTTTAAACAACGGAAATTTTAAAATCATGAATGGGGCTGAATTATATGATTTATATGATTCATTTGAAAACAAAGAAGTTTTTCAAAATGTTTGGTGGTGGAATCCTGAATTAAGAAATAAAAACTTTGACTGGTGGGACAATGCTACTCAAACTGGTATTGCAGAAGATTATAACTTATCGATAAGTGGCGGAAGTGAAAACTTTAAAAGTTACGTATCTGTTGGTGTATATAAAGAAACCGGAGCTATTAAAGGTTATGATTACAAAAAGTACAATGGCCTTATGAAATTTGAGTATAAACCAATCAGTTGGTTTGCCTTAAGACCACAAATTAATCTAACCAGAGAATCAACTAATGATAAACAACATAGCGTTGGAGCTTTGTACGGAAATATGCCTTGGGATAGTCCTTATCTGGAAGATGGTTCTTTGGTGGGAAATGCTCCAAACCCAACTTGGGTAAACACCACCGGATCAAATTATTTGTATGATTTGCAATGGAATTATGCTGAATCTGAAACCTATTTAGTGAGAGCGAATCTTGATTTCGACCTTAAATTCACAAGCTGGCTGACTTTCTCTTCTGTAAACAATTACATTTTTAGCAATTCAAACTCAACTGCTTATACAGATCCCAGATCTTCTAACGGTTTAGCTGTGAAAGGCAGGATCGAAGATAACGTGGATAATTACAATAGAATCTATACCAATCAATTATTAAAATTCAATAAATCATTTGGCAAACATACTTTTAACGCTGTTGCCGGTTATGAGTGGAATGAATATAACCGAAAATTTACTCAAGGAGTAGCTACTGGAATTCCTCCCGGAATTATAGCTCCTGATGCTGCCGCTGTTCCTGAAAAAGTAGGCGGCGGAAGACAACAATGGGCGGTGCAATCTTTATTATCGAATGTAAATTATTCGTATGATAATCGTTATTTGGCGCAGGTGTCTTTTCGTCGTGACGGAGCATCTAACTTTGGTAAAAATGCACAATATGGTAACTTTTACTCTATAAGTGGCGGATGGAACATTCATAACGAAGCTTTCTTTCACGCGGGCTATATCAATAACTTAAAACTTAGAGCCAGTTATGGCTCTGTAGGAAATCGACCAGAAAGTTTGTATCCTCATCTACCTTTGTACTCTTTTTCGAAAAATAGTTATAATGAAACCCCGGGAGCTTTAATCTCGCAATTGGCTAATCCTGATTTGAGCTGGGAAAAAACTTTTACAAGCGGAGTTGGTTTAGATGTAAGCTTCTTTAAACGAGTAAACATTACTTTGGACTATTACAATAAAAATACTTCTGATCTATTATACTATGTACCGCTTCCGGGAGTTATTGGGGTTACGGGTATCTGGAGAAATGTAGGTGCGGTAAACAATCGAGGTTTTGAAGCTTCGGTTAATGTTGATATCATTAAAGGCGATAATTTTAACTGGTCTGTAGATGCTAATATCGGTACCAATAAAAACAAGGTAACAAATCTGTACGGAGACAAACAACAAATTATTGTAGGAGATGGCAGCGGTGTTGCCGGTTCAGCAAGCAAATTATTAACTCCCGGAAAAGATGTTGACAGTTGGTACTTAACAGAATGGGCTGGTGTTGATCCCACAAACGGAAAACCACAATGGTACACTACAGATGCTGCCGGAGAGCGTATAAAAACGAGCAATTACGGTGAGGCTTCTAAAAATCAAAAAGCAATAGGAACGTATACTCCGGACTTTTTTGGAGGGTTCTCTACCAGCTTAAATTATAAGAATTTCGATTTTTCGGCGATTTTTAGCTATTCTGTTGGGGGCGAAATTTATAATTATGCCAGAGCCGAATTTGATTCAGATGGTGCTTATAATGACAGAAACCAAATGAAACTGCATAGTGGATGGAGCCGTTGGGAAAAACCGGGTGATATCGCAACACATCCACAGGCACTTTATGACAACAATAGTCAGTCTAACAAAGCTTCTTCACGTTTCTTAGAAACCGGAACGTACTTAAAAATGCGAAGTATTACTTTTGGATATAATGTACCTATTCAACGCCTTCATATCTCAAACCTGAGATTGTACATCGCCGGAGAGAATCTTTTTACCATTAGTCATTATTCCGGTGTAGATCCTGAGCTTCCTCCTACTTACAATAGTACAACACAGCAATATATTATTTCTGGTGTTGCAACGCATGTGTATCCTTCAACTCGCAAAATTGTATTGGGACTTAACTTAACTCTTTAAAACAAAATCATGAAAAAGATATTTATATTATGTATGGCAATTAGTTTCCTGTCCTCATGTGATTTAGACAGAGAACCTTTTAATGCATACACAAAAGACAAAATAGAACAAGATAAAGTAGCGGCTGTAGAGGTTTTATTAAATGGCTGTTACGCGCAATTAAAAGGATGGTCTGATGTTATGCACAGACTTGGAGAATATCCTGGCGATAATATCATGATTAGAGGAACTTCTACAGATTCATTTTACTCATTTATCTCCTATCAACATATTCCTAACAATGACAGATTATCTGTTTTCTGGAATAACAGCTATAAAATTGTTTCGCAATCAAGTGATTTGATCAAAATGATGTCAGAGGGAGAAAGTCCTGCTGTTAACCAACAGCTTGGTGAAGCCTATTATTTAAGAGGTATGATTTATTTTTACCTCTGCCGTACTTACGGGAGACCTTACTCACAATCTCCTGAAACTAATTTAGGAGTGCCAATTGTAAATGGTTTACCGGCAGACTTAATCAATCTAACGCTACCGGACAGATCAACAGTAAAAGATACTTACGCACAAGCCATCAGCGATTTAAAAAAAGCTGAATCTCTAATGACCGTTGACAAATCAGCATCGTATGCCGGTAAGGAAGCTGCTCAGGCAATGCTCTCCAGGGTATACTTATATATGAGTGGTACCTATGAAAATCCGAATCAGGAATATGCAACACAATCTATTGAATATGCTAATAAAGTAATTACAAGCGGAAAGTATAAATTACTAAACCGCGACAGTTTTATGAAATTCAATACTTATGCACCGGATTCTAATGAACAAACCGAAACTATTTTTGCCGTTAAAAGAGTAGCGTCAGAATTTTCAGGCTACGATCATTATTACGGAATTGGTGGTATGTATGCTAATATTCAAGGCCAGGGTTGGGGCGAAATGTATGCGAGTGCAAAATACCTGGATTTATTAAGAAAATCAGGTTTAAAAAAAGATGCTCGTTGGGCTTTTATCGATCCTCAGTACACAACAGACGATGCAGGAAACAAAACTCAGGCATTCCGTTTTATTTATGACATCAAGAATACCGGCGGCACACAAACTGGTTATAACTATATGCAACAGCCTTTGAAAACAAATTCTAATGGTACATTTTATATCACAATAGGAACTGTTGATTATAACTTAACCCCAGTAAACGCAGCCGAAAATCAATATTCGATTCTATATGAAGGCAAAACCTATACAGGAGAAAAAGATTATATGATGTTATTAAATCGTGTATATCCTATGTATTACATTACTAAGTGTTCTTTGCAAAATAATGACTCTCACCTTTACTCTCCTTCTATTTCAAGATTGGCCGAGATGTATTTGAATATGGCGGAAGCCTATGTAAAAAAAGGAGATTATAATAGCGCTTTAGCCAACTTAAACATTATTCGAGAAAGATCGATTGTTGGTGGAGGTTATACATCATTAGACAATACAAATGCTGTACAGCGAGTAGATGAAGAACGTCAGTTAGAACTCGCATTTGAAGCACATAGAGGTTATGATGTGTACAGAAATGGTCAGACTATGACACGTCATTATCCTGGTCCACATTTACCAATGATCGACTGGCCAGCTTCAAGCTTAAGAGTCGTACAATATATTCCGCAGTCAGAAATTAATGCCTATCCGGGAACTCTGACTCAAAACCCATAATTGTTTAGAAGTAGTTTTGTTTTTTGAAGCCTCTCTAATTTGGTTTGATTAGAGAGGAATTTCAAAAAAAACTTAATTCCCTGTAAAATGAAAAAAATATTCTATCTCTATCTTGCGTCTTTTTTAATGTTCTTTTCTGTTGCTTCAGGCAAAGAAAAGGTGATAAAAACAATGAACATAGAAAATCCAAAAGTCAAAATTTCGCTGCCACTTGCCGGCAATGCTTACAGCTCTAAACACGAGGACGAAAACAATACTGTTACTGATAATGGCATTGAAAACTGGAAAAATCCTGAAGAGTTTTTTACCGTTTATTTCAGAGTTTCTAAAGCGGGAACATTTCAAATTACTGTAGAAGAATCTGTACAGGTTTTTGGAAAATCAGAATTGGAATTTTCGATCAATAATGAATCGAAAAAAGTAAAATTTACCGCCTCAAAAAAAGCGATTGCAATAGGATCCTGGAAGATAAATAAGGAAGGTTACGTTGCGCTAAAAATAAAAGGAATTAATAAAACCGGAGAACAATTTCCGTCTATTGACCGCTTAACAATTTCAAGTGATGATAACGTAAAAATATCTTATGTACCCAACAACGAAGGCAACTTTTATCATTGGGGACGCCGCGGACCATCAGTTCATTTAAACTATCAGGTTCCTGAAAATATAAAAGCAAAGTGGTATTATAACGAACTTACCGTTCCCGAAAACGAAGACAAAATAGGTTCCTATTTTATGGCGAATGGTTTTGGCGAAGGGTATTTTGGCATTCAGGTAAATTCAGCCTCAGAAAGAAGAGTTTTATTCTCTGTCTGGAGTCCATTTACAACAGATGATCCCGCAAGTATTCCGGAAACCCACAAGATTAAAATGCTAAAAAAAGGCGATAATGTACACACCGGAGAATTTGGTAATGAAGGCTCAGGAGGTCAAAGCTACCTCAAGTACAATTGGAAAGCAGGAACGACTTATAAGTTTTTATTACAAGGGTTTCCTCAAAACAATAATACAACTACTTACACTGCCTATTTTTATGCACCAGAACTGCAGAAATGGCTGTTAATAGCGAGTTTTAATCGTCCTGAAACCAGTACTTATCTTAAAAGGTTTCATTCGTTTTTAGAAAATTTTATTCCGGAACAAGGCGATTTATCGCGTAAAGTACTATTCAACAATCAATGGGTTTGCGATGATAAAGATATTTGGGTCGAAATAAATTCAGTACGTTTTACAACAGATAATACTGGTACAAAAGGATATCGAATGGATTTTGCCGGCGGACTTGATAAGGATTACTTTTATTTAAAAAACGGAGGCTTTTTCAATAATTACACCACACCAAAAACTACTTTCACAAGACCTTTAAACCATAAAAAACCAGAAATAAATTTTTCGAATTTACCTTAAAAAGAGAGATTCTAAAAACGAAACAATAACAATAACAAAAAACAATTTTGCCTGATAATTTGTATTCAGATTATCATTATTTCAAATCAAATTAATTAAATTATGAGAACTACTATTTTAAAATTCATGTTAGTCGTTTGCATTTTGTTTGCAGGAACAATTGCATCGGCACAAATGATTAAGACCAAAACACCAACCCGCCCTAAAGGTCAGCAAGATGTTTTGCGTTTGGCTACAGCACCAATTCCAACAGTTCGTGTGGCTTTTATTGGTTTAGGAATGCGTGGCCCGGGAGCAGTAGAACGCATGACACATATTCCTGGTGTAGAAATAGTTGCACTTTGTGATATGTCAGAAAAAAATACACAATCAGCCAATGAGATTTTAACCAAACAAGGACTTCCTAAAGCACAGGAATTTTTTGGAGATGAAAATGCCTGGAAAAAAGTAACGGCATTACCAAACGTAGATTTAGTCTATATCGCTACAGATTGGAAACACCATGCATTAATTGGAGTTCAGGCAATGAAAGACGGTAAACACGTTGCCATTGAAGTTCCGGGAGCAATGACCATGAAAGAAATCTGGGATCTTATTGATACTTCTGAGAAAACACGTAAACACTGTATGCAGCTTGAAAATTGCGTTTACGATTTCTTCGAATTGACGACATTAAATATGGCACAGCAAGGATTATTTGGAGAAATTCTTCATGCCGAAGGATCATACATTCACGGACTTCAGCCTTTTTGGGGCGAATACTGGAACAACTGGAGAATGGATTACAACATTAAACACCGCGGTGATGTTTATGCGACTCATGGGATGGGGCCAGCGTGTCAGGCATTGAATATTCATCGTGGTGACAAAATGAATTTCCTGGTTTCTATGGATACAAAAGCAGTTGGAAATCCTGCCTATATCAAAGAAAAATCGGGACAGGAAATTAAAGATTTTAGAAACGGAGATCACACTATGACAATGATTCGTACCGAAAACGGAAAAACAATCCAAATTCAGCATGACGTTACTTCTCCCCGACCATACAGCAGAATGTATCAGTTAAGCGGAACGAAAGGTTTTGCAAACAAATATCCGTTAGAAGGTTATGCCTTAGATGGTGCAGCATTAGGCGATGATGTAAAACCAAATCACGAAAAACTAAGCGCACACTCTTTTGTTCCTGAAGAGGTTAAAAAAGCACTAATGGCAAAATACAAACATCCGATCGTTAAAGACATTGAAGAGCAGGCTAAAAAAGTAGGCGGTCACGGCGGAATGGATTTCGTAATGGATTACAGATTAATTCACTGCCTGCAAAAAGGACTTCCGCTTGATATGGATGTTTACGATCTTGCAGAATGGTCTTGTTTAGGTCCGTTAACAGAAATTTCTCTGGATAAAGGTTCTGTTCCTGTAGAAATTCCTGATTTCACTCGTGGAGGCTGGAATAAATTACAAAAATTAGAGTTTTCAGAGTAAATATTTTGGTGGTTAGCAATCGGATAGGAACCTAGGGATTAGTTCCCTAGGTGACCTTCCACACCACCTGGCATACGGATCCGTACCAAGGCGGTTCTTAATTTACGATACATTTTAGGTACATGTC
>NZ_JAMZNK010000001.1 GCF_027980145.1 Flavobacterium azizsancarii | reverse complement strand
TTCCACCTCGCGATGGACACCCTTGCATTCAGCTAACACTTCCCACTGTAAAGGCGTGTTCGGGACTTACACCCTAGAGTTATCGCCCATGCTGGGCACACAACAAAAAAAAGCCTGAATTTTAAATTCAGGCTTTCGTTTTTTTATGCAATTATCACAATAAGCTCCATCGGAGCATAATATTTACAGCAAATATGTACACAAGATTAAAGCTCCAACGGAGCGATATTGCGCTTACATTTGATTGTCAAATATATCACCCCGATGGGGTTTTTCTTAGAACAATCTTTAAATTTCTATAAATATATCATCTCTCCGAGATTATTAATTCAAATAATAATCAAACTGCTTATTATGCCTCAACATTAATATCACTTTTAACTCTCGTTCTAATATCACTCAAAGACTGATCAACTAAAAGTTTTCCGTCTCTGAAAACTTCTTTCAATTCACCTTGTTTTTCTTCTTCCCATGAAACATTATCGGTTAAATGATATACACCATCAACTAAATCAATTTTCATTAATCCTTTGGCAGATTTTTTAGTTCCGTCATCCGTGATTGGATCTTTGAAAATTGCTCTTCCTTCTCCATCCACTTCTCCGTATGTTGCTTTCATCGCAAAACCAAAAGTATCCCTGGTATTGTATTGGTAAGTAAATGATCCAATTCCCAAAACAACATTAGTAGAAGCAAATCCTTTTTCTTTTAATCTTTCGCAAATTTGGATAGATCTTGCTACGGTAATACTATCACCGTAAATAGCGCCAATTTGAGGAATAAGCTCTTTATATCCTTTTGCATTCGTTGTGCCTCCAAAAACATCCCAAAGCAGCTCAATTACACCTTTCTTTTCTTCTTCAGTTTTTCCATTTGGATTTCCGCAGATGATATCAACCGGATCACCACTATCAGGACGAATGACTACTTTACCTTCTCTGGCAATAATGTCTTCTTTTAAACGTGGTAAATAATCGGTTAAAACTTTCCATAAATCCCAGGTATCAGAAACGATAGACACAATTCCTTTAGGATAAACCTCTGTAACTAATCTTTTGAAAGTTTCGCATTCACCTTCGGTAGTTCCCATACACATTACAGAGTGTTCTGTTGCTGCAACTGAACCTGCGATTAATTCCTGATCAGAATTGGCGTTGTAATAATCTTCGAAGAAATCAATTACCGGAATTGTATCAGAACCTGTAAAACTCAACAAATGTCCGGCTGCAGAAGTTATTGCTGCTTCGATTCCACCCATTCCTCTCATAGAGAAATCGTGCGCCTGCCAATCTACAAATTCAGGAACTGATGAAGTTTCATCAGCGTATTTGCCCAGAACTTTTCTATATTCTCTGGCAATTGTAGCTGAATTACATGGCAACCAAACCACGGCAGAAAGCAACGTTTCGAAATAATTGGTCAACCAGAAAAATTTCGGAATCGTATTGTACATTGTAAACATTGGTACTCTCAAAGGTACGCTTGCTCCTTCCGGCAATGCCTTAAAAACCATTGGGATATATCCTAAATCGTGTAAATCTTCGATATGTTTTGTCCCAACCTGGTTTTCACCTAAATAATTATTGATTCTGCGGGCGTATTTTTTAACTACTTCTTCTTTTGGCTGTTTGAAAAAATCAGCATCAAAATCATGAATAATATATTTTTTAATAAAATATTGCAATCCAAAAAACACCACCTCATCAATTCCTTCGATTCTTGATTTTCTAGGTGTCCAGTTAGAATATACTAATGTTGTTTTATCGGGGTATTGTCTTCTGTGGTCAACTTTGTAACCGTCTGTTAATAATAGTGGGTTCATGGTATTTTTATTTAATATTTTTTGATAATCGTTCTGCTAAATCTTTTATATCATTGGCTCTTGCCAAACCTTCAATCCATTTTTGTGGAATATTTTCAATTCCGTAATAAATTCCTGCCAAACCTCCTGCAATTGCCGCTGTTGTATCTGTATCTCCGCCTAAATTAACCGCTTTTAAAACAGTTTCTTCATAAGAATCTGAGTGTAGGAAACACCACAAACTCGCTTCTAAACTATGCAATACGTAACCAGAGGACTCAATTTTATTTTCAGGATATTCGGAAATATTATTTTGTAAAATTCTATCAAATAACTGAATTTCCTTTGGATTATATTCCTTGTCTTTTAGAAATTTCGAAAGAATATTTTGCATTTCCTTATACGAATCAGCTTTGTTTTTCCCTTTTAAAATTTCGAGGCATACAACAACATAAATAAAACAAGCAAATACTGAACGAAAATGCGCATGAGTGATGGAGGATATTGCTTTTACGCTTTTATAAACAACTTCAATATCCTTTTCTTTTTGAAGATAAAATACTAATGGCAAAATTCTCATCAAAGAACCATTTCCGTTATCTTCCTCAAAAAAATTACCTGAATCCTTCGCCAAATCACCTCTGACAATTCGTGCTAAAGAATGCTTTGTCGTTCCGCCAATATCAAATACTTTATTATGCGCTCCCCAATATCCTTCCTGCATCCATTTTACAAAAGTTATTCCCATATCTTCAATGTCAAAACCTTTGCATAAACTCTCGGCAGTACAAAAAGCCAAAGAACTATCATCGCTAAATGTTCCAGGCGGCTGATGCCAGCACATAAAACCCATCATATCAATAACTGGATTTATTTTTAAATATTCTCTTGATTTAAATTCAACAGGAACACCTAAAGCATCACCAATTGCAACACCAAACAAACCAGATTCAATTTTATTTTCCATTATATCTTATTTCAATTCATCCCTAACTTCCATCAAAGCAAACCCCAAAAGATTTAAACCTCTCCATTTCGCAGGATTGAAAACATCTTTGTGATCACCAGCCATCCCGATTCCCCAAATGGCATCGACCGGACTTGCTTCTACTATAACCCTGTCTTTTGTATTGAGCAAAAAAGTTTTTAACTCCGGGTTTTGATTGAATTTATGATAATTTCCTTCCTTGACAATGTCAAATCTTGCGGCTAACCAAAGGTTTTCATTGTAATGTTTTACTTCCCTTCCAAACTTTTTGGCTTCGGCAGGAGATTTTGCCTGAAGGATTTTATCCAAAATTGTATCATCTTTAAACAATTCGGCTTTCTTGGCCATCATCCAGTGTTCTGCAGTTTGATAAGTCACATTATCGACTTCAAAAGAACTTAACCACCATTGACTAAAGCAAGTTTTAGAAATGCTTCCGTCATTATTGGGCTGGTGTCCCCAGAAAAATAAAAACTTACTTTCCGAGGTTATATTTTCTATAGTATATTTCATTTTTTCTCTTTATTGAAACAAAAAAGTTAGCTGTTTAAAATCTTTAGAATCGGGTGAAAATGATCCGTAGATTTCAGTAAATTCTGTAGTTAACTTTTCAAATTCATAATCCTTTTCAATCTGATCCATACAGGTTATCACCAGATTTCTTTTTGCGTTTGGACTATAAGCTGCATCTAACTTTAAACTATAATTTAAAAGATCATAATCTAAATCGCCAGTTCGCAATTCGCCTTGAAACTCATTATGAATACAGGTTTCTTCTTCGTTATTTTTTAATTTTAATTCTCTTTCATTACTCATCCATCCACTTCCGTGTCGGGTTGCATAACTTCTAGTCGCATAATAGATTTCTATATCTTCTATTTGCAGCTTTTTGCATATTTCATACGCATTTTTTGAAGTTGTATTGGCGTATGTTACATTCGGGAAAACACCGTGATCCATGTCGAGTAAAATACCCTGGCTTCCTTCGAAAATAAGATTTTGGTAGTTTTTTAAAAAGCTGTAATCGCTGATATTCCATTTTATTTCATCAATCACTTCAAGGAAATGACTGACTTCTTCGTCTATTTCACTTTCATTTAGAAAACCGTAGTAATAGGCTATCTTTTCCAGTTTTGCTAAAAGCATCTGTCGAGGCGCGATCAGATCTATGGCGAATAATTTGTATTGACCTTCATTACGCTTCATTGTCGCTCCAACTCCTTTTCCACAAGTTCCGTGATCGAGGTTTCTAACGTTAGTTCGGTTTTGCCAAACATCAAAAGGTGTTGTAATTTTGGCTAAAGGATGAATATGAAGTTCCGTATTTCCTTCTAATTCTTCGAGTTCTTTTCTTTCATTAAATAAAAAAACCGGATGAATCGTGCAATGTTCGCTATAATAAGAAGGTAAACCGCGAAGCGCACCACTGGCAAAACTCGAATGAACGTGCTTTTTATCGCCAATCATTACTGTATGCGCTGCTTGCTGACCTCCTGAAAACCGAATAACTATAGATTCAGGATTTTGCTTCGCCAGAAAATCTGTCGTGATTCCTTTTCCTTCATCACCAAATCCTAAACCTATAACTATTTGTGCTGTTTTCATTTTATAAAATATTATTTAAACACATAGAAATATTTAAAGCATTTCTATATTATCTAATCCGTCAAGCGGAATTGTTCCTAAGCCTAATCCTGAACTTTTATGTTTATCACAAATGATTTTCTTAATTACATTCGGGATTTCTTTATGATCTTCGATAGACAAACAGTTTTGTCCTAATAACTCTTTCCAGGCTACATTTGCTCTTATCGCCTGATCAGAATGCAATACACTAATATGATACACTTCATAACGTTTCTGCGCTTCTTTTAATAATTCAAGATGCGTATACGTTTGCTGTCCCTGGCCCATAATTTCTTTTATGGCAGATGCCGGAAGTGTTTCTAAATTAGGTTCATCACCTACGGTAAACAACAATCCTTTTTGACCTCTTTTTTCGAAAGCATCGGTTTTGGTATGAAAAGCGGCAAAATACCAGGCTAATAAATAACTTTCGCCTGCGTTTCCTCCTCCACCGCCTTCGATATAGGTTCTCGTCAGCCACATATCCAGTTCCTGATCGCCAGACTCAAATTGTCCAACCTGCAAAGGATATCTGTCGCATTCGTGATCGCCAATTCCTAAAAACAATAATGCCGGATCCGGAACACCGCCCTGAATGATTCCTCCCATTAATTTAGGAAGTCCATCTTTGATCAATTCATGCGGAATGTGTCCCATACTTCCCGTAACATCCAATCCCAAAATAATAGGAACTGTATTAGGATGCACTTCAGAATCTCTGGCTTCTCTAAAAGTAATTCCGTTTGGATTCATAGATTCATGCGCCATTCGTAAAGAATTTTGCGTAAAAATCTCACTTGCAGATTTTGATCCGTAACCTGCTGCTGCCGCTCTGCTTGAACGAGCACCTAAATCATATCTTGTACCTCCCATAACTAAAATGTTTTACCAAATAAATACTCGAATCTCTTTTTTGTCACTTCAAACTGAATGTTTAAATTTCTGATTGTTAATGATAATTCCATATCTTTTTGAACAAATGCTTCGGGTTGAAAATCAGCAAAAGTCAAACTGTTTTTATCCAGCGGACTAATATCTATAAGTCCTTCTTGCTCTCTTTCTAATCTTTTTATTTTCAATTCAACATCTTCAACTCGGCGTCTGTATATTAATTCAGAATCTTCACCAATTGTTTTGGCTCTGTCTTCTCTAATCTGATCATTGTTTCTTTTTAAAGATTCAATAAATCTTGGTTTTAAATCATCGCTCATAATTTCTAGTTGCTTGGTTATAGTTTTTTTTGTTTCAGGTTTCACGTTCTCACGAGACTTGAAACTTGAAACCTTTTTAAACAGTAATTTTAATAACTTCGACTTCTTCTCCTTCGAAATCTTTTACTGAATTGGTGGTAAATATTTTATCGAAGCAGTTTAAAACTTCAAATCCTTTATTGAAGATTCCGTGGCTTACGGCTAAATATAATTTTCCGGCATTTTTCTTTTTTAATTCTTCGGCTAAGCCAACGAAAGTTCCGCCGCCATCGCAAATATCATCAACAATCAAACAATCGATTCCGTTTAGATCGTCTTCGTAAACTTTGAATCCAGATAATCTTCCGGTTTTTACATCACGGCTTTTACTGCATTCTACTACATCAATTCCGCCTAAAAACTCAGAAACTTTGTAGATTTTTTTAAGGGCTCCACCATCTGGAGAAATCAATTTTACGTTTTTGCCAATTTCTTTCAAAACCGTTGCGATAAAAATATGATTCGGAATCACTTCGCAATTGTTTACCAATGCAGGAGTAACTTCAGAATGCGCATCAAAAACAAAAACTTTATTCAATTGAAGTCCGTTTATGATATCAGCATACACTTTTACAGAAAGAGATTCTCCTTTGATCATCACACGATCTTGTCTTGCTGCCGGAAAATACGGAATAAACAAATCGATTATTTTAACATCCATTCTACGCAAAGCATCTACTGTGATACACAATAAACCTAAATCGTTGAATGAATTTAATCGGTGTGTAATCGTTACTTTTTGAGTGGTATCAAAATTAGGATCAATTTTGATATGTGGTTCTCCGCCAGAAAATGTAAAACTTTGAAATTTAATTTCTTCCTGATTAAGGATCGGAGTGAATTTTGGGCCTAGGTTAAGTATCATAGCTTTTTAGTTTGCGTTAATTATACGCAAATGTAGATTATTATTTTAAATAAACAATTTATTTTGTGTAAAAATTACGCAAACTTTATTTCGAAGTGAAAACCTTTGTTAATTAAATCACTATATTTCAATTGATTAAACCTAAAAAGCTTTGCCGGTCTTCCGTTTTTTATGGGCGAAAAATGATCTGTCTGATCTAAAAAACCATAACTAAGGATTTTTTTTCTGAAGTTACGTCGGTCAATTTCTTTCTCTAAAATAGTACAATAGAGATTTTCTAAATCTGAGAACAAAAATTCCTCAGGCAATAAATCGAAACCAATTGGTTCGTAAGTTAGTTTTGCCTTTAGTCTCGCGATTGCTTTTTCGATAATTAAATTATGGTCAAAAGCCAAAGAAGGAATTTCATCTATTTTGCACCATTGTACCCTTTCAGCATCTGTATCTGCTTTGATTTCTAAATTCGAAGCTTCGACTAAAGCATAATAAGCAACTGAAATAACACGGTTTCTGGAATCTCTGTGAATATCATCTCCAAAAGTGTACAATTGCTCCATAAAAGTCAACTGAACATTGGTTTCTTCATGAAGTTCTCTAATTACGGCATTACTTAATGATTCGTCTT
Source organism: Flavobacterium azizsancarii (assembly GCF_027980145.1). Taxonomy (GTDB): domain Bacteria; phylum Bacteroidota; class Bacteroidia; order Flavobacteriales; family Flavobacteriaceae; genus Flavobacterium; species Flavobacterium azizsancarii. The sequence continues at coordinate 258,685 of NZ_JAMZNK010000001.1, read as the reverse complement.
CTTTTACCAAACCACCGGGCAAAGCCCAATATTTATCAGCAGAACCAAACTTTTGCTCAATTAAAAGCACGTACAAATTGTTGTTTTTATAGCCAAAAACAATGGCATCAACAGCAACTCTAATATTTTGTAAATTTTCCATAACTTAAAAAAGGGTTTGCCACGAATCGCACTAATTTTCACGAATTAATATTCAATTGATCAGCAAAAAATTTGTCAAAATTTGTGGCTAAAAAAATTATAATCTATTCCCTAAAAACAATTTTAACTCTTTTGTAATAGTATCAAAAAAAGAACTTAAGTTATTGTTTTTAGCGGTTAATAAATATACGTATTCCTCTGGAACGTGAAAACTATTCCAAAGCAATTGCAGCTTATTTTCTTTAATATGCTTTCTCGCATTACAATTCCAGGTTATGGCTACTCCTGAATTTTTTGACAGTATTTCGAGCATTTCAGATTCTGACGGAATAATATAATTAGGTACCATCGAGGGTCTTTTTTTATTGAAAGCGTGGAGCCAAAATATTTTTATATGCGAGATTCTGGCATCATGACAATACCATTTTTGTTCGTTCAGCCATTGTTCTGTTTCTGTAAAATTATCTGCTTTTAATTTCTGACGAAATTCTGTTGCTTCTAAATTCATAGATGCGACCATTACCAATTTAATTTTTCCAACGATCTCCTGAATCGTGTCAAATGTGTCAAATCTTTTGGTCATGATGGCGAAATCGAGTTTTTTAGCATCCACTAATGCAAAAAGGGCATCATTATCTGCGAAGGTAAAATCGATAAAATCAAAGCTGGTAATTAAAACGCTTCCCAAACTATCAAACAGATCTTTTGAAACGCCAACAGATATTAACCGATTAGAATCCTGCGCTTTAGCCCGAAAACCATTTTCGACATTTTCTAACCGATCGAGGGCATCGATAATTAAATTATTGAGTAACTTAGCATATTCGGTTGCTTCGACCCCTTTCGATTTTCTATTAAATAACTTATAACCAACATGAGCTTCAAGCATGGAGATTTGCTGACTTACCGCTGGCTGACTCATAAACAATTCCTTTGCAGCAACTGAAAAATTACCGTTTTTATAAACAGATTTAAAAGTTCTGTACCATTCAAGATTGACCATGATATAAATATTTTTATAACAAACATAGTTTATTTTATTTTTACAAATATCACTTAAGCTGTAAATTTGATAAAAATTTAAAACTATGAAAAGAATAGCATTACTCGCAATTATAGCATTCGGAGCTTCTAACATTTCAGTTATGGCCCAAAAATCAAATAAAAAAGGTATGAAAAAAGTATTATTTGTTGTAACCAGTAACGATAAACTGGGCAATACAGGGGAGAAAACAGGATTTTGGTCAGAAGAATTAGCTGCACCTTATTATGAATTATTAGATCAGGGAGTCGAAATTACAATAGCAACTCCGCTTGGAGGTCAGCCTCCAATTGACCCGAAAAGTGCTGACCCGGCATCTGCAACAGAAGATACGAAACGTTTTGATACTGATAAGGTATTACAGGAAAAATTAAAACACACGCACAAGCTTTCGACGATTAACCAAAAAGATTACGATGCTGTTTTCTATCCTGGAGGTCATGGACCACTTTGGGATTTAGTAGAGGATAAAAACTCAATCGCCTTAATCGAGTCTTTCTATAATCATAAAAAACCTGTAGCTTTTGTTTGTCACGCTCCGGCAGTTTTGAAAAACGTAAAAGTAAATGGCGAATTTTTAGTAAAAGGTAAAAACGTAACCGGTTTTACAAATGAAGAGGAAGAAGCAGTTGGCTTAACCAAAGTTGTTCCGTTTTTATTAGAAGATGCTTTGACTCAAAATGGAGCTAAATTTTCTAAAGGACCAAACTGGGCGCCTTATGCTGTAGAAGATGGTCTTTTGATTACAGGACAAAACCCGGCATCGTCTAAATTAGTAGCCGGTAAATTATTGAAAAAATTGAAGTAAAAAGGTTCTAAGATTTTGAAAAATAGCGCTTATAAATTAATTAAAAGATAATAACAAACAGATGCTCAGATTCTTAGATATTGAGTAAGCAAAAAACTTAGTCCCATAGAAACTTAGCATCTTAGAAACTTAAAAAAGGTGCTAAGGCATTAAGGTTCTAAGATGCTAAGTTTTGAATCACTTAAAAAAAACTTAGAGACGTAAGATCTCATTGAATATTAATAAAAAAGATGTTGGGTTACTAAGATCAGAAAACTTAGCTAATCAGCACAGAAACTCTAAAAAAAAATGCTAAACTTTGAATTATACAATCCTACGAATTTAATCTTCGGAAAAGGACAAATAGAAAAACTTTCGACTTTAGTACCAAAAGATGCTAAAATCTTATTGGCTTATGGTGGCGGAAGTATCTTTAAAAACGGAATTCACGAACAGGTAATCAACAATCTAAAAGGTTTTGATATTGTAGAATTTGGCGGAATCGAACCCAACCCTCATTTTGAAACTTTAATGAAAGCTGTTGAAGTGATTAAAGCAGAAAAAATCGATTTTATCCTTGCTGTTGGTGGCGGATCTGTTATTGATGGCGTGAAATTTATTTCGGCTGCTGTGAACTTTGACGGAAATCCGATTGATATTTTGCAAAAACGTTTGCTGATTAAGGATAATGCAATGCCTTTTGGAACTGTTTTGACTTTGCCGGCAACGGGAAGCGAGATGAATTCAGGAGCCGTGGTTACGATCCAGTCAACTCAGGAAAAACTGGCTTTTGGCGGAAGCGCAATGTTCCCAAAATTCTCTATTTGCGATCCTACGGTTATTGCCTCTTTACCAAAAAGACAATTGCAAAATGGTGTTGTCGATGCTTATACACACGTAATGGAACAATACTTAACTTATCCGCACGAAGGTTATTTGCAGGACCGAATCGCTGAAGGAATTCTACAAACTTTGATTGAAGTTGGACCTAAAGTGGTAGAAAACCCAACTGATTATGCTTTGGCTTCTAACTTTATGTGGAGCTGTACGATGGCATTAAACGGATTGATCCAGAAAGGTGTTCCGTCTGACTGGGCAACTCACATGATTGGTCATGAATTAACGGCGCTATACGGTATCGATCACGCAAGAACTTTAGCTATCGTAGGTCCAAGTTTATACAACGTGATGTTTGATACTAAAAAAGAGAAACTGGCACAATACGGAAGAAGAATTTTCAACCTAACCGGTTCTGATGAAGAAGTAGCCAGAGAAGCAATCAATAAAACGGTTGAGTTTTTCCATACTATGGGCATGGATACCAAACTTTCTCAATATGTAGACGATTACAGCAAAACAGCCGATTTTATCGTAAATCGTTTTGATGAAAGAGGCTGGAAAGGCTTGGGAGAAAAACAATTGATTACTTTAGATAAGGTAAAATCGATTGTTGAGATGAGTTACTAATAAATAGTATTCAGTCGCAGAATTTAGTCTCAGTTCACACTGAAAACTGTGACCGTAAACCGTAAAATAAAAAAAGGCGTTCTTGAATTTTCAGGAGCGCCTTTTTACAATACTAAAACAAAACTAACTAACTCAATTTTTGCTAAACTCATTAAAATTCTAATTTATAATAAGTTACAACGTAAGAGTTTTATTTTTATTGTGTTAGTGACAAAAAAAAATTTGAGATTCAAACAATAGCTTTCAGGAAAGCTCTTATTTAAAGCTTTCATTTAATTTTTTTTCAAGGACGGAATTCAATTTTTTTACTTCTTCCCTAATATTTTTTATATCAATATTCTTCTTTTCTTCCAAAACTTTTCCGTCGAAAAATGATTTTAGATTATAGGAAGTACTGTTGCTTTTGACTACCAGAATTCCCATTTCGGGCTTTTTTAATTCATTAAATCTTAATCCAGTTAGTACATCGGCATTATCGCCTTTACCAAACATGGCTTCTATATTTTTGCTTGTCGAAAAATCCTGTGCTATCGAATTGAAATTTTCCTCTGTTGTTTTAGAGCTATTAACCGTTGATGCAAATATTTCGTAAAACATCTCTGATTCTCGTCGGCCTTCATAATCTGTTTCTTTAGAGTCTATAACTTTAGCTTTGATTATTTGGTCTGATTCATAATACATAATACTGCCCATTTGTTCCGGCATTTCATTGTCCAGGTCGATTGACGAACTTGACATTACGACTTTATCCCCTATAATTAATTGGCTTGTATATTTATCACCGATTTTTTCTCTCGTAATTCTCCCTTTTTGTTTTTTCTTAAATTCTGTTATTTCAATACTGTTGTTTTTCAGTTCAAAATGAAAACGATTAAAGTAATGCATCGCAAAAAGATCTACATCATAACTTTGTAAAACTCCATTTTTCCAATATTTCGAAATAAACTGGCGGTCTAATTTTATGTATTCTACGCCATCAATTATTTTTCCTTCTTTATAAGTCGATTTAATATCATAATACGGATGTTGGTATTTCTCCAGATTCTCCAGATAGTTGTTAGAATACTGATACTTTTTTATACCATTTTCATAATAATCAACATAATTAAATTCACGCTGCTCTGTAGAAAAATATCCTGAATAAGGTTGTTCGTTTTTATAAATTCCCTCATAAGAATCCTGAACTTTATCTGCAATCGTAAAGGAGCTATTGACTATTTTAGTGAGTTTTCCGTTGGTAAAACTCTTAGACTTGAGAATATCATTTTCATCTGTTCTTTCATATTTATTTCTATAAAAGATTTCATCGGTAATTGCTCCTTGTTTGTAGACTGTCGCAGTTTCGCCTTCTACTAATTTTCCATTGTAAGGCAAACCGTTTTTATATTCGATCTTTCCGGTAATTTCGCCGTTGCTATAAAAAATAGTTTCACCATCTACAATATCATTTACACAAGTATACGTTTCAATAATATTATCAATATTACAATTAAAGATTTTTTGCAGACCATTTTTCTTAAAGTCTGTAACCTGAATTAACTCATGCGTATCTTCACCCGTTTTTACAATAAAGGTTCCTTTATAGGGTTTGTTGTTTTTATAAATCCCTTTAGTAACAATACTGTCTTCATCGGTTTTTACGATGGCTTCTCCTTCTTTTAAGCCTTTTACATAATTCGAATTAATGATCAGACTTCCGGAAAAATTTTCATTAAAGTTACCTTCAAATGGTTCTCCGTCTTTATAGGTTCGTTTTTGCATTACAGTACCATTTTTATCATAAACAATCTCATCGTCCACTATTTTACCATTTATATATTTAGTAAATTCCTGAATTTTACCGTTGGGATAATATTTAATTTTTTCTCCTGATTTCTCTCGTCCTTTATAAGCTGTTTTCGATTTGATGGCGACTGCAAATTGATTCTGAACATAATATTCATACGCAATACCATTTGAAATGTTCCCACTATATTCTTCAAAATCAGCTTGCCCGATTGTTTGCAGTATTTTTCCCGTGACATCATAATTTACCTGTTTAAAACGATGCATCCGGTCATACTCAATATCGTACCAGGTTTCCTGCGCCAATTGTTTAGAATTAATCCAGAAGATCTTGCTCTTAATTATTTTCGTTATAACCTTTTTTTTAGTTCCGGCAGAATACTCAACTACAGGTGTCGCTTCGGTTAAAAGTTCATTTTCCTCATTAGCTTCACTTTCTGACTTATTGCTTCTGTAATCCTCCCAGTTTCTAACTTCTTCAAAATCTCCTTCAACAGGTTTTCCTTTACTGTATTTTCCTTTTATTAAAATGGTTCCGTCCTGATGATAGACAATGTGCTCTCCGTCTTTTTTACCCTTTTTATACGGAATCGTTTTAAGCTTTTTTCCATCTGGATAATAATATGTCAAGACTGAAGCAGCTGAATTATTATAAAACTGGTAGACAGATAAGTCAAAACCGTTTCCATCATACCAGACAATATCTCCAACATAACTATTTTCGTCGTTTTGAAAAGAATATCCTTGAAATTGAGGAGTTTTATTAAGGTAGAAATCTTCGATTAAAACCAGATCATCTAATTTTTTTGATGGATTAATTCTATAAAAAGAAGCCTTTGCCTTAGAAGTTTCTTTCCAATTTTTATCAAAATAAATGGGTTCTGCGTTTTGCGAGAAAGAAAGTCCGGTAGTGAATACCAAAATAAGGCTGAAAATTTTGCTAGTCATATTTGAAAGAAATTTCATCAAAAATAATAATTTTTCATTCATTTCTCCTTTTTTGTGCAAAAGATTGTCCTCATTTATTAAAAATTAGTTTTTCTGTTTTAATGGCAAAAAAAACTTAACGTCTGTTTTGGAATTTTCTTAAATCAGATTTTGTATTATTACTACATTATTAAGTACTTTTGTTTTAAATTATTAAAATAATGAGCGAAAATTTAAAATTTGCAGTAATTGGAGGAGGAAGCTGGGCAACAGCAATTGCAAAGATGTTATGCGTGAATCTTTCAGAAATTGCTTGGTACATGCGTAATGATGCTGCGATAGAGCATATCCAGAAATACAAACACAATCCAAATTATTTAAGTTCAGTTGAATTTGACACTAAAAAACTTAAATTAACTAACAATATAAATGAAGCAATTGAATATGCCGATTATGTAATTTTCGCTATTCCGTCTGCTTTCTTAGATGCTGAACTAAAAAACTTAACGGTTTCTTTGGCTGATAAAATCATCTTTTCGGCTATTAAAGGAATTGTTCCTGAAACGAGTTTAATTGTTGGGGAGCATTTTCATATTCAATACGACATTCCTTATTACAATATTGGTGTTATTACTGGTCCTTGCCATGCAGAAGAAGTTGCTTTAGAAAGACTTTCGTATCTGACAATTGCTTGCGGTGATCCTGACAAAGCCAGTATTGTTGCTAAATCATTGTCCGGAAACTATATCAAAGCAAAAATTTCTGATGACATTATTGGTACTGAATATGCTGCTATGCTTAAGAATATATATGCCATTGCAGCCGGAATTGCACATGGTTTAGGTTATGGTGATAACTTTCAATCGGTTATGATGAGTAACGGAATTCGTGAGATGAAAAAATTCATTAAAAAAGTGCACAAAATGAAACGTAACATTAATGATTCAGCTTATTTAGGCGATTTATTGGTTACGGGATATTCTGTATTTTCAAGAAACAGAATGTTCGGAAACATGATTGGAAAAGGATATACAGTAAAAAGCGCCATGATGGAGATGAGTATGGTTGCTGAAGGTTATTATGCTACGAAAAGTGCCTACAAACTAAATCAGGGATATGGAGCTCATACTCCAATTATCGATGCAGTTTATGCAGTTCTATATGAAGGAAAAGATGCTAAATCTGTCTTTAAAAAACTAACTGAATCTTTGGATTAAGATATAGACTACTTTAATTTTTATAAAAAGAGTCAGGAAAATTAATTTTCTTGACTCTTTTTTTGTTTACCTACTTCTTAAAACCACAGAGCAACAAGAGAAAAACCACAAGTATTAACAAGAAATACTTTCTCTTAGAATACATCAAACCTACATCTTACTCCAAAAAAAAGATCTCCTTGCTCTTACAAAACCTCCAAAACAACATTTTACTGTTTATCAACGAGATACATCCAATTTTTAAAAACTTACCGTCTATCTTTTTCTCACAAATCACAGGTTTCACAATTCTACAATCCCCTATTTTTAGTTGCTTCGCACAAAATTATTGATACATTTGCGTTATTATTTTTATTGATTCTAATTAAAAACAATGCGTTCTATTTTACTATTCTTTCTAATTTCTACTTCTGTTTTTTCTCAAAGAGTGATAACGGGTAAAGTTATAGACAAGGAAACTTCCACAACGTTGTCGGGCGTTTTTATTCGTGATATGAAATCTGACAACTGGAGTATTTCCGATAAAAACGGAAAATTTATAATTACAATTCCTTATTTTGAAGATATAGAGCTTAATTTTTCGTTGTTAGGAAAAATGGAGTCTAATATCGTTTTAAAAAACAATGAAAACAATATTACCGTTTCTTTAGAAGATAATACACTTCGCCTTAAAGAAGTTGTGGTTACGGCTAATAAGGAAAGAAAATATTCTGAGTTGACATTGGGCACAAATGCCATTAATAACGTTCAGGCTTTCTCGCTCGATGATGTTTTACAGCAGCTTCCCGGGCAAACTACTACGAAATTTAATCTGAATGAGTTTAAAAATATTGTTTTCCGAACCGCATCAGAAACTTCACTTTCTTATGCAGCGAAAGCTTTTGGGACTTCTTTTGTAATGGATGATATCCCAATTTCCAACAACGAGAATATGCAGGCTTTTAATCCAAATTCAGGTTTAGCAAATGATTTTGGCACAAAAATCAACACTTTTACCAACACAAATAAAGGAGTTGATTTAAGAGAGATATCAACTAATAATATTGAGGAAATAAAAGTCATTCAGGGAATTGCTTCCGCCAAATACGGTGATATGACTTCTGGACTTGTTTTAATAACTACAAAGGTTGGAAATAGTCCGTACCGTGTTTCTGCATCGATAAGAGATGCAACATCACAGCTTAATTTAACCAAAGGGGTAAAACTCAATTCTAACAACGCAATGAATTTTGGCATTAACTATCTGGATGCCAAAGCTGATCCCAGAGATAATATTTTAAATTTTCAAAGGGTAAACGGAAGCATATCCTGGCAGTATAAAAACAACGATGCTACTATAAAAAACACAGTAAACACTTCTTTTAGAATGAATCTGGATGATGCAAAAAGTGATCCTGATGATATTACGGCTGTTGTAGTAAAAAACGAAAAGCAAGGTTTTTCTCTATCGAATAATTTAATGTGGAAGCCTAAAAATTTATGGGTTGATGGAATTAACGTAAACGCGGGTTTGAGTTATGACCGACAGTTTAGCCGTAGAGAAAGATGGCTTAACACCTATACTTCTGCTGCAACTGATAGTCGTGAGGAAGGCATACATGAAGCTATCATTGTTCCTTCGCAGTACACGAGTATTAACACTGTAGAAGGCATTCCTATCTCGACATTTTTAACACTGGAAACGACAAAAACTTTGACCAACAAAAACAATTGGATCCATAGTCTTGTTTTTGGAATTTCGAACAGAATGAGTGCCAATAAAGGAGAAGGAAGAAAAAATGCTGCCACCGGATTAGTTAACTATTACACACTTGGAAAAGAGGGATCCGGCACTCTTGCCTATAGAGATTATGACTTTGGTCAAACAAAAACAGAATATCAGACATCTGCTTACCTGGAGGACAGAATATTTAAAAATTTTGAAAACGATCGACTTTTAAATATTGACTTCGGTTTACGCTTTGACAACCAGATGGGAAGTGTTTCTTTACAGCCCCGTTTAAATTCATCTTATACGCTCAACAAAATAGTCAGATTACGGGCCGGAGGAGGAATATCCTCAAAAGCACCCTCCTTAAACCAGTTGTACACAGGCGAACGCTATTTTGATAAATTGGTAGGAAGCGGCATTTATACTTATCCCGGAATTTATCAAAAGGCCTGGATACAAACTATTATCACTCCGGGAGATAATTTAAACTTAAAACCCAGTAAATCGTATCGAACAGAGCTTGGTTTAGATATTAAACTGCCTTTTGCTTCTGTTAATTTCACAGGGTACTACAACAAACTCTTTAATGGTTTTTCTGGTCAGCAGGTTCCGGTTTATAAAATAATTCCAAAAGCAGAGGTCATCGTTACAGGAACTGAGATTCCAACTTATAAAATTAATGGAACTGAGAAGTTTTACTACATGAGCAATGCAATAACAAACAACAGCAGCTCAGAGGATAAAGGTTTGGAAACGACCATCAATTTCAAAAAAATAAAGGCGCTTAATCTGGATATAAGTATGAATGCTTCTTATACCTCGACAAAAGATTTTTCAGACGCAAAAGAATATTACCCTTCCTCTAGTCTTCTTTCATCTGAACTATACGGCGTATATGATAAAAAAAACTATTGGATGGATAATTTTACAGCGAGTTTTAATTTTAATTATCATATTCCGGCTGTTGGTTTGCTTGTTTCTGTGAGAAGTGAACACGTTTTATTAAGAAATTCCAAATCACCTACCGGTAATTTTTTAAACGGTTATTTAGACACTGAACTTGTGTATCATGAAATTCCGCTCGAAGACAGAACAAATATTCAGAAATACGCACATCTTATAAGAGATCCCGGCCAAACGCAGAGCAAACTTCAAAACGTTCTTCATAATTTTCATTTGAGAGTTTCCAAGGATTTTTTAAATGGTTTTAGTGTTTCGCTTTATTCTACCAACTTTTTAAATCTCAAGCCCTATTATTATGACACAAGCGGCCTGAAGGTATTATCTAATATTGCCCCGCTCACATTTGGAGCAAGTCTTAATTATCAATTTTAAACTAAATATATACCATGAAAAAAACATTCCTTATTACTATAACTTTCATGTTAGGATTACTGATTCAGTCCTGCAGCAATAACGATGACGAGGCATTAAAACCTGTAAATCTTACCATAACAATTAAATACGATGAGACATTTAATAATCTTGCAGTAAAAAAATCAACTGTTCTTATCGTAAATAACGAAACAGGAAATAAATACACTGTAGAAAGCGACAATAATGGTACTGCACAATTCAATCAGATTTTGCCTGGTGTCTATTCTGTTTCTGCAACAAAAGTGATGCATACTGATGAGTTTACAGCAACTTTTGGCTATACGCCAACTGAAGCTGAAGTTAACTTTAATGGTGCCGCGGCAAGCTTAGTGGTAAACACAGAAACTGCTCCAATAAATATTACACTGAAAACGACAAAAGTGGGTGACTTTGTAATTAAGCAAATTTACTATGGTGGTTCTGACACTAAAAAAGGGGCTGTTTTTAGAGATCAGTTTATTGAAATCTACAACAATTCAAACGCAGTACAATATGCTGACGGATTGTATATCGCACAATTATATGGTACGAATGTTACAACAGTATTTGCTTATACACTATCTACAGGTCAATTTGACTGGAGTAAATCTGAAGAAATGACAATGGGTGATGCAGCAAATAAAGATTATGTATATGCTTCTAATGTTGTGCAAATTCCAGGAAACGGAACACAATACCCGGTACAGCCAGGAAAAAGCATTGTAATTGCACAAAATGCTATTAACCACCAATCGAACTATATCGACAATACAGGAAAATCTGTCAGTATATTAAATCCTGAATTAACTGTCGATTTAAGCAATGCTGATTTTGAAGCCTTTTTAGGTACTTCTGTAGGTGATCTTTATCAATTTGACATTCAAAATCCGGCAGTGCCAGATTTAGGAATTGCGTATTGGGGAAATGGAAACAATGATTTAATTCTGGATCCAAGCGGAAGACAGGCTTTTGCCATTTTTAATATGAATGCTATTGAGTTTTCAAGTCTAAAGAAATACAAAAACCCTAAAGGTGAGAAGAATGCATATTTACAGATTCCAATTACAAAACTTACAGACGGTGTTGAGCTTACAAAAGATCTAGGATCTGGTCTAGTACCCAAAAAGCTGCCTGCACACATAGATGGAGGAAATACTTATTTACCAAGTGGCTCTTATTCTTCAAAATCTGTAATGAGAAAGACAAAAACAACAATTGGAGGAAGAATTATTTTACAAGACACCAATAACTCAACTAACGATTTTGTTGAAACAAAAGCAAATCCAAGAGGATTCAACTAAAATTTTCATTAATGAAAATCATAACTCCTACACTCATTAATACCACAAGTAATGCCCTGAAATATTGGGCATTACTTCTTTTCGTTATTATTAGTCATTTTTCAGTACAAGCTCAGGACAGTATCATTGTGACCAATCATCTTATTGATGCCCAGCTTAAAAATCAAATTTTTAAATATCCTATCAATTATACCAGGCAGTATATCAAAGATTTCACTTTTACAGAAGTATCATACGAGTACCAAAAAAATGAATTTGCCAGAAAACAGATAGCAAATGAAATTAATTCTTATCAGTTTTTGGCTCAGGGATATTATACAACAAAATCTAAATGGAATTTGTTTGGTAATTTATCTCTTAAAAAAACAGATGAAAAAGATTTGGGATGGGTACTTTCTGATGATCGTTCTGAAGACCACGAGGTTATTCTTCCTCATTATTTTTACGTTCCAAGAAAAGCCAACTGGACCGATCAGGAATATAAAATTAGCGGGGGAATTTCTAAGGATATTACAAATAAGATATCTATTGCCGCAAAACTTAATTACAATACCGGAAAATACAGTAGAAATCTGGATCCGAGGCCTGAAATTATTTCACGAAAAATTGGGGGAGAATTACAGCTGGGATATCAGTTCAAAGAAAACCATAACGTTTTTGCTCTGGCAGATTACTCAAGATTTGATAAAGATTTTTCGTATAAATACAAGGATACACATTCAAATGTCGAAGGCAATCCGGAGACCTATTTACGATTCAATACAGGATATGGCAGAATTATCAATTATTTCAAATCTAATTATTACAACAGTACACGATTTCTTTATAAGGATATTCAAAACAAACTTGGTTTAGGGTATAACTTTAGCAATAAGAACACCCGGTTCACTGTTTTATATTACAATCAGAAATCAGATAATACTTTCTATACTGACGTTTTTGACAACGAAGACAGTCAAAGACTGACTATTAAAACAACTACTAATCATGCTGAGCTATTTGCTTTGCATCAATGGGATAAAAAAGAGATCAAATCAACATTAAAATTTGACAAAAGCAACGCTCAAAATTACGATTTGAAAAACAATGGTTATAATTACAAAAACAGTTTAAATGCAATTAGTTGGTTAAGCTCCGTTTCGCAAAAAACAGGCTCACATATTGATTATTTATTTGGTTTGGATATCCTTTACCAGCAAAATCAGTACAGTGATATCATGGCGACAAATGATATTGAAATAAACTCAATTAATACAGGAATATTTGCAAGCAAAGATTTTTCATTCGGAAAAAGTAAATTAAACTCCACCGTAAGTTTTAATATGTATTTCCCGCTTCCGTCAAAATTAGAATATTATGATACTTCCGGCGGTACAAATGCAGCTTTTCTAAACGAGGTCATTATTCATGATTACGTCGTGAGTACAACAAATTATTTTGCTCCGGCAATACGATTAGAATACAGCTATCCTGTAAAAAACAACAAAACAGTGGTTTTCTTTACCAATTTTAAAGAAAAAATAGCACTAAAAAAACAAAATGACTACAATGCCACTATCAATACCAATAGTACCTATTGGATTCAGTGTGGTGTACAATTAAATTATTAAAAATGAAAACAAAGTTTATTGCCATTGGGGTAATGGTACTATCACTTATTATCGTTTCTTATACTAAGATTAACCCAACGCTTTCTATTTCTGAATTAAAAAAACTATACAGCAGCGGGGATTATCAAAAATGGCCAAAACCAGAAGTAGATTCTCTTGTTTATGCGCAAGGTTTTGAAGACATCGGCGTTTTAGGCCAACCTGAATTTCCTCAGGATAATCAATATACTGAGGAAAAAGCAGCATTAGGTAAAATCCTCTTTTTTGATCCCAGATTATCGAAATCAGGGCAGATTTCGTGTGCCAATTGCCATGATCCTGAACTCAATTGGGGAGACGCCAGAAGAGTTTCTTATGGAGAAGGAAGATTGCAAGGCATTAGAAATTCTCCTAGTTTAATGAATATCGCCTACGCGAAAGTTTTCTTTTGGGACGGAAGAGCAACAACGCTCGAAGATCAGGCGAGCTTTCCTATAAAGGATACTAAAGAAATGAACTTTCATATCGATTTAGCAACAAAAAGACTCAATAAAATAAAAGGCTACAAACCTTATTTTCAAAAGGCGTTTGGAAAAGAAAAACTATCTCAAACCGAAATTCTAAAAGCCATTGCTACTTTCGAAAGAACCTTAATAAGCCCAAAAAGCCGATTTGATAAGTTTGTCGCGGGAGATTCTACACAATTAAACAATAAAGAAGTCGAAGGTTTGCATTTATTCCGTACCAAAGCACGTTGTATCAATTGCCACAATACCGCTAATTTCTCTGATAATAAATTCCATAATATAGGTTTGACTTATTACGGAAGAGAATATGAGGATTTAGGAAGATATAACGTAACCGGAAAAGCTGAAAATGTAGGCGAATTTAAAACCCAATCTCTAAGAGGTGCTGCTCAAAATGGGCCTTATATGCACAATGGTTTGTTCCCGAATTTACGTGGCGTCCTGAATATGTACAATGCCGGAATGCCACAACCCAAACGAAAAGAAAGCCAGGAGAATGATACTTTGTTCCCAGCAACTTCGAGATTAATCCAAAAATTACAATTGAAACAATCAGAGGTTAATGCGCTTGAAGCTTTTATTACAAGCTTGTCAACCGGAGCTTATAAAATGAGACCACCTGAATTACCGAAGTAATTTTTAGTTTTCAGTTGCAGTAAACAGTTACCGTTTTCAGTGGCATTATTTAGATTTTAAACAATAAAAAAGAGTCCGAAAAATAAATTTTCCGGACTCTTTTTATTTAAATTATTCCAACTTTATAAGCTATGATAAAAATTGAGACTGAGACTGAGAACTAACCTACTTGACCATCACGCCTTCAACAAACAAAATTGGCACTTCTTCAGTATCATTTTCATTGATTAGGTTTGATTTGAAGATGAATTTCTTATCGAATAGTTTATTGTCGATAAAGAAAGTTACCATGAATTCGTTATTTAAAACTAACAAACTCTTTTCGACCATTTCGATTTTTACTACAGAAACTGCCGGAACCTCTACAAAGGCGTGACGAAGAACTGATGTTTTTTTCATTTCGCCATCGATAGTCCCAAATGCTTTAGAGACTACCATTACGCTGTCTAAATTAAAGTCGCTGTCGTTTACAAGATAGGCGTACCACACTTTCTCCATAAAATCGTCGCTCCATTCCTGAACAGCGGCAAGAAATACGTTTTCTACTTCGGGGATTGTTATATCTGCTTTCATATGTGTCAAAAATTTAAAAGTCAAAAGTCATAAAGTCGAAAGTCATAAAGCCAATACTATGAGACTTTCAACTTTCGACTTTATGACTTTCGACTTAAATTATATATTTGCTTTGAATTGCTCTAAGAAACGAACGTCGTTTTCGTAAAACATACGAATATCACCAATTTGGTATAATAACATTGCGATACGCTCTACTCCCATTCCGAAGGCAAAACCATTAAATTCGTCCGGATTGATATCGCAATTTTTAAGAACGTTTGGATCAACCATTCCGCAGCCTCCAATTTCTAACCAACCAGTTCCTTTTGTGATACGGTAATCGGTTTCGGTTTTTAAACCCCAATAAATATCAATTTCGGCACTTGGTTCTGTAAACGGGAAATATGACGGACGTAAACGAATCTTTGATTTTCCGAACATTTCTTTAGTAAAATAAAGCAATGTTTGTTTTAAATC
Source organism: Flavobacterium azizsancarii (assembly GCF_027980145.1). Taxonomy (GTDB): domain Bacteria; phylum Bacteroidota; class Bacteroidia; order Flavobacteriales; family Flavobacteriaceae; genus Flavobacterium; species Flavobacterium azizsancarii. The sequence continues at coordinate 243,167 of NZ_JAMZNK010000001.1, read as the reverse complement.
AGCAAACGATACGTCTTTGTCAATATACAATCCTTCTACCTGATGGAAGATACAGTGCGAACGTGACGAAATTGCTTCGTTACGAAATACACGTCCCGGAGAAATAGTACGAATTGGTGGTTTGTGATTTTCCATATAACGCACCTGAACAGATGATGTATGCGTACGCAACAAAACGTCAGGATTGGTCTGAATGAAAAATGTATCCTGCATATCACGCGCCGGATGGTATTCCGGTAAGTTTAATGCGGTAAAATTATGCCAGTCGTCTTCGATTTCCGGACCTTCGGAAACGTTGAAGCCAATGTTGGCAAAAATATCTATAATCTGATTTTTAACGATCGAAATTGGGTGACGGGAACCAATAATTACCGGTTCAGCAGCACGTGTCAAATCGCCAAAAATTCCTTTTACTTCTTCTTTACTTTCCAGTTCTTCCTGAATAACTCTTACTTTTTCTTCAGCAACAGCTTTTAAAGTATTTATTACTTGTCCGAAGTCTTTTTTCTGGTCGTTTGGGATATTCTTGAACTCTGTAAAAAGTTCTTTCAACAATCCTTTACTGCCTAAATACTTAATACGGAATTGCTCTAAGGATTCTTTATTTTTATCATTAAAGGCTTTAGCTTCCTCTATATGTTGTTTTATCTTATCTATCATCGATCTTACTTTGAAGGTGCAAATTTAAGGATTTTAGTTGAAAGTCTTTAGTCTGAGTTGCAGTTTTCATTGCTAACTCAGGTAAATTCTGAAAACTGTGACTGGAACCTATTCTATAAGTTCTCTTTCTAAAAAATAATTTACAATCGCCTCTTTCATCAAAACCGATTGTTCTCCTGCTCTTAATGATGGCAATTCTTCTTTTACCTTGTAATGTGGCCATCCTTCTGCATCAAAAAAGTCGAATTCATAAAACCCATAAGGCTCTAATAATCGGCAAATAGCAATGTGCATCAGGTTTAATTTTTCGTCTTTTTTGAATTCACGGTGTATTTTTCCGAGTTCCTGAACTCCAATTAGGTAAATTATGGCATCTAGATCTAAATCTTCTCCTTGCGAAAACTGATTAGATAGTATATCGACGAGCTTTTCCCATCGTTCTTTTAGTTGTGTATCTCTGGACATTTTAATTGTGTTTGTGGATTTTAGTCCCGAAGTTATCGGGAGATTCTAGACTGAAGCATGATTTAAAGGTTATTTAAATCTGAGTTTATCAATCTTAACTTTAAAAATTATTATGGCAAAGATAGGAAGTTCAAGTACAAAGACCTAAAATTAAAGATTTCTCATACAGTTATTTGTAAATGGTTCACGGATTATACGGATTTAATCTATTAACGCAGGTTATAATTCTGTTGACAAACCCGACAGGTTTTAAAAACCTGTCGGGTTTAGGAACCTAAAGCCTTAAGAAAAGCAGATAATTCTTTTATATTTGCGCTTTAATTAAACAAACAGAAAACATGAGTTTTTTTGATATTATTGTTGGTGCTCTTTTGGCTTTTAGTTTATACAAAGGAATCCAAAATGGTCTTTTTGTAGAAGTTGCTTCTTTTATTTCTTTATTATTGGGAATTTATATTGCGATTAAATTCTCTTCTTTTATGAAGGAAGTGATTATGAAACACGTTTCATGGAATCCAAATACGATACAAATCACCGCTTTTATCCTGACTTTTATTCTGGTGGTAATTGGCGTTTATTTCCTTGCCAAAATCCTTACCGGAATTGCTGATTTTGCTTTCCTTGGATGGGCAAATAAACTGGGAGGGGGGTTCTTTAGAATCTTAAAAACGGTCCTGATTCTAAGTATATTCATTGCCCTTTTTGAGAAAATGAACTTCAATGAAACTTTTGCCAAAAAAGAAACTTTCGATAAATATTTCTTTTATAATCCGATAAAAAAAGTAGCTGCTTTCGTTTATCCTTCTATCGAAAAATGGTATGATGTTTTTAAAGAAGAACATGCTAAAACTTCTGAAGAGAAGTCTAATGAAAATGCTGAGAATAAAAAAGAATAATTGAATTGTCAGGCGAGCGGAGTCGAAGCCCGTTCCTATAATCAAGCCTTCGACTTCGCTCAGGATGACATTCGTTTTTTAATGCAAAACCCGACAGGTTTTTCAACCTATCGGGTTTGACAAAGATTGAGTTTAGAACTATTTTACCAGTTAACTTCTAATTTTTCTCCTTTTTTCAACGTGATATTCTGTTTTTTATCTCCATTAATTAAAGTTGTTTTTCCTCCTCTTTTAGAAAAAATCGTAACTTTCTTCAGGGTCTTATTCTCCCAGTTCATTTCGATTTCAAATCCGCCGCGGGCGCAGATTCCTTTTACTGAACCAGTTTCCCAAGCGTCTGGTAAAGCGGGCAATAATCTGATTTCGTTTTCATCTGACTGAACGAGCATTTCTGCAACGGCTGCGGCTCCGCCAAAATTTCCGTCGATTTGAAAGGGCGGATGTGCGTCGAATAAATTCGGATACGTTCCTCCTCCTCTTCTTGGTTTCTCGGTTTTCTTTCCGTCCGGATCAACATATCTTAATAATTCGCGGAACATTTTATAGGCACGATTTCCGTCCCAAAGCCTTGCCCAAAGATTGATTCTCCAACCTTTTGACCAACCTGTCGTTTCATCACCTTTTATTTCTAATGTCTTTTTTGAAGCTTCGGCTAAATCTGGTGTTTTTTCCGGTGTAATATGATCGCCAGGAAAAAGTCCGAATAATTGTGATTGATGACGGTGTTTTGGATCTTCGTCATTCCAGTCAAAATACCATTCTTGCAGATTCCCTTTTTTACCAATTTGGTACGGATGGAATTTCGCAAGTGCCGTTTCCAGTTTCGATCTAAAATCAGCATCGGTATTTAATACTTTTGAAGCTTTTATTGTTTTATCAAAACATTCTCTAATCATGGCCAAATCTGCCGTTCCGCCATACATGGTTGCTCCAATAAATCCGTCTGGGGCAATGTATTTGTTTTCCGGAGAAGTGGATGGCGATGTAATTAGATTCCCATTTTTATCCGTAATCATCCAGCCTAAAAAGAATTGCGCCGCCCCTTTCATGATTGGATATCCTTCTTTTTTTAGATAATCTTTATCCTGAGTAAAAATATAATGTTCCCAAATATGTGTACTCAACCAGGCTCCGGATAATGGCCAACACGCCCAACTTGGATCTTCTTTTCCAAATTGTCCCACCGGATTTGTCATTGCCCAAATATCAGAATTGTGAGCAGCAGCCCAACCTTCGTTAACACCATAAAAAGTCTTTGCCGTTACTTTTCCGGTTACCGAAAGATTTTTGATGAAGCTTAAAAGTGGTAAATGCATCTCTGAAAGATTGGTGTTTTCAGCCAGCCAGTAATTTTCTTCGAGATTGATATTCATGGTATAATTACTGCTCCATGGCGGGTTTAAATGCGGATTCCAAATGCCTTGTAAATTCGCTGGAACGCCCAAAGTTCTCGAAGAGCTGATTAGTAAATAACGTCCAAAATTGAAATAAAGAATTTCAAGGTTTTTATCTTCTTTACCATCAGCGTAGCGCAGTAAACGTTCGTTTGTAGGCAGATCCGGAGCAGTTGTTTTTCCCAGATCTAAAGTTACACGATTGTAGAATTTTTGATAATCAGCAACATGAGCTTCTTTTAATTGATCGAATGATTTTAAGTATGATTTATTCAGGTTTTGCAATGCAATTGATACATCATCTAATCCTTCATTTGCGGGATTTTTATCAAAACCATTAAAACTTGTGGCAACAGAAACGTAAATAATGGCTTCCGTCGCATCTTTTAAAGTTAACGTTTCTCTGGAGCTTGTAATTTTCCCGTCTGTTTTTTTGATTTGAATTAACGTTGTAAATCTTGTTCCTCTTTCGTTTATTTTTTCATATTTTGGCAAAATCGTATATCCTGCATTTTCATGCATTGGAGCAAATCCTTTCATTACCAAAATATTATTTCTTACTTCGACATTTGATTTTAGCAGACTCTTTAAATTAATATCAAAATTCAAACCTCCTTTTGCACTGCTTGTCAATTTGATTACCATGATTTGGTCCGGTGCCGAAACAAAATATTCACGGGTAAATTTTATACCGTTCATTTCGTAACTCACCTTTGATAGTGCTTTCGAAATATCGAGTTCTCTATAATAATTAACCGCTTTTCCTTTCTCGGAATTATTGATTTCTAATGTTCCTAAAGGTGCAAATGATTCGGAATTTTTGCCTTCGATCTTTTTGTTTAATTCGTCGGCTAGTTTGTAGTTTTCGTTTTTGAGTGCTTCGCGAATAGCCGGAATATTTTTATATGCTTCCGGATTCATATTGGCATTTACGGGTTCGCCTGACCAAAGTGTGGCATCGTTCAGATATATTTTATCTGAATTTGCGCCGCCAAAAACGGTTGCGCCCATTTTTCCATTTCCTAAAACCAAACTTTCCTCAAAAAATTCTGCAGGTTGATTGTACCATAAAACATGACTGGATTGCGCTGACATGTTTAGGCAGAAAGAGGTGAATAATAAAATAAAAAATGTCTTAATGAGATTTGACTTCATGTATTCTTTTGTTTGTTTATGATATCCTAACAGGTTTTTTCAACCTGTTAGGTATTATTATTATTCGCTCCAATATTACATTATCATACCTAACAGGTTGAAAGAACTGTTAAGATATCGGAAAATCAGCTTTATATATTCTGATTTTTGGCTTCTTTTAACAATTATACCTAACAGGTTTTGGAAACCTGTTAGGATACGCAACCCCAATATGCGCGCGTGAGGGAGAGGATCTGGCTACCGAAGTAGCGCGGATAGCCCGATCTGATTATTATTTTTATCGCTAATATAAACATTCTGGAATTACCTATAATATATCTAAAAGGTTCTGGAAACCTGTTAGGAAATCAAGATTATCTATTTAGTCACCTTATATATTGCGTTTGCTGTAATCATTTCCCAATTATCGGTTCTGAATGGCGATGCGGGAAATTTTTCTTTGTTGAAAAGATTGATTTCGGTATCATCATCTGCCCAACCGTAATGAACGGCTACGGGATTTTTTACGTTTTCGCTTGAAACGATGACTTTGTTGTTTTTTATTATCACTTTCGCGGAATGAAAAACTTTGTCGGTTCCGGCGATTTCGAATCCTTTTATGTTTTCTGAATTGTCAGAAGTTGATAATCCGCTTCCTAGATTGTCGAAAGTAAGGATTATTTCGTTTCCTTTTATTTCCTGAGACTTAAAAGTTGGTCCGCTGTAAACTTGCTTTTTGCCGTAAACATTATTCAAAGCAATTGCCGCCAAACGCAAACCAACGTCTTGCTTATTTGTAGGGTGAATGTCTTTTGCGTTACCAATATCTGTGGTTACAACCATTCCGGTGTTTTTTAATTTTAGGGTTTCGGCTTGTGCTTCGCGAAGTTCTGCCCAACGACTTCCGACTTTACTATTGCCTTTGAATTCATCAAAAGTGGATAATTGTACAAAATAGAAAGGGAAATCACCCTGATTCCATTTTGTGCGCCAATCGTTGATCATTAACGGAAATGATTTTTTGTATTGCTTTGCTCGCCAAACATTGGCTTCGCCCTGATACCATAAAACGCCCTGAAAAGCATACGGAATTAACGGATTTACCATCGCATTGTATAATAATGACGGATAACTGTTTGGTGAAACTGCGATTTTTACATCCACAACATTGAATTTCCAAAGTCCTTCAAGCGAGATATTAGTGTCTTTGAACTGAATTTTAAGATCGGCAGGATCGCCGTAGATTCCGCCGCCGCCAGAATAATCTGCGATTCTTACGGCAATTATGTTTTTACCTTCTTTTAAAGTTCCTGCCGGAATTTTATAAATTCTTAATGCTTCCCAGATTTTATTCGTCCCTACTTCAACACCGTTTACATAAGTAATATCTTCATCGTCGACTTTTGATAAATGTAAAATGGCTTCGGATTTGGCTTGTTCAGCGGATAAAATGATTGTTTTTCGCATCCAAACTACACCATCGACATTGCCTATTTGCTGGTTTTCCCATAACGATGGTACTTTTATTTCCGGCCAATTTTTATCATCGAAACTGAATTCTTTGAATTGATTTTCATTTTCCATGGAAACATCAAAACCCTGAACTTTTTTCACATTATCAAGAACCGATTTTTTATACACTTCAAAAACGGCATCCATATCTACTTGCGGAACATCGGCAATCATGGCTTGGAAATCATTACTTTTTTCGAAAGCTTCGTGACTTGTCCAGGTTTCGACATTCGTACCGCCCCAGGAAGTATTTATGATTCCGATTGGGATTTTTAGTTCTGCATATAATTTCTTGGCGAAGAAAAATCCTGCGGCTGTAAAATCACGGATATTGTCTTTGTTAGCGACCAGCCATTTTCCGGCTTTTAAATCTTCTTTTGGTGTTCCGCTTAAATCCTGAGCAACGCCAAAATGCCGAATCATAGGATAATTGGAATCTGCCATTTCTTTATCAGCGTTCATGGTTTTGTACATCTGAAATTCCATGTTAGATTGTCCGCTGCAAATCCAGACTTCACCGACTAAAACATCTTTGATTACGATTTTATTTTTTCCTGTAATGGATAACTCAAAAGGCCCACCCGCTTTTTCAGCAGAAAGTTTAATTATCCATTTACCGTTTTTATCGGCTTGGACAGTTTTGGTTTGTTTATTGAAATGCACTTCCACTTTTTCATTTGGTTCTGCCCAACCCCAAACCGGAATTTCTTTGTTGCGCTGCAAAACCATTCCGTCAGAAAATAATATAGGCATTCTAACATTGGCATTTACCAAGATATTGCACATTATAAAAAGAAAGATTATGCTTTTCTTCATTGTCTTTATTGTTTTAAATCATATAAGTGATATAAGATAATTTAAGTTTTACTCATAGGCTGAACTCATGTTTACTTATATCACTTATATGGTGAATTTCTATTTTATTGTAATCCTTCGATCATTGCATTCATTGCCTGAGTGTCCGAAACAGTATTATTAGATCGATTAATTATTCCGAAACTATTGTCGCCAAGACTTCCTTCATCCCAATAAAAAGGTAATAATCCATTTGCTTTGGCTGTTTTTACCACCGTTTTTAAATAATAAGCTCTTGAAGCCAAATGCAAAGTCAAAGCGTCCCCAGTTAAGGTTGTTCGACGAATGGCGCCAAATTCTCCTAACAAAACAGGAATACCTTTATCGACAAATTGGGTTTTCATTAATTTGAAATATTTCTCTAAATCTGCTTCTTCGCCCCAGCTTGCATTTCGATCTGTATCTGTTGCTGAGTGATAACCTGTTCCCCAATAATAGAACATTTTTCCCCAGGATTCATCTTTAGTTAATCCCGCAAAATTCCATGGTGTATAATAATGAACTTCGACCATCATGCGATTTGCTTGTGAATCAGTTGGCAAAGTCAGCATTAGTTTATTTGTTTTTTCGATATCTGTTGTTGGTCCCTGAACTACCAAAGTTCTGTATGCGTTTTTTCCTCCTGTTGAACGAACAGCATCAATAAAGGTTTGATGGTACGAAGTTAAAACGGCCATTTGTGCCGCATCTTCAACCGCTGGTTCATTTGCACTTGCAAAAAGTAAATGCTCGTCGAATCCGCGTAAATGTGTTGCGATTTGTTCCCAGAATGCTTTTTGTTTGGCGTTGTTTTCTTCTTTTTTAGCTTCGGTAATATTGTTTTCTAACCATCCACCATCCCAGTGAATGTTTACTACAACATACATATTATTATCAACGCAATATTGTACCACTTCTTTCACTCGGTCTAACCATTCGGTTCTGATTTGAGCTGTTGCTGTATTGGCCAGATATTGATTCCAAGAACATGGAATTCTAACGGCATTGAAACCACTTGCTTTAACTGCATCGATTAATGCTTTGGTTACTTTTGGATTTCCCCAAGCAGTTTCTCCGTTTGTCGCTTCTAAAGTGTTGCCAATATTCCAGCCTAATTTTATTTTTGCTGCCAATTGAACTGCGGTACTGCTCATTGCTGAAGCATCAGCCGCAAGAGGGTTTGTATTGTAACTTGGGTATAAACCTGTATTAACAGTTCCTCCTGCCTGTGAAATTGAAATTTGAACTGACGGCGCTTCAGATGAACTTAAAGTTAGAGTTGCTGTTCTTGCTTCGGCAGTTGTATTTTCTAAAGCCGTTATTTTAACGATAACCGTTCCTGTAACTCCTGATGTCTGGCTTAATTGTATCCAGTTGGTATTAGAACTGGCAATTGTCCATGTCTGTACATTCGTATTGATTTTTACAATCGCATCGTTTCCTTTGCCTAAAAAATCAATTTTATTGGTATCTGCTGTTAGTGTTTTTTCTGCTGGTGTTGGATTGGTTATGTCTTTATCTGAACTACATGCCCAGATCGTAAGAAAAGACAAACATAAAATGGCACTAAACAGGTAACTCTTAATTGTGTTTTTCATTTGGTTTGGTTTTGATAGTTAGTTCTAAGTTTTATTCACGCGACTTCATTTTTATTTATTAAAATAATGCTCTTTAATAAAAATCAAAGAGCATTAATGTTTCAAAGTATTATTTAATTGTTATAACAACTTCTTTCTTGATATCTCTTGAAGAGTTTCCTAATTTCAAAGTGTATTTTCCTGGTTCAACAGTCCATTTTTTAGTGGCAACATCGTAATAAGCCAATTCTTTTACGGGAACTTTTATGGCTACGGTGTTTGAACTTCCTGATTTTACCAATACTTTTTGGAAACCTTTTAATTCTTGTGCAGCACGTGTAATTTTCGAATCAGATTTTGAAGTATACAATTGCACTACTTCTTTACCGTCTACTTTTCCTGTGTTTTTTACGGCTACAGAAACAGTGATTGTTTCATTTTCTGCATAAGAAGTTTTGTCTGTTTTTGCATTATCGAAAGCAAAAGTGGTGTACGACAATCCAAATCCAAAAGGATATAATGGCGCGATGTTTTTAGTATCAAACCAACGGTATCCTACCAAAATTCCTTCCGCATAACTTACTGTTTTTCCTCCGGGGAAACTGTTTGTAGCATGCGCAGGAGAATCCATAATTTGTTTCGGCATTGTCCATGGTAATTTTCCTGACGGGTTTACTTTTCCTAAAATTACATCGGCTAAAGCGTTTCCTCCTTCAGAACCATTGAACCAACTCCACACCAGAGCTGAAGTTTTTTTGCTGACAGCATCAATATCAAAAGGCGCTCCGGCAACCATAACTACAATAGTTCTTGGGTTAACGGCCAATACTTTCTGTATTAATTCTTCTTGTCCGAATGGTAATTTTAAAGTTCTACGATCTGAAGCTTCTGTTTCGTAATCACGATTTGAACCTGCAAAAATAATTGCAACATCTGATTTTTTAGCTGTTTCTATGGCTTCTTGTAATTTAGCAGGATCTAAGTGATCAATTGTTACAGGACCATTTGAAGTAATATTTCCTAAATTTCCTTTGTTTTTTTCATCATAACGCTCTAAATATCCTTCGGCATAATTGATTGTAATTGAAGATGGCAATCTATTTTTTAAACCTTCAAGCGGTGTAACTTCTCTTTTGGTTTTTACTCCTGCACCAAATCCGCCCAGAGCGTTTTTCTTTGTTGCATTGTTTCCAATTACGGCAATAGATTTTACTCCATCTAGTTTTAATGGCAATGCGTTATTCTCATTTTTCAGTAAAACGATATCTTCTGCAGCGATTTTATAAGCATCCTGATAATGTGCTTCGGTTGCGATGCTACCTTTTGCACGGTCTTTTCCGCCCATTGCTTTTACCTGAAATAAAGTGCGCAGGATTCTTTTTACGTGAATGTCAATTTCTGCTTCTGAAATCTCTTTGTTTTTTGCGGCAGCGATTAATTTATCGGCAAGAAAAAATTCATTGAAAGGTTTTGGAGTTCCCATTTCAATATCTAATCCGCTTTTTAAAGATTTTACTGTAGAGTGAACCGCAGCCCAATCTGAAACTACAACGCCTTTAAATCCCCATTCGTCACGAAGGATTTTGTTCAGCATATAATCGTTTTCACATAAATATTCTCCTCTAAATTTGTTGTAAGCGCCCATTACACTATACGCATGAGCCTCTTTTATAGAAGCTTCGAATGCCGGAAGGTAAATTTCACGAAGCGTACGCTCGTCAATTTGTACGTCGACAAAATCACGATTGGTTTCCTGATTGTTTGCGGCAAAGTGTTTTACGCAAGCCATAACATCATTATCCTGTAAACCAACGATCAAAGGCACTGCAATTTTTTTGTTCAAAAACGGATCTTCAGACATATATTCGTAAGTTCTTCCTCCAAGCGGTGTTCTTACGATATTAATCGCCGGCGAAAGTAACATGTCTTTGTCTCTTGCACGCATTTCCTGTCCAAGGCTGTTTCCGAAAGTATACGCCATTTCAGCATTCCATGTTGCAGCTAGTCCTCCACCTGCCGGATAATACGTTGCAAAGTCATTTGTTAATCCTGCCGGAGCCCAGTTGTCACGAGAAATTTCTTCACGAACCCCTAAAGGTCCGTCGGCCATTTTAAGTTCGGGAATTCCCAAACGTTTTACACCGCCGGAAGTAAACATGCTGTTACCGTGCAGCATTCCGATTTTTTCCTCCAATGTCATTTGAGACACTAATTTATCTATTTCGGCATCGTGTTCTGATCCTATTTCTTTGCCTTTGTATTCTTTTGGTTCTCCTGAATCAGAACCTGATTCACTTTTTGCATCATTTTTACAAGAAGTAAATACTGCAAAAGCCAACGCCGCTGATAGGTATATGATTTTGTTTTTCATGCTTAGTACTTTTTTTTTAGTTTTTGATAGTTATTTTTTTGTTTAGAAGAATGGCATCTGAAGCACTTCCAACCTGAATTTCAATTACATTATTTTCTAATTCAAATTGTTGTTTTCCGGTATTCCAATATTCTAAATCTTTAGCTTTTAAAGTTAAAAAAACATTCTTAGTTTCTCCGGCTTTAAAGAAAACTCTCTGAAATGCTTTTAACTCTTTTTCAGGACGTTCTACTTTTGAATTTAATTGCTTTACGTATAGCTGAATTACTTCGTCTCCATCTTTATTTCCAGTATTAGTGATCGAAACAATTACTTTTACTTCACCATTTTTAGCAATAGTTTCTGAATTGGTTTCAATAGAATTGTATTTGAAAGTGGTATAACTCAATCCGTGACCGAAAGCATATAAAGGTTTTCCTTTGAAATACATATAGGTTCTGCCATTTCTGATATTATAATCTAATAATTCAGATAAATCTGTAATGGCTGCCACCCAAGTCTGTGTCAGTCGTCCGCCAGGATTATAATCTCCAAATAAAACATCGGCCAAAGCCGTTCCTGTTTCCTGACTGTTTTGCGTCATGTGCACAATTGCCGGAACGTGTTCTTGTGTCCAGTTTATCGCATACGGAAAACTGCTAATCAAGGCTACAACCGTTTTGGGATTCGCCTGATACACGAGTTTAATTAAATCTTCATGTTCTAATGTCAAGGATTGACGATCGACAGCTTCTTTGCCTTCACTCGGAACGGGACAATCTGCCCAACCTGCGTTACAAACCGGATGATTCCCAACAATCACAATGACAACATCTGCTTTTTTTGCTATTGAAACTGCTTTGCCATCAATATTGTTTTTAGCGTAAAGAATTTCAACATTGTTTCCCAGTTTATTTTTAATCCCCTGTAAAGGAGAAATGGTATAAGGTGGAGTTCCACTGTACCAATCCAACAATACTTCGTCTGCATGAAGTCCGATTACGGCAATGGTTTTTAATTTATCTTTTTGTAAAGGCAATAATTCTGAATCATTTTTAAGTAAAACGATTGATTTTTGGGTGGCTTCCAAAGCGATTTTTTTATGTGCTTCAGTTTTCCAGGGATCGATTGTATCTTTCTCTGTTCCAATTTTCGAATAAGGATTTTCATCTGAAACGTCTAACATTCCCAATTGAATCATTACGCGATAATCGCCACGAATAACGTCGTCAATATCTTTTTCTTTTAAATATCCATGCGAAAGTGCTCCGTAAATACCTTCTGTATAATCATCTAAAAATTGATTAATTCCCGCTTTTATGGCTGCCGCAGCGCCAAGATATTTGTCTGCGTAATATTTATGATCTGAAAGTAATAATTTGAATGCGCCTCCATCGGTACAAATGATTCCGTTTTGTCCCCATTCTTTTTGGGTAATATTTTTCAACATCGGATGTACCATTGCCGGGATTCCGTTTACTTTATTGTATGCCGCCATGTAAGCACGTGATCCTCCTTCGACAACGCCCATTTGAAAAGGCAACGCATAATATTCTCGCCAAAGTCTTTCATCAAAATCAGATGATGTATAGGTTCTGCCATCTTCGTTGCTGTTGGCCAAAAAGTGTTTCATTAATGAAGCCGTTTGCCAATATTTGGGATTATTTCCTTGTAATCCTTTTACAAAAGCAACGGTCATAGTTCCGTTAAAAAAAGCATCTTCTCCATAACTTTCTTCGGTACGTCCCCAACGCGGATCTCTTGCAATATCGGCATTTGGAGCACGAACGACTAAACCGCCGCGATGGTATTTTTGAAATGCATAACGGGTTTCGTAACCTTCAACATTCGCGACTTTTTGTAACAAATCAACATCCCAGGTTTCTCCCAAACCATAAGCCTGAGGAAAAGTGGTGGTGGTTACGGGTTGTTTGTTTTTTCCGCCCCATTCTCCCGGTCCGCCAAGTGCTAAACCGTGCAATCCTTCTACATGACCTGTACCTAAAACGCCTAATCTTTTTACCGACGGGTTCGTGCTTAATGCCTGAACTTTTTCATCAAGCGTCATCAACGATAACAAATTATCAATACGCTTTTCAGTATCTAATTTAGGATCCTGAAAAGGATATTGCTTTTGCTGTGAAGACACCAAATTGATAGCCAAAATAAAAACAATATGTAGTATGTCGTTTTTCATTTAAAAAAATTGTGGTTATTAAACCCTACGGGTTTTACATTTTTATAAATTATATTTTTTTGAAGCTAATCGTTGTGTTAAATATATACCTAACTGGTTTTAAAAACCTGTTAGGATATTTGAAACCTAATAAATTATATTTTTTTAAATCTAATCGTTACGTTAAATATATACCTAACAGGTTTTGGAAACCTGTTAGGATATTTAAATTCTAATCTTTACGTCAAGTAAACCCGACAGGTTTTGAAAACCTGTCGGGTTTGCCAATCTATATCTATAATTTTTTAAATCTAATTGCTGTTCCTCCTGCTCCGCCTAAATGCAATTTTAATGAATCTGATGCTTTTACTGTTTTCTTCGAAATTGCTATTGCTGATGGATTATGTGTTTCATCAGTTCCTTCGGCGTCAGCATAAATCTGAGCTTCATAAGTTGCGTTTGGATCTAAAAATGATAAAGAAACATTTACGTCTCTTGCATTTTCATTGGTAATTGTTCCTAAATACCAATCAGCACTGTGTCTGTCTTTACGGGCTGTTGTAATATATTCTCCAATTTTTCCCTCCAAAACTTTAGTATCTTCCCAATCTGTTGGAACATCTTTTAAGAATTGTAATGCTGGTTTTCCTTCATAATTTTCAGGAAGATCTGCCATCATCTGGATTGGCGCATAAATCGTTACATACAATGCCAATTGTTGTGCTGCGGTTCCGTGCACTCTTTTGCCTGGATATCCTTGTTTTACCTCAACATCAAAAATTCCCGGTGTATAATCCATTGGTCCTGAAAGCAATCTGGTGAACGGAAGAATTGTCAAATGATTTGGCGGATTTCCTTCGCTCCAAGCGTTGTATTCTTGTCCTCTTGCTGCTTCTCTCGAAACCATGTTTGGGAAAGTTCTTCGTTCTCCTGTATCTTTTATCGATTCATGGTACAATACGGCTAAATCATATTGCGCCGCTTTTTCTAATATATATCTGAAATAATTTACTCCAAATTGTCCAAAATGCATTTCTTTCATGTTCAGTTTTGAACCTACGTGTCCAATTTTAACCGAATGAATTCCCAGTTTTTTATATAAAGCAAAACCTGCATCAACTTCTTTTAAATAATTGATTAAGTTTGATCCTGTTTCGTGATAACCAATCAATTCTACCTCTTTTTTCTTTCCGTATTCTACTACTTTTTCTAAGTCGAAATTGTCTGCACTTTTTGTAAAACTGAACATGTGCATGTGGTTTTCATACCATTGTGGTGTCCAGCCTTTGTTCCAGCCTTCGATTAACAAATGATGAAATCCTTCTTTTGCTGTAAAATCAATATATTCTTCGGCGTGTTTCGTGGTTGCGCCTTGTTTGTCGCTTTCCCAAAAAGTATATTTCCCAATGTGCATTCCCCACCAAATTCCGAAGTATTTGTATGGTTTGAAATAACTTGTGATGTTTTTTAATTTATTTGGTTCATTCAGATTTAAAATCAAATAAGAAGTAATCAAATCTGATGGATTTTCTCCTATTTGAAGTGTTCTCCATGAAGATGTAAACGTATCTTTTACTCGAACTTTTACACCATCTGACCACGGCACCAAATCAGATTTAAGTTGCGTTCCGGTTGTGTTTACCAAAGTCATACTGGCAAAATCAACTAAATTTGCTTCGTGAAAACTCAATGCTAATCCGCTTTTGCTTTCGATCGTTAATGGTGTCAAAACCGTGTCCAGCTTACTTACCGCCGCATCGTTAAAAAGATATTCGTCACGGTTTTCTCTGTTTGCCGGAATCCACCATGCTTTTCCATCTTCTTTTAAGTTAAAAGTGGTTTTTTCATCCATAATGAAAATACTGTCTTTTACACTTTGTTTTGGATATACATATCTAAAAGCGATTCCGTCATCAAACGCACGAAACTGGATTTCAAGCTTACGTTTGTTTCCCGCTTTTTGCTGTAATTGAACAGAAAGCTGATTGTAGTGGTTTCTGATGTTCTTCTTTTCTCCCCAAACTTGTTCCCAGGTTTCATCGAAAGTCGAATTCTTTACACTTTTGATTTCGAAATCTGTGCTTAAGTTTTCATTTCCTTTTAGCAAAAATCCCATATCTGATGGTGTAATCACTTCGGTTTTCCCGTGTGAAACCGCATATTTTGGAGCGTTTTTTACTAACTCAAATTTGATTTTGTTTTGCCCGTTTGGCGAGGCCAATTCATAAGCATTTTTATTTTTCTGACTGTATCCAATCGAAACTGAAAGGATTAAAGCGGGAAGAATGAGGTAATTTTTCATGATATTTTTTTCTTAATTCATTTTTAATAAATCGGGTGTTGCTTGTGCTTTCACCCGATTTAGAAACTCAACAAAAACTTATTTTTATTCTGATTGGAAATATTTTTAACACATAGAAACATAGGATTTTGTAATCTTGTAATAGGCGTTTCACTTGCATTAACACATCCCGATAGCTATGGGGACTATGTGTGAAAAGCGTGCTTTTTTGTTTACTTATTTAAAGTTTGCAAAATCCTATGTTTCTATGTGTTTATTTTTTTTCACGCATATCTGGCAGATTTTTAATTCTCAATTTTTAATCTTTTTAATCTATGTCTATTTTTTGCCACGAATTGCACGAATTATTTTTTTTGCCACTAATTACACCGATTAAAATGATTTCTTTTTCTATGTGTTTCTTTTTTCACGCAGATCTGGCAGATTCAGCAGATTTTCATTTTTTTTATCCCGTAGAGATTTAATGTTGGTAGAAAAAAACAGAATACCCGTTTCAATGTCCCGTCAGGAATTATATATCTTATTTTGTGTATTCCCTAACGGGAAAAATGACTACAATGGTTGATGTTTCTACCGACATTAAATCCCTATGGGATAAAGCAACTGATTTATTTTATCCACTCCGTTTTTAGAGTCGTTTTTCCTTTTAATGGATTTGAAGTTACGTCAAAATTGTTTCCGTTTTTGGTTACTTTAATTTCTTGTACCGCATCGCCGTCAGGTAAAAATACTTTGGCTGTTGCCGAAGTTGTTTTATCGCTTGCGTATACTTTCAAGGTTAATTTGCTCCAATCCATGTCTTTTGTAGATTGTGCCAAAGCGATGTGAGGCAATGCAGTTCCGTCTTTTACTAAAACTACAATTGGCACTTCTCCGGCTTTGATTTTATGCCAGCCTGATTGGTATACTTTTTTAGTTTGGTAATCAATCCAAGTTCCTTCAGGAAGATAAACGTCTCTTTCTGTCACTTCTTCAAAAAGTGGTGCAACTAATATACTTGATCCAAATAAATATTCATTGTCAACTAACCATGCGCCCGGATCATTTGGATATTCTACAAATAAAGCGCGCATCATTGGTAATCCTTTTTGTGAACTTTCTTTTGCCTGGGCGTAGATATATGGCATTAATTCGTAACGCATATTATCTGCTTTTCTAAATCCTTCAAGGAAATCTTTGCTGTACAACCAAGGTTCGCGCGGAGGTTCTCCGTGGCTTCTTACGTGTGAGGTAAACATCCCGAAAGGCGCCCATCTTCTGTATAAATTCTCCGGTGATTTTGTTGCAAATCCTCCAACGTCATGACTCCAGAAACTAAATCCGCTTAATCCTAATGAAAGTCCGCCACGCAATTCTGCCGACATTGCTCCGTTTGTAGTTTCTGCATCTCCACCCCAATGCAATGGGTAACGCTGAGATCCTGCCCAAGTACTTCTTGCCCAGATTAAAGTATAACCTTTTTCTTTTTGGGTAATTTCGGCTACAGCCTTGTTGTATCTTAATGGATATAAATTGTGTTCGTAGAAACCGGTTCTTCCTGAATGGTAAATTCCGTCTGGCGGTGCTGCTTCTCCAAAATCAACTTTGAAAACTGAAACGCCCTGATCGAATAAATGTTTCAATTTTGCCTGATACCAGGTTACAGTTTCAGGGTTTGAGAAATCAAGAACAGCATCTTCGTAAGGAAGATTTCCTTTGCGATCTCTTACCGCTAAGTTTTTATCCATGATTTCGTTGAACAAGGTATTCTTTGGTGAGAAATACGGCAATTGCCATAAACATACATGAAAACCATCGTCTTTAAGATCTGACATCATTTTTTGAGCATCCGGAAAACGGTCTTTAGAAAACTCATAATTGTTTCTCCAGTCTACATCAAACCAACCGGTATCAAAGTGAATTACATCTGTTGGGATTTTGTATTTACGCAAATCTTTTGCTACTTGTCTTCCTTCTTTTTCAGAAAAATAAGTGATTCGGCTCATCCAGAAACCAAACGACCAAAGTGGTGGCATTGCTGCTTTTCCGGTCAAATCTGTGTATTGGTCTAAAACGTCTTTTGGTTCTCCGATGAAGAAAAATAAATCGGCTTCATCATCACCAATATACATTTCGTTGGCACTTGCGTAATATTTTCCAAAGTCAACCGTAATGGGTGTTGAATGGTGCATGAAAACTCCGTAACCACGACTACTCATATAAAACGGAACAGGTTTGTACATCGTTTCGTTCTGGATTCCGTTTGCATCATCTGTCCATAAAACTACTTTTTGTCCGCGTTTATTGAATTGTGTGAAAGATTCTCCGCAACCAAATATTTTTTCGTCCGGTTCTAGGCTGAAAGCAGCTCCCATACTTCTTGAATAGTCGCTGTTTCTGCGCACATACGAAAACGGAAGTGTTGGCGTATACGTATTTTGCAGATCTGAATCATGAAGTGTACTGGTCAATAATTTTCCTGTTTCGTCGTAAATCTTTACGTGCCATGGTTTTGTTAAAATTTCAACTGAACCATGTTTACTGGTGTATTTATGTCCGCCTTCGATTTTAGAATATTTCCATAATTCAGGATGATTTGGTGCAACACCATTTATCAACATCAAAGACTCTTTTTCAGGATGAAATTGCGGTCCTGAAGTGGTTTTGATTCTGATGGTTCTATCTGATACAAACTGAATCTGGAACGGCAATTCTGGTGAAGCCTGATATTCTGTCGTTGGAAATTCGTTTGCAGGAACTACCTCCGGTTTCATCATCATGTTGTTGAAAGCCTGACGCGTTTTGTAATTGTATCTCAGATATTTAATTGTTCCTTTTCCTGTTGCAGGATCAAAAGCAGTCAGTTCATCGGCAAAATAAAAGGTATTCATATAATTCTGAAAATCCTTGCTGATATCTATAGGAGCATTCAACACATCTGCGTTCTGAATTTGTGCAGACGCTTTTGGCGTTACCAAAAATCCAAACATGAAGATCGAAAACAATGCTTTTAGTTGTGCGTTTCTCATTGGTTTAATTTATTCTAAATGTTAATTCTCCTAACAGGTTTCCAAAACCTGTTAGGTATTTTATTTAATACTTTAATAAAAATCTATCCATACCTAACAGGTTTTGGAAACCTGTTAGGAGGGTAACTTATTATTCTGCTGTAATTACAATCGTTGCGGGTTTTAATCCATTTGCCTGAGCGGTTAATTCCAGTCTTCCTGTTTTTGTATCAGACTGGACAATGACTAAACATTTTCCGTTAAGAGCGGTATGTTTTGAACCTTTGTACGATTCATGACTTACCGGATCTCCGCTGCAAACCCCTACGATTTTTCCGTTTCCTTTTAACGAGAAATGGATTTCATTATTTGCATTTGGAGCCAAAGTTCCTTTTGCATCCAGAATATCAATTGTTACAAATGACAAATCATTTCCATCGGCTTTGATGTTGCTTCTATCTGCTGTCAGTTTTAAATTTTCAGGATTTCCGGCTGTTTTGATTTCGGTTTCTAAAACTGTTTTTCCGTTTTTACGAGAAATTGCTTTTAGCGTTCCGGGCTGGAAAGGAATTCTCCACATTACATGCAAATCGTCTCCTTTTTTACTTCGAATCCCAACTGATTTTCCGTTAAGGAACAATTCAACCTCATCGGCTTTATTGTAATATGCCCAAACATCTACAGTTTGTCCTGCTTTCCAGTTCCAATGTGGAAAAATGTGCAGCACAGTTTTATCTGTCCACTCGCTTTGGTACATATAATAAACATCTTTTGGGAAACCGGCTAAATCTACAATTCCGAAATAGGAACTGATTGATGGCCATTCGTACGGAGTTGGTTCTCCAATATAATCGAAACCTGTCCAAATGTACATTCCCGAAAGAAATTCGTATTTTTTAATTACTTTCCAGGTGGCTTCATGTGTCGAACCCCAAGGCGTTTGTACCTGATCGTAAGCCGAAACGGTGTTACCTGGATTTCCCTCTGTAAATTTAAGATCCCATCGTACCGGCCATTTTTTAATACTATCCGAAACGGTATCATAATAACCGCGGGTTTGTAAACCCGAAGTTGTTTCGGTTGCGATGAAAGGAACTCCCGGGAAATTCTTTTGATGATACTTATAGGTTTGATGCGCATAATTATAACCGATAATATCTAAAACACCGGATTTTGCTATGGCATTAAACTGGACATTCTTTTTTTCGAACTGTAACGTTACTTCGTCAATATTCATGTTCACTGGCGGATTCATCGCTGCGGTCAACGGACGTGTTTTATCGTACTGACGTGTAATGGCGGCTAATTCTTTTGCGATTGTAACACCGGTTTCATTCCATTGTTCCGGAATTTCATTTCCTATACTCCAGATAAAAATACTTGGATGGTTACGGTCGCGAAGCAATTGATCGATTAAATCTTTCTTATGCCATTTGTCCCAGTCGTTTCCATAATCATATTTGGTTTTAGTTTGTTTCCACATGTCAAAAGCCTCATCCATGACAATGAAACCCATTTTATCACATAAATCCAAAAGTTCCGGAGCCGGAGGATTATGAGAAGTCCTGATTCCGTTTACGCCCATTTCTTTCAAAATTTCCAACTGACGTTCGATGGCTCTTGTATTAATTGCGGAACCTAACGGACCTAAATCATGATGCATACAAACACCTTTGATTTTAACTTGTTTTCCGTTAAGAATAAAACCTTTATCTACATCAAACTTAAAATCTCTGATTCCTAAGTTGGTTTTGTACTGATCTACAATTTTATTATCTACTGAAATTTCTGTTACAACTGTATACAATTCCGGTTTTTCAACTGACCATAAAATTGGATTTCCAACTTCAGTTTCTTGCTTGATGGTTTGATTGGTATTCGCACCAATCGTTATATTTTGAGTAACCGATGTTACTTTTGTATCTTCTTTAAAAATAGTAGTGGTTACTGTTGCCTTTTTTGAAGCTGGGTTTTGATTCTGAATAGTAGTTTCAAAACTAACCGAAGCTTTTTCAGCCGTAACTTTTGGTGTTGTCACATAAGTTCCCCATTGTGCAACGTGCAATTTATCTGTGGTTTCGATCCAGACATTTCTAAAAATTCCGGAACCTGAATACCAACGTGAATTGGGTTGTTTTGAATTGTCAACCTTTACAATAATTTCATTGTTTTTGTCTCCGTAATTTAAGTATTTGGAGATTTCATATTGAAAACCAATGTATCCGTTTGGACGTTTCCCTAAATAATGTCCGTTTACCCATACTTCGCTGTTTCTGTAAACGCCGTCGAAAGTAATCGAAGTTACTTTTGTGCTGTCTTCAGCGGCAACTTTAAATGTTTTTTTGTACCAGCCTAAACCTCCGTTAAGGGCTCCGCCTCCATATCCGGCAGGACTTTTTTTGTCAAATTTTCCTTCGATACTCCAATCATGAGGAACGTTTAATGTTCTCCATTTGGTTGAAGCTCCAATAGTATCTTTGTCGATTATGCTGTCATTAAGATGAAAACTCCAATCTGAATTAAAAGAAACTTTTCTGTTTGCAAAAGCATCCTCTTTTTTGCTGCAAGAGCCCAATAAGATAATTCCGATTAGCATTAATAATGGTAGTCCATTATTTAAATATTTTCTTTTATTCTTCATTTTGAAAGGATTTTAATATTTAAAAACAAATATAAACATACCGATAGGTGACTTTGTAAATCCCCTACCGGTTGTTTTATACTTTAAATAATCAGGTTTCCGGTTTATGAAAACCCGTAATTATTTAAGGGATGATGTAATGGAAAACAAACCATTCATCTTTACCGGCATCATAAGATGTCCCTAACCAAATACCTTTTTGAAGATAATCTTTATTGTATGCTTTTACTACTTTGATAATATTCGCAGTTGGACTCATCCAGCTTTCTGAATTTTGAATCAATGTATCTGTTCCTAAATTAATTTCATTGGTTGCTGCATTTATGGTAAAAATTCCTGTAGTTACAACACCATTTTGGCTACGGGTATAATTTAATTTACCTCCCCACTGGTCAAAACGTACCCATGAATTACCGGCAACAGCTGTCCAACCAGCATTCCATCCCCAATCAGAAGAACTTCCAGCGTTAACTGTCCATCCTTTTCCTGCCGCAACCCAGTCAACAGGATTACCTGCTGCATCTAATTGCCAAACTCTTCCTGCTCCGGCTCCTCCGGTTAACATTGTCAACAATTCGCCAGAAGCAAAAGTTGGATTATAACCTTCGTCAAGAACAGGTTCTGTAATTGGAGGAACGTAGCTGTCTGCATAATCTTTAGCAACAAAATTCCAGATGTACCACCAAGGTCCTTCGCTATTGGTTCTCTTTACTGCAATTCTCAACTGATTATCAGTAAGTTTCAGTACTTTAATTTCATTGTTCCAGTTACTTGCATTTGCGATATAATTGTCTGGTCTTAGAATAGTTGCTCCTGTTGTTGTTAGGGTATGCGCATTAATATCCAAGAAGTAAGATCCGTTTTGAATCGTCGTTCCATCCTTTTCATGAACCGTCATAAAAGGTCCTCCCTCAAGGCTGAATGTCATGTATCTTCCCCAATGCATATCAGCATCTGTACTTGAATTAGCGTTACCTTCAGGTTCCCAGTTTGGTGTAAAATTATTCCATTCTACCGGTTTTGTAGGATCATTAGGATCTGCAAAAGACATAGCACCCGGAGCTAAACCATATTTACCATTATCAGCTACCCATGATTTCTTTTTGCCAACTCCACCTGATAATGCTGTCCAAAGAGGATCATTAACATAATTTAAGTTGTCCTGACTTACAACAATTGTTACCGGATCTAACTCTACAAGACCACCGCCGGTTACAGCAGTAATTTTGATGGTATAACTTCCTTTAAAAGCATATTGTACAGTTTGCACAGCTTTACTCGACTTTCCTGTAACATAATCCCAGTTTAATACCACTCCCGGAGTTGTATTTTTCAGTATTACCGTGTTTCCTCCCGCATCTGTTACTAAATCCTGGGTAATCTCAAAATGTATATCCGATTTGCTCATCGGGCTGTCCAGAGAATAGGTTTCCGGTGAACAAGATGATACTAGCATTAGTGCTACCATCAAAAATGATGTAATTAATAATTTAATATTTTTCATTTCTTTGCTTTTTAAGTTAAAATTACCAACCCGCATTTTGCTTCAATACTCCACCTGATAATGTGATCTGAGTATTCGGGATTTGCTGCAGTCCTTTTGTCGCCTGTATTTTAGCTGCTGAAATTGTTTTTGTTCCGGCAACTCCGCCACTTAGCAATGTTGTAGTTTCTGCAATAGCTGTAGAAGCTTTTCCGATACCCTGACGTAATAAATCCCAATATCTGACTCCTTCAAGAGCAAATTCTAAATGTCTTTCGTTCATGATATTATCATAATTCACCGGTAAAGAGGTAAAGTTGTCTTTATACGCTCTTCTTCTAACGTTGTCGAAATAAGTTTGCGCGCTTCCGCTTCCTAATTCTGCCGCCATTAGCAAAACATCTGAATATCTCAAGACAACATAATCCTGAAATTGACCAATATCCCAATACTGGCTACCCATAACAAGAGGAAGATCTTTTCCGTCTTTATCCACCATTGGTGAATATTTCTTATTATAATAACCTGTATATTCTCTCTGGCTGTTTATTTTATCAAATTTTATTTTTTCCTGATCGATTCCAATTACAGTTGCTACGCGTCTTGTGTCTCCGGCAGTATAAGCATTCCATAATTTCGAATTTACCGTAACTCCCCATCCGCGTCCGTAAGGATAAGACGAGAATTCTCTCATACCAAACATTACTAACCAATGGTTACCATCTGTGTTTCCGTTATAATCACTTGTGTAAGTATATTTTATAGAAAACACAATTTCTTTATTGCTTTCTCCGGCATATTTATCAACTGATGCTGCTGGCCATAAAGTAGAGAAATCATCTACTAAACCATGTCCGCTAGAAGCAATAACATCTTCTAAATGTCCTAAAGCCTGTGTTTTGGTAACTATACCTGCTAAATCTGTTTTGCCGTAATACCCTGTATAATACAAATAAACACGTCCTAATAAAGATTTAGCAGCCCATTTTGTAATACGTCCGCTAGTTGTTGCGGCATATCCTCCACCTGGTAAATTATTTGAAGCAAATACTAAATCTTCTGCAATTACTTTATAAATTTCCTCTGGAGCTGCTTGTGGGATATTTTCAGTAGAAGGTGCCGTTAACAATGGTACGCTTCCCCATAAACGCGCCATTTCAAAATAAAGGTAAGCTCTGATGAATTTAGTTTCTGACTCGTATGTATTCTTTAAAGTAGTGTTCTCTTTCCAGTCAATCTGATCGATTTTAGACAAAAAGATATTACAACGATAAATGGCTTTGTAATAGGCAATCCAGTTGTTATTAAGCAAATCAACATCTGAAGGAGAACGGCTAATATCAAACTCGTCGATGGCGGCATAACTGTATCCGTCAGAGTTACCCGTTCCTCCAAAACAATCATCAGACATTACTTCACTTATTACAGGAACTCCCAAGCCACTGGCTCCGGTTGCCACCTGTAGACCATCATAACATCCTACTAATGCTGCATAAGCATCATCTGTTGTTTTATAAAAATTCGTATCTGTTTGTTGTACCAATGGTTCTGTTTCTAAACTACAAGAACCCAGCGACAATAAACTCAAACAGAAAATATATAGATATGTATTTTTCATCTTTTTATTTATTAAAGTTTAATATTTAATCCCAACATGAATGTTCTTGGTCTTGGGTAGTATCCTACATCAACACCTGATGAAAACTTTTGGTCATCATTTGAAGAACCAAATCCAATTTCAGGATCCATACCGTTATATTTCGTGAAAGTATAAAGATTCAACACTGAAAAATAAACTCTGAACTGGCTTGCAAAAAATGGTTTAGATTGTCTCATTTTCGCTAAATCAAATCCTAATGTAACGGTACTGATTCTTAAGAAATCACCATCCTGAACATACAAATCTGAAAATTGCGTAAAGTTTCTATTGTCTTCTGTTACTCTTGGCATTGTGTTCGAAGAACCTTCTCCGTGCCAACGGTCTAATATTGCAGTAGTATAATTTCCGTAAGCACCCGCTTGATTTCTATACGATTGCACGATTTGATTTCCTGCTACACCATTTGCCATAACAGAGAAGTCAAAAGCTTTATAACTACCTGACAAAGAGAAACCGTAAGTAAAATCCGGATTTGGATTTCCGATATTGGTTTTGTCGCTTGCATCTATTTTATCATCACCATTCTTATTTACATAAATAAGATCTCCGGGAGCTGCATTAGGCTGTAGCACTACACCGTTTGCTGATTTATAATTATCAATTTGTGCCTGATTTTGAAAAACTCCTCCTGTTTTGTATCCCCAGAAATAACCTAATGGCTGTCCGTTTTCTGCTCTGTAAAATTCGCCGGCATTATCATAAAGTTCATTGTTTAATCCGTGAATAAGACCATCGATAGTGGGAATTTTACCTACTTCATTTTTATTATAAGCTCCATTTGCACTTATGCTATAATTAAAATCGCCTATTTTGTTTTGATAATTAAGGCTTAACTCAACTCCTTTGTTTACAACATCTCCACCGTTAATAAAGGGAGCATCTGCACCTGCAGTTGCCAAAATTGGCGCCAGGACTAACCAGTTTTTATTTGTTTTTTGGTACACATCAACCGTTACGTTCAAAGCATTGTTTAGAAATCTCGCATCTAAACCAAGGTCAATCTGCTCTGAAGTTTCCCATTTTATATTTGTATTTGATATGTTTTGCGGATATGCTCCCGGTGTCTGAACTCCTTCTTCATTACCAAAATTATAGTTCGTATTATTTGATTTAATTAATGTCAAATATTGAAATGATCTAATACTTTGATTACCAACCTGTCCCCAACTCGCTCTTAATTTAAGAAAGTTGAATACTTTTGAATCTTTCAAAAACTCTTCATTTGAAGCTACCCAACCTCCTGATAATGAAGGAAAATAACCCCATTGGTTTCCCGGAGCAAATTTTGATGAACCGTCTGCTCTAAGTGTTGCGTTGAATAAGTATGTTTCTTTATAGTTGTAATTTAATCTTCCAAAATAAGACATCAGCTTATTTTCTTCTTTTTTGCCCTTAATTGCAATTTTAGATCCGTCTTTGTTGGTCGTGTTATCGATCCAGGCATGCTCTAAATCATTAAAAACAGAATCTGCATTGTTAACTTCTATAGAAGTTGCATCGTAGTTAATAAATGATGTACCCAACATGGCTTCAAAATGATGATTATCAGCAGCATTAAACTTATAAGATACCAGGTTATCCCATGTAATACTTTTATTTTTGCTCATGTTTTGATTTACTTTATCAAAAGCAGTGTTGGCATAAATTGACAATCTATAGATCGGAGTGTAGGCATGTCCTTCGGATACATAATAATCAAGCCCCAAAGTAGTCTTAAAGGTTAAGTTTTTTATAGGCTCAATTTGTAAATAAACGTTCCCTAATAATTTTTGATTATTACTTTCATTTTGATTTGTATACTCCATTAAAGCATACGGATTTGCTGTACCTGATAACCAGGGTTCTGTGCTATTTGATGTATCAAAATAATTTCCGTTTGCATCATACATTGGTAATAATGGTGAAACCTGAAAAGCACTTCTTAAAGAGTTGCTGTACTGATTACCAACACCAATACCGTTTTTGTCTACATAAGCAAAACTTAAATTCTGACCTATTGTAACAACATCTTTATATAGTTTATGTTCTGAATTGAATCTAAAATTATAACGCTGATAATTTGAAAGATCTTTTCCTCCTACAACTCCTTCTTGTCCTAAGTAGGATAATGATGTAGAATAAACTGACGTATCTGAACCTCCCGAAGCTCCAAATGAGAAATTTTTTGTAGCGGCATTATCCGTTAGCATTTTATCCATCCAGTTTGTTCCTTTTCCTAAACCGGCAATTTGGCTATTCGTAAAATAAGGAGCTTTTCCAGAATTTACTGCAGCCTCATTTAATATTGTAGCATATTGCGTTGCATCTAATAAATCGACTTTTCTCGATACTGATTGTACACCGTAGTATTGGTCAAAAGTGATTTTTCCGGGTGCACCACGTTTTCCTTTTTTAGTAGTTACCAAAACAACTCCATTTGCAGCTTGCGAACCATAAATGGCAGCAGAAGCAGCATCTTTTAAAACCGAAATAGATTCAATATCCGAGTTGCTTAAATACGAAATATCACCAGTCAATATTCCATCTACCACATAAAGCGGGCTGCTTCCTGCTACAGATCCCACACCTCTAATCACAACTTTTAAAGCTTCTCCGGGCTGACCTGAAGTAGAGGTAATCTGAAGTCCAGCTGCCTGACCCTGAAGTGCTTGCAATGCATTTGTAGTATTGGTTTTGGCAAGGTTCTCACCACTTACCTGAGTAACAGCATTGGTAACAAGTGTTTTCTTTTGTGAACCATACCCAATAACGACAACTTCTTTAAGGTCCGCCGCCTCTGTTTGTAAAGTAACCGTAATTACTTTTTGAGTTCCAACGGTGATACGTTGCGCTTTAAATCCCATAAAACTGATCACAATCACGTTGCCTGTTTTTGCTTCCAGTTTAAAGTTTCCGTCAAAATCTGTCGATGTTGCTGTTTTAGTTCCTTCGATTGCAACTGTTGCACCCGGAACTCCCATACCATCATCTGCTGATTTTACATTTCCGGTGATAACTTGGGATTGCTCCTGTGCAAAACCAGACTGCATCATAAATACACTAAGCAACAGCGCCATACAAAACGAGAGCGGTGTTGTTTTAATACAATATTTGCTTTTCATAATAGTTAAGAATTGGTTTAAATTATAGTTAGTTATTTTTTACCTGCTTAATATGCATTCGAAATGATCTGTTCGAATAATTCTTGTCTTCCACTTAATGGTTGAGGTTCTCCACTTGCACGGGCAATTTTGCTAAGATCTTCAAGAGATAATTCCCCATTTTCGAACTTTGCTCCGTTTCCACCGTCAAATGAACTGTAACGCTGAGTACGTAATTTTTTATAATCTGTATTTTGTAGTATCTGATCGGCACAAATTAATCCTCGTGCAAAAACATCCATTCCTGCAATGTGTGCAATGAATTTATCTTCTAAATCGATTGAATTTCTTCTCACTTTTGCATCAAAGTTTACACCACCGCCTTTAATTCCGCCACCTTCAAGAATCACTAACATCGCTTGGGTAACTTCCTGAAGATTGATTGGGAACTGATCTGTATCCCAGCCATTTTGGTAATCTCCACGATTGGCATCAATGCTTCCTAACATTCCTGCATCAACTGCAACTTGTAATTCGTGCTCAAAAGAATGTCCGGCAAGAGTGGCGTGGTTTACTTCAAGATTTAATTTGAAATCGTTTTGAAGTCCGTATTTATTAATAAATCCTAATGAAGTCGCTGCATCATAATCATATTGATGTTTTGTAGGTTCCATTGGTTTTGGTTCGATCAGGAAGTTTCCTTTAAAACCTTCTTTACGAGCATAATCTTTACATGTATTCAGGAATCTTCCTAAATGGTCTAATTCTCTTTTCATGTCTGTGTTTAACAAACTCATATATCCTTCACGACCTCCCCAGAAAACATAATTTTCTCCGCCTAATGCGATCGTTGCATCGATTGCGATTTTTGCCTGAGCTCCGGCGTACGCCAAAACATCGAAGTTTGGATTCGTTGCAGCACCATTCATGAATCGTGGATTGCTGAATAAGTTTGAAGTTCCCCACAACAATTTAATTCCTGATTCTTGTTGTTTTTGTTTCGCATACTCTACCATAGTCTGAATACGTGTTTCAAATTCAGCCAATGTTGGCGCATCATCAACAATATCAACATCATGAAAACAGTAGTATGGCAAACCTAATTTTGTCATGAATTCAAAAGCCGCATCCATTTTATCTTTGGCTCTTAAGATTACATTTTCATTTTTATCCCAGGAGAAAGTTTCAGTCGAAGCTCCAAACGGATCTCCTCCCGTATTACACAGCGTATGCCAGTATGCCATCGAAAAGCGTAAATGTTCTTTTAGTGTTTTTCCTGCAACGACACGATTTTCATCATACCATTTAAAAGCTAACGGGTTATCACTATCTCTTCCTTCGAATTTAATCGTGTCTATATTTTTAAAGTAAGTTGGGTTGGTTGTGCTCATTATTATTGTTCTATTTTAATTTGATTTTTCCATTCCTGATATAAATCCTGATATTGAGAAGTCAGGATTTTGTTGGGTTCAATTCTATCTAAACATTGCAATCCACGAAAGGCTTCTTCCAATGAATTGTAATATCCAAAACCGTAAGCGGCGCCTCTTGCAGCACCTTCTGCACCCGATGTATTGTACAATTCTAAAGTTGTTTGTGTAGTATTGGTGAAAATCTCCCTGAAAACCGGACTTAAAAACAGATTTGAATTTCCTGCTCTAACCACCGTTCCTGAAACACCAACTTCTTTCATCACATCAAAACCGTAATTCATAGCAAACACGATTCCTTCACAGGCTGCACGCACCAAATGTGACGGTTGATGTATGTTGAAATTTAAATTCTGAATTCCTGAAGTGGCATTTTTGTTAGTGAAAATACGCTCCACACCATTCCCGAAAGGATAAAAACGAAGTCCGTTGCTTCCTGCTTCGACTTTTGCAGCTTCGGCATTTAGTTTTTCGTAGGCAATTAATTCAGTTCTGTCAACAGACATGATTTTGCGCAGCCATTGGTATAAAATTCCTGAACCATTGATGCACAACATTACTCCGTTGCGTTTTTCAGCTTCGGTATTATTGACGTGTAAAAAAGTATTGATTCTGTTTTGTTTGTCGTAAGCTTCCTGATCGCTTACAGCATATACAACTGCCGAAGTTCCGGCTGTTGTAGCGATTTCGCCAGGTTTCAAAACATTCAATGACAATGCATTGTTAGGTTGATCTCCTGCGCGGTAGGTTATTTTAGCATCAGGATTTAATCCTAATTCTTGTGCAATGTCTGAGTGAATCGTTGCCTGAATTCCAAAATTTGAAACAATCTCCGGAACGATATCTGCTGATAATCCCATTTGAGAAAGGATTTCAGTTGCCAGTTTTCCTTCGGAAAAGTTCCATAAAGCAGCTTCTGATAATCCTGAAGTGCTTATTTGTGCTACTTTCGATAATTTGGCAGCAATAAAATCTCCCGGAAGCATCATGTATTTTGCTTTTGCAAAAATTTCAGGCTGATTGTCTTTTACCCATTTTAGTTTTGAAGCGGTAAAATTTCCGGGACTTCCTAAAATTTGTTTTTGACAATTATCTGCTCCAATCTGATTATAAATTTCGTCTCCAATACTAGCAGCACGACTGTCACACCAGATGATCGACGATCGAACAGGATTCAAATTTTCATCGGTTAAAACCAAACCGTGCATTTGATAGGCAATCCCTATTCCGGCAATTTTTTTTAAATCAACATTAGATTTTGAACCCAATTGTTTGATTCCGTCTTTAACATACAACCACCAGGATTCAGGATCTTGTTCTGCCCAGCCAAATTTTGGGGCAACAATTGGCATTTCAAAATCAGGAACACTCACTGCGCCAATAGTCGTTCCGTTCTCAGGATCGAAAACTGATAATTTTATCGAAGAGCTTCCTAAATCAATTCCTAAAAAAAACATTTGGTTGTATTTAAAGTTAGTTATAGATTTGTCCTTTTTAATCTTATAGTCAAACTGAACTTATCTTATGGTTATTTTGACTACAAGTGTAAAACATTTTTTCTATATTAACAAAATATTAGGGTTATTTTTTTCCGATTCTGATTATTAGAACCAAATTATTATCGATATAATAAAATTTTAGTTGAAACACAATAAAAAAATATCAAAAAAATAACGAATTACCAATTTGACAATCAAGCGTTTAAGAATAACTATTTTAAAACATCATTTTTAATCAAATTCCAAATCACTGATTATCAGAAAATTATTATGTTAAGAAAAATATAAAGCTTTTACGAAGGCAACTATTCATTTTATTTATTTAATTTGTCAAAATATAAAATAGCGCATGGTTAAAAATACAGAGGACGATTCAGCTTTAAAAAGCGAGCAGACCGCAATGAACGCGATCACTATTGACTGTGTGATATTTGGATTTGATAAGGGAAGTTTGGAAGTGCTTCTTGTACAACATGGTGAAGGAATCAGTAAAGGAAAATGGGGTCTTCCGGGAGGATGGATTTATAAAAAAGAAAGTACTGATGATGCTGCGCACCGTTTACTGAATGAACTTACGGGCCTTGACAATATTTATCTGGAACAATTGAAGGCATTTGGGGATCCGGACCGATTTCCGCTTCGACGCGTTATCACTATTGGATATTATGCGTTGGTAAAAAGAGAAGATTATAATATTAAAGCTGGTTTTACGGCCTCTGATGCAAAATGGTACAAGATCAATAGTATCCCGAATTTGATTTATGACCATAACGAAATTTTAGGATATAGTCTAAAACATCTTCAAAACAGAGTACGTCAGGCTCCAATTGGATTTAATCTCTTACCGGAAAAATTTACACTATTGCAATTAATGCATTTATACGAAGAAATTTTAGGAATTGAAATGGACAAATCTAATTTCAGACGAAAAATTCTTCACATGAAATTACTTGTGGCATTAGACGAGAAACAACAAGATGTCTCGCACAGAGCAGCTAAATTATTCAAATTTGATCCGGAAATTTATACTAAACTGACCGAAAAAGGATTCAACTTTGAATTTTAATACTTTTGACAATTATAACAAATGACTTTTCCCTCTTCTCAACATACGCCTCAATCTGATCACAAAATTACTACTCCGGGAATTGACGGAATCACGATTGACTGCGTTATTTTTGGTTTTAACAAAGCGAGTCTTGAGGTGCTTTTAGTACAGCATGCTGAAGGAGAAAGCATAGGAAAATGGGGTCTTCTTGGTGGATATATGAAAAGGGAGGAAAGTGCTGATGATGCCGCACATCGTATTGTGTATGAACTTACAAGTCTTGACAATATTTATTTAGAGCAGTTAAAGGCGTTTACGAATCCGGATCGTGTGCCGGAAAGAAGGGTTGTAACTATTGGTTATTATACTTTGGTGAATCGGGAAGATTATAATATTAAAGCCAGTTTGTCTGTAATCGAAGCAAAATGGTATAAAATTAATACGATTCCGGATTTAATTTTTGATCATAATGAGATTCTTAAATTTAGTTTGATGCAATTGCGTAATCGCGTTCGTCAGGCTCCGATTGGTTTTAATCTTTTGCCGGAAAAATTTACTTTATTGCAATTAATGCATTTGTATGAGGAAATTTTAGGAATTGAATTGGATAAATCTAATTTTCGCCGAAAAATTCTTCACATGAAGTTATTGATTGCTCTTGACGAAAAGCAACAGGACGTTTCGCACAGAGCTGCCAAATTATACAAATTTGATGCTGAAACTTACAAAAAACTGACTGAAAAAGGGTTAAATTTTGAGTTTTAACGGTTGTTTTAAAACTGAGATTCTAACTATCGGACAACTACATTCCAGAATCCAAAACTTTGCGCTATCTTTGCGCCTTAATAACACGCTCTACAGCAATTGCTACAGCGTAATTTATACCCTGAAAATTACTTAAAAACTCGTTTAGAGAATTGATATATTAAAATGAAAAAGATACGTAACTTTTGCATTATTGCACACATTGACCACGGTAAAAGTACATTGGCTGACCGATTATTAGGCGCTACACAAACCGTTACAGCTCGTGAAGAAAAAGCTCAATTGCTTGACAACATGGACCTGGAACGTGAACGTGGAATCACCATAAAAAGTCACGCCATTCAAATGGAATATACTTATAAAGGAGAGGAATATATTTTAAATCTTATTGACACTCCCGGTCACGTTGACTTTTCATACGAAGTTTCACGATCTATTGCTGCCTGCGAAGGGGCACTTTTGATTGTTGATGCTGCTCAAAGTATTCAGGCACAAACGATTTCAAATTTATACCTTGCTTTAGAAAATGACCTGGAAATTATTCCGGTATTGAATAAAGTAGATTTACCAAGTGCTAATCCTGAAGAGGTTAGCGATGACATTATCGATTTATTAGGATGTAAATTAGAAGATATTATTCATGCTTCAGGAAAAACAGGTTTTGGTGTTGAAAATATCTTAGCTGCCATTATCGAAAAAATCCCTCCTCCGTCAGGAAATGTTGATGAGCCGCTACAGGCTTTGATTTTCGATTCTCATTACAATCCGTTTCGTGGAATTGAAGTTATTTTCCGTGTAAAAAACGGGCAGATTAAAAAAGGGCAAAAAATTAAATTCATGGCTACCGGCAATGAATATTTTGCTGACGAAATTGGAACTTTAAAATTAAATCAGGTTCCTAAAAATGTGATTTCGGCTGGTGATGTTGGTTATTTGATTTCAGGAATTAAAGAAGCCAAAGATGTAAAAGTTGGAGATACTCTAACTGATGCTAAAACACCTACTACTAATATGATTACGGGTTTTGAGGATGTAAAGCCAATGGTTTTCGCCGGAATTTATCCTGTAGATACTGAAGATTATGAAGATTTGCGTTCTTCTATGGAGAAATTGCAATTGAATGATGCTTCGCTTGTTTTTACTCCTGAAAGTTCTGCGGCTTTAGGATTTGGTTTCCGTTGTGGATTCTTAGGAATGCTGCACATGGAAATTATCCAGGAACGTTTAGAGCGTGAGTTCGACATGACTGTAATTACTACAGTTCCTAACGTTTCGTATCTTGCCTATACTAAAAAAGAACCAGAAGTTCCATTTGTTGTTAATAATCCTTCTGACTTACCTGAACCATCTCGTTTAGACAGAGTTGAAGAACCATATATTAAAGCAACCATCATTACAAAAGCTGACTTTGTTGGAAACGTAATGAGTTTATGTATCGAAAAACGTGGTGTAATTACCAATCAAACGTATTTGACTACTGAACGTGTTGAATTGAATTTTGACATGCCTCTTGCAGAAATTGTATTCGATTTTTATGATCGTCTAAAAACAGTTTCTAAAGGTTATGCTTCTTTTGATTACTCTCCGATAGGAATGAGAACTTCGAAACTGGTAAAACTGGATGTTCTTTTGAATGCTCAAACAGTTGATGCGCTTTCTGCATTGATTCACGAAGACAACGCGTATAACATTGGTAAAAAAATGACCGAAAAATTACGCGAATTAATCCCAAGACAACAATTCGACATTCCGATTCAGGCTGCAATTGGGGCTAAGATTATTGCTCGTGAAACGATTAAAGCACTTCGTAAAGACGTTACCGCAAAATGTTATGGTGGTGATATTTCGCGTAAGCGTAAATTACTTGAAAAACAGAAGAAAGGTAAAAAACGTATGAGACAAGTAGGAAACGTTGAGATTCCTCAGGAAGCTTTTATGGCTGTTTTGAAACTTAACGATTAATTTTTTTAGAAGAAAGAATAAAGAGAATAGAATATAGATTGAACCCGATGACTTGCGTTATCGGGTTTTTTATTTTAATGAAAACCCATTTTTCACTTCATTAAAAACCCATTTAACACACACAAAACGTTAATTAACCCATTAAAATAAACACGTAAATACCTACTAAAATGTAAGATTATTAACTCAATAACTTCATTTTTAATCCTATTGATTGCTTTCATCAAATTTTTAAGACTAAAAACATAATTTTAATCTTACAACATTTAAAAGCAATTATTATGAAAACTAAATTTTTTATTATTTTATCGATGCTAACTTTTTCATTTGCCAATGCGCAACAGGGTGAGGTCGACTCTGAAATGAATTCAGCAAAAGGTGTTACTTTCCAAAACGGCGATATGTTTCTTGAAGGTTCTATTAAAATTAGCACAGGTGGTGACACGGATTATTATGGGTTTAGTCCAAAATTTGGTTATCTATTGAGTGATAAATTTGCGGTTGGAGCAAAACTGAATTACTCCAGTGAAGAAGTAGAAGCCACAAGGGTTAAAACAAATGTATTTGGAGTTGGTGCTTTTGCTCGTTACTACTTTTTAGAATTAGATAAAAAACGTTTTAAAGCCTTTGCTGAAGCTGGTTTAGGTTACGGACGTAATAAAATCGAAACTCCTCCAAACAGCGACACAAGCAACAGCGTTACAGCAGACATTACTGTTGGTCTTAATTATTTTGTTACCAAAAATATTGCGGTAACTTTTACATTAGCAAATGTACTGGCATACAACAGCGTTGCACCAGAAAATGGAAAATCATCAGATACTTTTAATTTAAACATTAATTTATTTGAAAACATTTTCGACCAACCACAATTTGGACTTTTATACAGATTCTAGAAACTTAATTTTGTTTCAGGTTTAATGTTTCAAGTTATCATACTCTGAAATTTAACTGCAAAATTTACAAACTAATTTATAACCCGATGACTTTCGTTATCGGGTTTTGTTTTTGATAAATAGATTACCAAGATGCACAGCAGTGCGTCTATAGAAATGCAAACTGTGTATCATTCTTTAACCACAAAATCTGTCCTAATATGGAACAGCTTTTTTATTTCTTTAAACGCTGAACCTTTGTATCTTTGAACCTTTGTAACTTTTCAAAAAACCTCTGCACCTATAAAAATAAAATGGACGAAACCCCAAAACGATTTGATCGCATTATCGCTATTCTTATTCAGTTACAATCTAAAAAAATTGTAAAAGCTCAGGAATTAGCCAATCGTTTTGAAGTTAGTTTAAGGACTATTTACAGGGATATTCGAACTCTTGAAGCTTCTGGAGTTCCTATTTATAGCGAAGCCGGTGTTGGTTATGCTTTGATGGACGGTTATCGTTTACCTCCCGTTATGTTTACACGCGAAGAAGTAGGCAGTTTTATTGCTGCCGAAAAACTAATGCAAAAGTTTACGGATCCCTCTCTGGGATCTCATTACGCATCGGCAATGTATAAACTAAAATCAGTGCTAAAAACTACTGACAAAGATTGGGTATCTAATATTGAGTCCAGAATTTTGATGCAAACCCAAGAACCTTTATTTCATGACAGCTCACCTAATACGTTAGCTATTTTGTTTGACAGTATCGCAGAAAAGAAGCAAATCATTTTATGTTATAAAACTGCAGAAGCGGAACAAGCAACAAACAGAAACATTGAGCCTGTTGGGGTTTTTCATGATCATAATAATTGGTATTTTTTGGGATATTGCCATTTACGTCAAGATTACCGCCAGTTTAGAACAGACAGAATTCTGGGAATACAAAAAACGGAATGTAATTTTACGATAGAACACGATTCTCTGGAAACGTATTTAACTAAAATAGAAACAATTCCTACGACAAAAGTTAGGATTTTAGTCGATAAAAAAATCATCAATTATATTCGATACGAGCAAAAATATCACGGTTACATTTCTGAAAAAGAAATTGGCAATCAAATCGAAATGACTTTTATGTCACGTGATATTCAGGAAAGTTTTCCGCGTTGGTTTCTGATGTTTGGAGATTATGCGACCATTGTGGAGCCCGAAAAACTAAAAATCAGAACACTGGAACTTGTTGAAAGTTATATAAAGAGATTATCATAAAAAAACTCCTAAAAGAAGAATTTCAAGTTCATCTCTCAGGAGTTTTTTTATTTAGCCAATCTTCAAGAATACTATCTTTCCCAGAAAAAAGGAGGTTCAATTCCTAAAGCTCTCAGATATACATATCCTTGTCCTCGATGGTGTACTTCATTATCAATAAAGTATAAAATATTCTGATATATCGGAAATTCATATTGACCAAAAAGATTAAAGTTTGCACTAAAATCTTCAATAGATAATTTCTCCCAGTATTGATTAATTTCCGCAGTCGCTTCATCCCATTTTTCAAGATATTGCGCTTTAAAAATCAGTTTTTCTGATCCTTCAGTAAAAGGTTTTACTTCTTTATTTACAATTCCTTTTAATCCGGGAACTGCAATCGCCAAAAGTTCATCAGCCATTTTAGAAAAAGTTCTCATTCCTCCTATCGAGAATTCAAAAAAATCTTTCTCCGGAAACGCCTCGATAACATTACGTGTAAGGGCGCGATGACCTTGCCAGTGTTTCAATAAATCTTCTGGAGTAATTACTTGTGCAGCTAATGTTTTCATAGTTTTAAAGTTTTATATTTTTAATACTTCAAAAGTATCGAGGGTCGGTGACAACAGTTTGTCAGCAGGAAAAAAAAATAAATGTTTTTTTCCTGCTGACAAACGTAGAGACGCACAGCAGTGCGTCTCACACAACGTAACCCCATTTTATTGACACAACATAATCCCATTTATTTACATTAAATAAAGAGATAAATGATAATTAATAATGGAATAAATGGTGGTTACTGGACGGGAGACGCACTGCTGTGCGCCTCTACGATATAGATTATGAGGAATATTTGTTTGCAGAAATATTTTTTTTCGGTTATCGCACACGTAGCGCAATTCAAACCCGACAGGTTTTGAAAACCTGTCGGGTTTAGTACACGCATTAAGAAGCTACAAATCAGCACCTCTTTACACATAAATAATACGTTCAGATATAACATGTCATTAAGTTCGATAAAACCTTTGTACCTTTGCACCCTAATAAAATTGGAATTTAGAAAAAATGATCGAAGATAAAAATCCGCAACGTACCAGTATAGCCCAATTAGGTGAATTTGGCTTAATTGAACATCTAACAAAAAATTTTGATGTTACTCAGGAATCTACTTTAAAAAGTATTGGTGATGATGCTGCTGTTCTTGATTTTAAGGATAAAAAAGTAGTTGTTTCAACTGATTTATTGATAGAAGGAGTACATTTTGATTTGGCTTATATGCCATTAAAACATTTAGGATATAAAGCTGTTGTTGTAAATATATCTGATATCTGTGCAATGAATGCCAGACCAACGCAAATAACGGTTTCTGTAGCTGTTTCTAACCGTTTTCCGCTAGAAGCATTAGAAGAATTGTTTGAAGGGATTACACACGCTGCAAAAGAATATAAAGTGGATGTTATTGGTGGAGACACTACCTCATCGCAAAAAGGATTAATTATTAGCATTACTGCAATTGGTGAAGCTGATGAAGATGAACTTGTATATAGAAATGGTGCCAAACAAACAGATTTACTTGTTGTAACCGGAGATATTGGTGCTGCTTATATGGGATTACAAGTTTTAGAACGCGAAAAGCAGGTTTTTCAGGTAAACCCAAACAGTCAGCCTGATCTTGATATGTACAGTTATTTAATCGAACGTCAGTTAAAACCTGAAGCGCGAAAAGATGTTCGTACTTTATTGCATGCACTTGAAATTAAACCAACTTCGATGATCGATATATCAGACGGTTTATCCTCTGAAATTATCCATTTATGCAAACAATCAAAAGTAGGCTGTAATTTATACGAAGAGAAACTTCCGTTAGATCCTCAATTTATTTCAACTTGCGAAGAGTTTAATATTGACAGTACAACTGTGGCGATTAATGGTGGCGAAGATTATGAATTATTATTTACGATCGACATTAATGATTTTGACAAGATAAAAGGGAATCCAAATTTCTCTGTTATTGGCCATATGGCAGACGAAAGCGAAGGGATAAATTTAGTGACTCGTGCCAACACTCAAATTCCTTTAAAAGCGCGTGGCTGGGATGCTTTGACTGAATAGCAGATTTAAAATTTCAATAAAAAAAATTCCAAATCCCAATGATCTTGTATTATTGGAATTTGGAATTTTTTTATTTAGAGTTTCATTTTTAAAAAAGTCCTTTACTCTTGGCTTCTTTCAGCAATTCTTCATCAGAGCCAGATTTTACTTTGAGTAATTCCTTAAGGCTCACTTTACGTTTTTCAATCGCATTTAAAGAAATCGGAATGTATTGCGGCATGTCTTCAAGTGATGTTCCTTTTGACAAATGAAATAAAATTTGCTTATCAAACTCATCGATTTCAATTGAATTATGAGGCGATTGATTGAGTATCTTCTGAACTGACTGACTGTAATATTTATCATTTTTCATCACTTTGTCCAGTGCAAAAAGCAATTCATCAAAAGTAAGATCATTTTTTATGACTAAACCATTGGGCTGAATGGTTCTGATAATGGTTTTAATTTTTAGTAATTCGGTATACATTGTCAACAAAATCACTTTACAACTTGGCATTTTCTTTAAAATTAGTTTTGCCAAATCTTCGCCTGAAAAAATATCTTTCTCTTCATAGGATGGCATACTAATATCTAAAAAAGCGATATCGAAATTTGGGCTTTTTTCGTCTTCGATTAAATCATATCCTGATTTACAATCGTGAGCCTGCGAAATTATAAATTCGTATTGATCAGGATTATAACGTGTTATTGCATTTTTATATCCCTCAATAATAAAGGGATGATCGTCAACAATTAAAATATTCATTTTAATTAATTCAGGATCTGTGGCATTTTGGTCAACTATCATGTATTCTGTAGGTTTATTTTCTGATCTATAGGGATTTTAATTTCAAGAAGCGTTCCTTCTCCCTGGGTTGATTTTAAGGTCGCAGTACCTTTACATTCTGTCGCTCTGTATTGGATATTATGCAATCCTATACCATTTTTTATTCTTTTCACATTAAATCCAATTCCATCATCAGAAATAGACAATACCAAATGATCTATTTCACTTTTAAATTCAACAGTAATCGTGTTTGCATTTGCATACTTATTACAATTCTGAAGTGCTTCCTGCACGATTCTGTATAAATTAATCTTAACAGTATTACTTACCAGTTCCCATTTAATATTAGAGTCGAACGAGGTAATTAATTTTGAATCGTATGTGTTTTGCTGGTCTTCGAATAATTTTTTTAAAATCGCGATAAAATTATTAATTAATTCGGATTTCTCTCTATTTAAGTCATGCGAAATTTCACGTATATCTTCTTCAATATGTTTTAATTCCGTCAGATACTTTTTTCTTTTGGGAGCAGCTTCTACTTCATCAATTTTATCAAGACTGTCTAAACTTATCCTTACACCAAACATTCTCCCTAAAACTCCATCATGCAGATCCTGAGCCACTTTTTTCTTTTCTTTTATTCGGGTTTGCTCAATATCATTTTGTTGCGAAATCATAAGATTATAGATATCTTCGTTCGCTATTTGCTGCTGTTGTTTAAAAAGTAATTCTCTATTTTTGGCCTGTTGTGTTTTGTAAACATAAAAAAACAATCCTATTAATGTACAGATACTAAAAACGTAAATTAGGGTTTTGTTCTTTTCTTGCAGACTTGAGTTTTGATCTTTAATTTCGGAGGTTTCATAACCAATTCGAGAGAATTTCTCACCCATTTTGCGCTCAGCTTTTAGCATTTTATCATTCAGCTTAATATATTCCTGCGAATAATTTGAAGCATTTTTAGCATCAACAATCGCTAATTGTTTAAGCGCTTCTAATGTACTGACTAATTTAGCTGCACCCCGTGATGAATTAAGTGCTTGTTTTGCAAATTGAATCGCTCTGAGTGAATCATTTTTTGAAGCATAATATTCCGATAAATGAATTTTACTCGCAACTGTTGCGCCATCTAAACCTAAACTATCTCTAATTTTTAACGATTTGTAAAATAAGTCGGGTAACTGATCTGATTCATTTAACTTAAATTTAGAATATGCTAAATTGTCCATTAATATGGCATATAAAGTTGTCTTGTCAACAAACAGATTTTTTTCGTCCAGACCTTTTTTGAAATAAACCTTCGCTTGTTTATAATCATGTTTATTTAAATAAACATATCCAATATTGTTTAATGAAGTTGCTCTATACTGAAATTGTGACGGAATTGATTTATCATCTAAAACATTTAAAGCTTTATTTTGAAATTCCAGGGCTTTTGAATATTCCTCTCTTTCATTATAAAGGATTCCCAAAAGATTATAACTTTCATAAAAAAGATCATTTACCTTTTTTTGTTTCTTTAAGCTATTCAATGCTTTGAAAACAGTTATTTCGCTCTCAAAAAAATCACCCTCATTATACTGAAGGCTTGCCTTATTTAAAAAAGTTCTTGCAATATTATATTGATCATTTAATCTCAAATAATACTTTTCGGCTTTAAAATAGCTCATAAAAGCACTATCAGCAATGGACTTAACGATATAATAATCTCCTAAATAAGAATACGCTTTGGCAATACTAACAGAATCATTTGATTTTTTTGACCTCTCTAGTATAAGTTTTGCTGTCTCCCGATAGGATTTCCAATCGTTCATATTATAATATCGATTGGCAACTTTAAAAAGATTTACCTTATTCATTGAATCATTTTTTTGATCCAGAATTATATCAAGTGCTTTTTGATTGTATTTTTTCTTAAATTCTAAAGGTAATTTATCGTCATTGGCTAAAGAAAGATAGCTGGGAAGACTGTCTACAGGAGAATGTAAACCATCTAACGAAGATGCTTTTTTGGTACAAGCCCCAAAAACAATGAATAAAAGGACAATTATTTGGTGGTGTTTTTTCAATTGCAGC
The DNA here is from genome assembly GCF_027980145.1 of Flavobacterium azizsancarii. Taxonomy (GTDB): domain Bacteria; phylum Bacteroidota; class Bacteroidia; order Flavobacteriales; family Flavobacteriaceae; genus Flavobacterium; species Flavobacterium azizsancarii. The sequence goes on along the minus strand of NZ_JAMZNK010000001.1, from coordinate 202,233 downwards.
CTGAATTTTACCAAAAATAGTAAAACTATAGATACAAAAAAAAGCTGCCATGAAATGGCAGCTTAAATATATTTTTTATTGTAAGGTTTTAGTCTAATTTCTTGTTTCCACCTACAGATTGATTGATTGTTCCAAGACTGGAATCATTACTTGTGTCAAAAGTAATTCTATTTGAATCTACTTTCTTTGTAGGTCCTCCTGTTGCACCAGTTCCGTCTGTTTCAAGAGTTGTGTTAATATCACCTTTATATACATCATTAATTTGTGGAGTTGCAAATGAAGTTGCTACCATTACTAAAGAAAATAATCCGAATGTTAAAGCTGCTTTTTTCATGATTTGAGGTATTTATTTGTTTGATTTATTGTTTTAGGAAATCATCGCTTTGTGCGAATCATGGTGTAAAACTAACTCCGGATTCAAAGAAAATATATACGAAAAAATAGGTTTATGGTAGAACATACCCAATTGATAGTCAATGGGCACCAAATAGATGTAAACGTCTAGTTTTTAGACTTCTAAGTAATTTCCTATAGAAAAATCAGCAATAATTAGATCTACATTTGGTTTGTAGGTTTTAGAAAAAGGAATCTTTTTTAGTGAGTTTTTTATGTAACAAACTGAGCTTCCGCTATGAATTCTCGAAATGTAATTTTTATTGATAATATAACTATTGTGAATTCGGATAAAAGGATGTGATAAAACACCCTCGAAATGCTTTAAAGTTTTAAAAGCAGTGATCATTTCTCCGGAGTTCAGATAAATATCCGTTGAATTATTATCTGCCTGAAAATAACAAATATCCTGGGCGCTGATATAGCGATAATCCCCATATGATTTAATACAGATAATAAGTGGCTTTTCGACAACTTCGGGTGTTTGGGCAAATGGAAGTATTGCCGAAGCTGTTTCGTTCCTTATTTCAGCTGAATTAGCTTCTAAAACACTTTTTTCAAGTTTTAAAAGCATCTTCAATAAATCTATTGACTGAACCGGTTTTAATATATAATCAAAAACGCTGTATTGAATGGCTTCAAATGCCAGCTTTCTTTTTGGTGTGGTAATAATGATCTTCGGAAGATGAGAAAAAAATCTGTAAAGCTCATTTATAAATGCCAGCGACAGATTACTGGATAAGTCCCGCGGATCAATTTCTAAAAAAATAATCGAAGGCCGGTGTTCTAAAACCAAATGCAAACCATCATGATAATTTGCAGCCGAAGCCAAAAAAGCTAACTCAGGGAAACCTTCTGCAACTGTTTTTGTTTTTAGAATACTTTCTGCATCATCGTCAATGATAATATACGAATACTTTTTCAATATTAGTTTTTGTTGAATTTTCATGGATCACAGACAACTATTCCTTTAGCCTCATCAATACTTTGAAAAAATTTGTTTTAGTGGTTCGCAATTAAAAATACAAATTTCAACTATTTTACTATTTCATTGTTAATACATTCCACACAAATGTTAACACATAAGGATGAAATGCAAAAAAATCCGACGAAATGCATTAATAAAACTAAAAAAATCCCAAATTCCGATATGGAATTTGGGATTTTTTATAAATATTGTTTTTAAAAAAAATTACATTTTCATTAACCAATTTTTCATTGAAACTTCGTTTTCTATTATATCCTTTAATTCAGATATTTTTACACGATCTTGTTTCATTGTATCTCTATGACGAATTGTTACTGTCTGATCTTCGATTGTCTGATGATCTACTGTTATACAAAACGGAGTTCCAAGAGCATCTTGTCTTCTGTAACGACGTCCTACAGCATCTTTTTCATCATACGCTACCGTGAAATCCCATTTTAAATCATCTATGATTTTTTTAGAAATTTCAGGTAATCCATCTCTTTTAATTAATGGCAGTACCGCAGCTTTTGTTGGCGCTAAAACTGATGGTAATTTTAGAACTGTTCTTGTCGAACCATCCTCAAGAGTTTCTTCCTGCAATGATGTTGCAAAAACAGCCAAAAACATACGATCTAAACCTACTGAAGTTTCTACTACGTATGGCACGTAGTTCTCATTTAGTTCAGGATCAAAATATTGTAATTTTCTACCAGAATATTGTTCGTGCGCTTTTAAATCAAAATCCGTACGAGAGTGAATTCCTTCTAATTCTTTGAAACCAAAAGGGAAATTAAACTCAATATCAGCAGCGGCATTTGCGTAATGTGCTAATTTTTCGTGATCATGAAAACGGTAATTCTCTTTTCCTAATCCTAAAGATAAGTGCCAGTTTAAACGTGTTTCTTTCCAATGGTGGTACCATTTCATTTCTTCACCCGGGCGAACGAAAAATTGCATTTCCATTTGTTCGAATTCACGCATACGGAAAATGAATTGTCTTGCAACAATTTCGTTTCTGAAAGCTTTACCCGTTTGAGCAATTCCAAAAGGAACCTTCATACGACCAGATTTCTGAACATTTAAAAAGTTCACAAAAATACCTTGCGCCGTTTCCGGACGTAAATATAAATCCATTGCAGAATCTGCAGAAGCTCCTAACTTAGTTCCAAACATTAAGTTGAATTGCTTTACGTCTGTCCAGTTTCTAGAACCGGTTTCAGGATCAGCAATTTCCAATTCTTCAATTAATGCTTTTACATCCTGAAGATCATCAGTCATTCCTTTTGCAAGCCTTGATAAAATTTCTTTGTATTTTGAAAGATATTCTACGACGCGGGCATTTGTTGCAACAAATTCTTCCTCATTAAATGCATCTCCAAAACGAGCTCTCGCTTTTTCAATTTCTTTTTGAGCTTTTTGATTAATCTTTTCAGCATGATCTTCAACTAAAACATCAGCTCTATATCTCTTTTTTGAATCTTTATTATCAATCAACGGATCGTTGAATGCATCAACGTGGCCTGAAGCTTTCCAGGTAGTTGGATGCATTAATATTGCGGCATCAAGGCCTACAATATTCTCATTCATCTGAACCATTGATTTCCACCAATATTCACGGATATTCTTTTTTAACTCGACACCATTTTGTGCATAATCATACACTGCACTCAATCCATCGTATACTTCGCTTGACGGAAAAATAAATCCGTACTCTTTTGCGTGCGAAACCACATTCTTAAATATATCTTCTTGTTTTGCCATAGTGATGCAAAAATATAAAAAGTACGTTGAAAAAAAAGAAAAATTATAAAGATTGAAGCATTCATTTCGTTATTTTTGTAACCAAATTCTTTCTATTTGTGTTTAATTACCTTATTAACCTGTTTTTCCCTAAAGTTTGTGCCGGATGTCATACTATTTTGATCACAAACGAAACCGTTTTATGTACCAGTTGCCGTCACGAAATGCCCCTGACGCAATATCATTTAGATCCTAAAAACGAAGCGGTCAAAAAATTCTATGGAAAGATTGCTATCGAACATGCATCGGCTCTTTTATATTTTAATAAAAAAGGAATTGTCCAGGAACTCATTCACAACCTAAAATACAAGGGTCATGAAGAAATTGGAACCGTTTTAGGAAATTGGTCTGTTGAAGATTTAAAGGAAATAGTTCTGGAAATTCCTTTTGACATCGTAATTCCTGTTCCTTTACATCCCAAAAAATTTCGGGAACGAGGCTATAATCAGGTTACTACTTTTGGAAAAGCACTCGCCAAAGGTTTAAATATTGATTATAATGCAGCTGTTTTATATCGAAAAAAATATTCTAAAACACAATCAAAAAAGAATCTCGCAGGAAGATCTGATAATATCGAAAATATTTTTGATGTTATTTCTACTGAAGAAAATCGAAACAAACATTTTCTAATTGTAGATGATGTTTTGACTACCGGCGCCACTCTTGAAGCATGTTCACGTGCTTTATTAAAAATTCCGGGAGCCAAAATCAGTATTGTCTGTATGGCAATTGCGAACTCGTAACCTTTTATAATAAAAATCCAAAAAATAAATTCCAAATTCCAATTGTTATGGAATTTTGTTTCTTTATTTATTTACGATTATTTTCTTAACCGTTCTTTTATTTCCTTCAAGAACTGTAACAAAATAAACTCCTGATGAGATATTTGATAATTGAATGTTTTGATTAAAATAAGCTGTTTTCTCAAAAAAATCATAATATACTTTTTTACCTAAAATATCATATATAAAAACCTGAATGGTATTTATAGCATCACTTTTGAACTGGATGGTAAAATTACCTTTATTAGGATTTGGATATAGTGTAAAATCAGCATTTTGAACATCAGGTGTTCCCGGGATAAACGTTTTATTACAGATATTTATCGATGCTGAATTTATTTTCCCCAAATTACCCGTAACTGCATCGCGAACTCTTAAAGTCCAGTTTCCTTTAGGGTCCTGACCATTAAAAGCACTTAACAAATCAACCGGAACCACAATCTGACTTATTGTTTTAGAACAATCTAACGCAACTCCATCATCGTCATATTGAAGTGACAAAGTAGACTGTATTCCTCCACAGCTTTTATTATTGTAAAGATTTACAATTGTCCCTTGCGGACTTACCATTTGAATTTCGACATCAGAAAGTTTTTCATGTGTAAAATTCACCAGAACATTCACATCAGAAACCGTTCCTGTCGAAGCAGGTACATTTACCGTTCTGGTTGTAAAATTGGTTGCAAAAGGAATATCAAAAGCATTGCCAAAATTATACGAATCGCAAGTTGTTGTCGATGTATAACCAACCGCAAATGGTTTGCTGTTTATGGCATAATAAATATTAGCTGTAGGCTGGATCAAAATTCTGCAATTTGTCGAATTTTCTATACTTTCAGGAATTTGAATTACTTCTGTTCCATCATTTGGAGTATTTGACGCCAGAACTATTGGAAATGTAATGCCGCCATCTGTAGATAATTTAATATTTACAGTTGAAGAACCAGGCAATATACTGGTATTATTTATACTCCAGGTTATAGTCTGAAACGATCCTATCTGCCAACTCACATCATTAGTATTTTGAGACGTAACCGCAAATGGCCCTGCATTCGCCAGCACATTCACAATCATATCATCTGTACTTGTCTGCGCAGATCCCTGAGCTGCATTATCGCGTCCGGTTAAGGTAAAATGCAACGTTCTTGCAATAGACGAAACAGACTCCCATGTTGTGGTTAATTTATTTTGAAGAACGGTATTAAAATCCGGCATATATCGCACCGGAGAACTTTCCGGAACTACAGACCTGAACAATGGTCCGTCTGGTTTTGTTGAATATGCAATACTATTACTATTTGCCGTTGATGATGATAATGCACTATCATTTTGCTCCCAGGTATACGTAATAGTATCACCTTCAGGATCTGAACCGGTACCGGTTAAAACAAATGCTGTACTAATAGGGATCGAATAATCTAAACCTGCATCAATCATGGGAGGGTTGTTTATTATTGGCGCATCTGTCGGGCAACTTTTTGTAGCAAGATTATTTTGAATTTGCGCAATGCTGGCGTATGCAAAATAATCATCTGAATTATCCTGAACATCATATTTTGTTATTCCTGCATATCCCATTATCGTAGAACCACTTCCAGGTTCGACATTCACACCTGTTCTTTCGGCTCCATCAAAAGAAAAAGTATGATTTGCACCTAACTGATGTCCCATTTCGTGAGCCACAAAATCAATATCAAACGAATCTCCCTGAGGTTTTCCATTAGATGGCGAGGTATAACCACTACCTTTACCAATAACATTTGTAGCTGTTGGGCTATCACAAACACACCCTATACAGGCCGCATTACCTCCGCCTCCCGTAGCTCCAAATAAATGTCCAATATCATAATTTGCTTCACCAATGACAGTTGTTAATGTTTTTTGAACTTCTTTACTCCAATAATCATTACCATCTGACTTATCTTCTGACGTTCCTTTGCTCGCATCAGAATAAGGATCTGTCGCCGCATTTGTGTAAATAACAGCATCTGTATTTGCAATCAAGACTAATTTTACAGCAAGATCTTTATTAAAAATACCATTTACCCTGCTTAGAGAAGCATTCATACCAGCCAATGCGCCAGCTTTTGTACCGCCAAAATAAGCTGTATATTCTCCTGTACAGGAAAGCGCCAATCGCAAGGTTTTAAAAACTTTACTGCTGGCTGATTTAGATGTTAATGATGAATTATTGGTATTCAGGATTGCATTTGTAGTCTTACAATCTAATCTGCTTTTTGATGTTCCATTATTTTTAGTAAACAAAACATACTCAGACTTATCATCTTGATTTTGCTCCATAAATTCAGATGATTTATCAGCACGAAACACCATTGTCTGCACTCCTATCGGGGCAACACTAAAATGTATCTTAGCAGTCTTATCGTCTACGCCACTTCCTTCATAAGCTCTTATCTCAGGATATTTTGCCTGTAATTCCGGTTCGAAATTTGACGATTCCCAAACTGTAAATCTTTCTAAAACACCATTTGAATTTGGAATTGTAATTTGTATCGTATTTCTTTTTGACGTTTTATTTGTTACCCCTGAAAGTTTTGATTTCAAAAAATCGGTATTAAGCTTATAATAGCTTCGTTGCGAATCAGATAAATTTACTCTTTTACCCGAGGTACCGGCGGTTACTTTTTGCCACAAATCATCACTTTGAGCGTAAATATTTGCGCAACAAAAAATAAAAAACAAGAAAAGTAGCTTTTTTTTCATACTCAGGTGGGAATTGAAAAATCAAAATTAAGCGAATTAAATTAAATTCTTACAGATATATTACAATTAATGCTTTTTAGCAGACGAGTTAGTTCATTTTTGAAAAAAGAAATAGATTGTCATCAAAAATCAATTGAGCTTAGCATAAAATTTAAAATAGATAGTATAAATTTGCAACATCTTAAATTATTTGTTTTGAAGCTCTTTCATTCTATAAACGATTTTCAGTCAACCAAGAAAACGATTTTAACTCTTGGTACCTTTGACGGCGTACATATTGGTCACAAAAAAATTCTGGAACGAATTACTCAAAATACTGAAAACGGAAAATACGAGAGTTTAGTTCTTACATTTTTTCCTCATCCGAGAATGGTTTTACAGGAAAAATCAGAGATAAAACTTTTGAATACAATCTCTGAAAAAACAAAACTTCTTGAAGCGACAGGAATTGAAAATCTTGTTATTCATCCGTTTAACGAAAGTTTCTCAAGATTGACTGCCGAAGAATTTGTACGTTCTATTTTAGTCGAGCAATTTCATATTCAAAAAATAATTATAGGTCACGATCACCGTTTTGGAAGAAACAGAACGGCGAATATTGATGATTTAATCGCTTTTGGAGCAGAATATGGATTTGAAGTTGAGCAAATTTCGGCGCAGGAAATTCAGGATGTATCTGTAAGCTCGACCAAGATCAGAAAAGCTTTAAACGAAGGAAATATGACTTTGGCCAATGATTATTTAGGCTACGCCTATTTTTTATCTGGCGAGGTTGTAAAAGGAAAACAATTAGGAAGAACAATTGGTTTTCCAACAGCAAATATCAAAATTGAAGAAGAATACAAGCTAATTCCAAAAATTGGTGTTTATGTAGTTAAAGCTTTAATTGCCGATCAGGAATTTTTTGGGATGATGAATATCGGTTTTAATCCTACTGTAAATGGGCAAAACCAAACTATCGAAGTAAATCTATTTGATTTTGATGCTACTATTTATGGTCAAAAAATCGAAGTTTCTTTACTACATTATCTTCGTGATGAGCAAAAATTTGGTTCATTAGACTTGCTTAAAGCTCAATTAAATCAGGACGAAAAAGATGCTTTGGCTTTTATTAGTAAGCTCTAAAAAGCAACTAAAATACTTTTTACCTTTTTTAAATCATCGTAGTTATTTTTTTAGTAAATTTGATATAGAACTCTGTTTATCAAATATTTACTATTAACTTATTTAAAAATAACCACTATGAAATTACCTAAAGAAATTACCAATGGTTTCTTGATTTTCCTTGGTATAGGAATTTATTTTCTATTGATGAACGTATTAGGTTTAGCTCATTTATTCTATTTACGGACGCTGAATGTATTTTTTATATTTTATGGCGTAAATAAAACGATGAAGATGAATCTTCAGGAAGGAGAAACCAATTTTGTATCGAATGCGGTTTCTGCTATGGCAACTTCTGTAGTTGGTGTAGCGATGAGTGTTTTTGGATTATTAGTATATAGTTATGCAAGAGGCGGAGATGCTTATGTAAAAACCTTATCAGAAGCTTTTATGTTTGGAGGAAATCCGTCCGTACCAACCTACTGTATTTGTTTGTTATTTGAAGGAGTCGCATCGTCAGTAATTGTCACTTTAATGATGATGCTATACTGGAACAATAAGTATGTCGCCGATTAACATTTCAAAATAAAACTATCATTTAAGCATTCTAAAATCATAAATTTTTACAATTATATGATTTCAGAATGCTTCTTTTTTGAAATTTCATGCAAAATATTCATTTAAAGCGATGAGCATCATTGATTAGAACAATTTAATTACTTTTGAAGCTCCAAAAACAATGAACTAATGAACACTACCAAACACAACTGGACAAAAGACGAGATAATCGCCATATACAATAAACCTATGATGGACTTGCTGTATGAAGCAGCAACAATACACAGGCAAAAACACGATCCGAACGTCGTACAGGTATCTACTTTATTATCTATCAAAACCGGAGGCTGTCCTGAAGATTGCGGTTATTGCCCGCAAGCTGCCCGCTATAACACAGGTGTTGAAGGAAATGATTTAATGAGCGTAAGTCAGGTAAAAGCCCAGGCTTTGCGTGCCAAATCCAGCGGATCATCTCGTGTCTGCATGGGAGCCGCCTGGAGAAACGTAAAAGATGGTGAAGAATTTGACCAGGTTTTAGAAATGGTACGTACCATCAATAAACTAGACATGGAGGTTTGTTGTACTTTGGGCATGATTACTGAAAACCAGGCGCAACGTTTGGCTGAAGCCGGTTTATATGCTTACAACCATAATTTAGATACTTCTGAAGAATATTATAAGGATGTGATTTCTACCCGTGGTTTCGAAGACCGTTTGCAAACGATCGAAAACGTCCGTAAAACGAATGTTACGGTTTGCAGCGGAGGAATTATCGGGATGGGAGAAAGCATCGAAGACAGAGCCGGAATGCTCGTGGCGCTTTCAACTTTGAACCCACAACCTGAATCTGTGCCTATCAATGCTTTGGTTGCTGTTGAAGGAACACCGATGGAAGAAGAAAAACCGGTTGAAATTTGGGAAATGATCCGTATGGTTGCAACAACCAGAATCATAATGCCGGATACTCAGGTACGTCTTTCTGCAGGAAGAACAAATATGAGCCGCGAAGGACAGGCAATGTGCTTTTTTGCCGGTGCAAATTCTATTTTTGCAGGTGATAAATTATTGACAACGCCAAATCCTGACGTACAGGAAGACATGAAAATGTTTGACTTACTGGGATTGATTCCGCAAAAACCATTTGTTAAGGTTTCTCAACCACAAACAGTAGAAGCAACTGATTCGCAGTTTACTACATTGGGCGAAAAACCTAAATGGTCAAGACCGGGGCATACAATTGAAAGAAACCTTGAAGCTTCGATCAAATCAAAAAATTAATTAAATGAGTTAATAAATCTCGCGAAATATTTTTAAATTGCTTATGACACAGAGTTATAAGCAATTTTTTTATTTAAGAGATGAAGTTAAAGCAAATCGAAAGGGTAAAAAAGATCTCAAAAGCTGATTTTATTTCCCAATATGTAAAATATCAAATTCCAGTTGTTATTGAAGAGCTAACTGAAGATTGGCCTGCTTATCAAAAATGGAAATTGTCCTATATCAAAGAAATCGCCGGCGAGACTATTGTCCCTTTATACGACAATAGGCCTGTAAATCATGAAGATGGCTTTAACGAAGCGCATACTAAAATGAAGATGAGCGATTATGTCGATCTATTAGAGTCAAAGCCTACTAATTATCGCATATTTCTTTACAATCTAATGAAAGAAGTCCCAATACTAAAAGAAGATTTTTTATGGCCAGATATTGGCTTAAAATTAGTCAAACAAATGCCAATGTTATTTTTTGGCGGAGAAAACTCAAAAGTTTTTATGCATTATGATATCGATTACTCGAATATCCTGCATTTTCATTTTCATGGCGAAAAACAATGTATGCTTTTTGCTCCGGATCAGTCTAAATACATGTACAAAGTACCTCATGCATTAATTTCAAGAGAGGACATTGATTTTGATAATCCCGATTACGAAAAATTCCCTGCCCTTAAAAATACAGAAGGCTATATTACTAATTTAAAACACGGCGAAGTTTTGTACATGCCTGAAGGTTATTGGCATTATATGAAATATCTGACTCCCGGTTTTTCTATGAGTTTACGTGCTTTTCCTAAAAGTATTACCAATTTATCAAAAGCAGTTTATAATATTTTCGTTATGCGCCATTTTGATATTTTGATGAGAAAATTTAAAGGTCAAAAATGGATTGATTATAAAAACGAGAAGGCGATTGAAAACACAAATGAGAACTTAAGAAAGAGTGCCTAAAATAAACCTGAATAAAAAAACAGCTGAAGTTTTATAGAACTTCAGCTGTTTTTTTATTTTACCTTCGTACTATTTATATTTAAATTTGCTTTTTGCATTAAACAAAACAAGGAAGTTCCGATTATAGCAATTAAGACCGTTAAAAATTTATTATAACAGTTACAATTCTAACTCAAAGCCGTGTTCAATACGCTAAATTAAAATGATTCTTTTTTTAGCAATAACCATTAAAAAACATGAATTCAATTTTCACAATAAAAGACGCAATTCTAAAATTAGAGCACTTTTGTGCCTATCAGGAACGCTGTCATAGTGAGGTAATTTCGAAATTATACAGTTTAAAAATGTTTCCTGATGAAATTGATGTTGTGGTTGTTCAGCTAATTGAAAACAATTTCTTAAATGAAACCCGTTTTGCGTGCAGTTTTGCCAGAGGCAAACATAGAATTAAGCATTGGGGCAGAATCAGGATTACGAATGAGCTTAAAATGAAACAGGTTTCATCGACTAATATTACGCTCGCCTTAAAAGAAATCACTGCCGAAGAATATGAAACCACGTTCGAACAACTTTCTGAAAGATGCTGGAATAATCTCAACGAAAAAAACACTCTGAAAAAACGAAAAAAATTCTGTGATTACATGTTGCGACGAGGATACGAAAGTTTTTTAGTTTATGACAAAGTAACCCAATTAGAAAAGAATTTAGAAAACTAAGTAACAAAGCATTATTTTTCTATAGAATCAGAATATTTACATACTTAAAATGAATTACGCTTTTTCTATTAAAATACTCACCGCATTACCACCAAAACCAACAGCATTGATTAAAACTCTTTTTATCGATTTTGTCTGGGTTTGTTTTGTCCCAAACGGAACTCCAATAAAAGTATCATGTTGAAACATTAAAAGTGCCAATTCCAGACTTAGTACGCCGGAAGCTCCAAATGTGTGACCAATCTTCCATTTATTAGTCGTTAACAGCGGCAATTGAGATCCGAAAACTTTTTCTATAGCTCGTAATTCCGTTATGTCACCTTTTATCGTTCCCGGAGCATGCATTACAATCGCATCAATGGTTTCTAAAGCAACATCTTTCAAAGCCATTTTCATTGATTTCTGAAAACAGGTTGCTTCGGCAGAAATAGAGATATTATGCTCTAAGATTTCCGTTGCATAACCTACACCAGTTACATATGCAATTGCATTTTGTTTCTCTCCGGCTTCCAAACAGCAAACTGCGGCTCCTTCGCCTAAAATCATAGTGTTCTGACTCTTGTCAAAATCAAAAGCTAAATTGGGCCAGGGATTTTCATCCTGACCGATTCGGGAATATATTTTAAGAGCGCGCATTTGAGCAATTGTGAAATCAGTTAAAGGAGCTTCACTTCCTCCAACCAAAAACTTATCTGCCATTCCTGATCTTAGCCATGCAACACCATTTAACAATGCATGAAGCGCTGTGGAACAGGTTATAGAATGCGAAATTTCAGGCCCCACACTTTGCAGATCATGTGCAATCCAGGACGATATATTTCCTAAAGTTGTTGTTGGCGAGGCCAAAGTCTGTGCCTTGCCCGTATCAAGATATTCTTTGTAATGTTTTTCGAATAAATCTGTCGCACCACGCGAAGATCCAATATTGATTCCAAAAACAGCATCAGAATTCCATCCTGCCAGTTCAACCGCTTTTCGGGAAGCTGCAATGGCAAATAAAACCGAATCATCTAAAAACTTATATTTAATATCTGATTCTCTTATTTCTGCAATTATTTGCTTTGATGCAGGATCAAGAGTAGCAACTGAAGTTTCTTGCTGATCTAAAAACTGTTTAGAAAAACAATGTTGATTCTCGAGATACTTCTCCCAAACTCCTGCAGAAGTATTTCCTAAAGGAGAAATGGATGAAAAAGATGTTATAGCTATTTTGGTATTCAATGGTGGTATTTTTTTATCGCAAAGTTCGCGAAGTTTTATTGAAAGATGGCACGCGGATCATACCGATTAAACAGATCGACACAGATTATTATATTTAAAACAGCGAAAAATCCGTTTAACCCGTTTAAATCTGTGGGCAAATTTATACCATTTCTATAGCTTCTTCAATAATAGAATACACTTTTTGAAGCTGGTCGTCTGTCATAATATACGGAGGAAGAATGTAAACAATATTCCCAACCGGACGTAAAATAGCCCCTTTTTCTATAAAGAAATTATAAAGTTTGTTTCGCATAGAACCGTAATAACTTTCTGCTGAATCGGATTTAATTTCGACCGCAAAAATAACGCCCAATGTCCTGGCTGTTATTACTTTTGAATGCTTTTCAATTTTCTTCTGAAATACTAAATGGCTTTTATTTATCCTTTGAATATTGGCTTGCATTTCATCGGTCTGCAATAAATCCATACTTGCCAGAGCTGCTGCACAACCTGTTGGATTCGCCGTAAAAGTATGTCCATGAAACAGTGCTTTATTAATATCATCATCATAAAAAGCATCAAAAACTTCTTGTGTAAAAGTCGTAATCGCCATTGGGATTGTTCCTCCGGTTAATGCTTTAGAAAGACAAATCATATCCGGCTCTTCAGAAACGTAATCCATTGCAAAGGTCTTTCCTGTTTTTCCAAAACCCGTCATTACTTCATCTGCAATCGTCAAAACTTTACTGGTTTTACAAATCTGAATTAATTTTGCTAATGCTTCAGGTTCATACATTACCATTCCGGCAGCTCCCTGTACTAATGGCTCAAAAATAAAACCGGCACAATTATGTTTTTCAATCACGTTTTTCAACGCGTCAAAACTTTCCTGTTCTTTTCCTTTTACCGGAACCGGAATTCTCACAACATCAATAAACATTCCCTGAAAGGCTTGTGTGTAAAAAGATATTCCACTTGCTGCCATTGCTGCAAAAGTATCTCCGTGAAAAGCATTTTCGAAAGCAATAATAGTAGTACGTTTTTCATTTTTATTAAAAAAATACTGCAATGCTACTTTTATCGCAACTTCAACGGCTGTTGACCCATTATCAGAAAAGAAGATTTTTTGTTGATTTTTTGGCAAGATCTCCATTAACCTTTCCGCTACTTTTATTGCTGGTTCGTGTGTAAAACCTCCAAATAAAACATGCTCCAAAGTCGTTAATTGCTTGTAAATCGCATCTGCAATAAATTTATTACTGTGCCCAAACGGGTTTACCCACCATGAAGCAATTGCATCAATATATTCCTTGCCGTTTTCATCCCAAAGCAAAACTCCTTCTCCTCTGGAAATTGCAATTGGAGTTTGTGCTGTTTTGTGTTGTGTATAAGGATGCCAAAGGTATTGGCTGTCTTTTTCTGTTAGAGTCATCTTATTTAGAATATAGAAAATAGAGTAAAAAACAAAGATTTAATATCTCTTAATAGAGGCAAAGATAGGAAAGTCTATTTTCTTTATTTTATATTCTTTTCTTTATAAACTAAGAAGGTTTTCCCGGAACAAATCAGCGTATTCACGAATTACATTTTGGTCAAAGTAAGGCTCTTCCTCAATTCTACCGATGCATTTTATTCCGGTTTTATTCAGGATTAGACTTTCGGTAGATTTGTTTTCGCTTCCGCTAAAGATAATTCCAGCAACTTCAAAACCACGATTTCTGATTGCTTCTATCGTTAATAAAGTATGATTGATGCTTCCTAAATAATGTCTTGAAACTACAATTATTTTATAATCAGGTTGTATTAAATCAATAATTGTGTCGCTTTCATTTAGTGGAACAAAAATCCCTCCGGCTCCTTCGATAACCAGATGGTTATCTGTAACTGGTTCTTTGATTTCTTCCAGATTAATTGTAATTCCGTCTATCTCAGCTGCCAAGTGCGGACTTGCAGGTGTGTTTAATTTGTAGGCATTTGGATAGAATTGAGATTTTGTACTTCGACTTCGCTCAGTATGACAACTCAATAGGCTTTTAACTTTATGACTATCCGAATTATCCAGATCTCCAGCCTGAACAGGCTTCCAATAATCCGCTTCTAAAGCTTCAACAACGATTGCAGCACTAATTGTTTTACCAACATCTGTAGAAATTCCTGTTATAAATATTTTCATAAGTTTTTTGTTTCGCAGAGATACAGAAAGAAAAAAAACAAAGATTCACTAAAATGACTTTTGCTTTGTGTCACTTTGTATTTTTCTTTGTGTATCTCTGTGCAATAGCTTTCGCAAAAATACCACTAAAAACAAAACCCATCATTACGATAGGTTTATTGTTTTCGGCTACTCTTCTTTTAGTTCGTCGATAACTTTTCTTATTTCCCTGGCATATTTTCCATAAAAATAATGCACCCACCATTCTAAAAAGACCCCCATAACTAAGATAGAGAAAATAATCATTAAGAGAACACTAATCAGCTCAGAATCGCTGACATCAACTATCTGTATAGCAGGAGTTTTAGAAAACTTTGTATAGAAAAATCCAATTAAAAACAAAATTGAAAAAGGCGTTACAGCGAATCCAAAAGTCTTATATAACTCCATATTCAATCTCACATCAAAATACGTTTCGTACAAACTATCTTTTGTTTTTAATGTAATATTATTAAGTCGTTTATAAAACAAATACAGCTTTGCAAAATAATAAATACAAACGGCAATAAATATGCTAAAGAACAAATAGTAAATCTTTGCTATTTTTGGTTCGAAAGCGTAAATAAAAGGTATAAAAGCGAAAAAAATTATAAAGACCATTTGCCATAGAAATTCATGCCTGAGATTTCTTCTAATTTTATCCAACGGCATATTTGCTGATTGTATTTTTGCTAAATTATCCGGAAGCACAACATTCTCTGTCTTTTCATTATTCCATGCGTTTTGTATATCGTTAAAATCCATATCCTTGATTTTTTATTATTTCTTTTAATTTTTCTTTTGCCCTATTTAATTTCACGCGTGCATTTCCTTCTGAGATTCCCAGATTGTCTCCAATTTCTTTATGAGAGAAACCTTCTAACTGATAGAAAATAATCGCTTTATCAATTTTCTCCAGTTTCTGGACTGCTTTATAAAAATGATCGATTTGACTTTCTTTAATATGCGAATCGCCTTCATCATCTTTGATGTTTTCTGAAGCAATCTCATATTTATCTACTTTTCGTTTTTCTTTTTTTAAGAAAATAATAGCTGTATTTACTGCAACCCGATACATCCAGGTCGAAAACTGACTTTCGTTTCTAAAAGAATCATATGATTTCCAAAGCTGACAAACAATCTCCTGAAACAGATCTTGCTGATCATTATGATTGTCCATGTACATTTTAGAAACTTTATAGAGTATTCCTTTATGACTTTGAATCCGATCTAAAAATTCTTGTTCTTTCTCTTTCAAAACGATTTTATTTCGTTACCGGTTTTACCTTGTATCCTGCTTTTTTCAATAAATTAATCACGCCGTCTTTACCTGGCAAATGCCCTACTCCAACTGCCACAAACAAACTTTCCTCTTTCATCATCTCAGGCATTCTGTGTGCCCAATCTTTATTTCTGTCGTCAATTATCAATTTTCTAACTTTGTCACTCATTGCCTTTTCATTCTCCCCATGAAGATTCATCAGGTTTTCGGCTTTATAATCTTCAACCATTTTTTTGGTCTCGGTCTTACTAAAATCACCAACAGTTTCTATCAATTCTGAATCTGTGTAAGCATTTGACAATATGCTGCTTTGTCCTTTTACAGTTTCGAAACCTCCAATCGTTTTATTTTCTTTTTTAGCCAAATCTATAAAATCTGATTCATATGATTTTAATGTTTCACAATCAAATGTCTTTATAGAAATAAAACCCATAATTGCCGCTAAAGTAAAACCATCTAATTGTTTTACTTTCAAACCTGTATTTTTTTGTAAAATCGAATCTAATTTTGACAATTGTTCTTGTGTCAGCTTCTTACTTAACGGCTCTGACGAAATACTGCTTTTTTGGGCTTCTGCTATTTCATTAGGATCAGATAAATTAATCTCCAGAATTAGTTTATCTGATTTTTGAAATGCTTTTTTCGTTTTTTCTGCCATAAAATAATCATTCGGGCAAATACCATGAATGGTTCCGTAAACATATGATGGCTTTGAAAGTCCGTTTCCTGACACCTCCCATAAAAGAGAGTTTTCTAATTTTGGCGTTTTTGTTTGCGCCTGAACTGATACACTAAAAACTAAAGTGATTATAACGATTGCTGATGTAAATAAATTTTTCATTTTGATTGATTGTATTTGATTGATTGATTGAAACTCCTTTTTAATATTTATTGTCCTTATTTCTATTCCACCAAGTAACGAATACTAAAACTATTGAGATCGTTAAAATGATGCTTAGGATTTTTATTAAAAAGTAGCTTACTAAGCCTACAAGGAATCCTATTGAAGCAAAAAGGATAACATTAAAAACACTTTGTTTTGAAGAATTTGATTTTGATTTCATAATGGTTTTGTTATTTTGATTACGACTCGTAAGTAATCAAATATTCAAAACGTTACAAAAGAAACTAAAACTTTTTTAAGAAGTGAGGAAAGACAAGGAATTGCAGAGATTTTTTACGGAGTAACATTCTATAATTGGCCCGCTGATTAAACGAATCAAACAGATTGTCACAGATTTTTTTTACTTTTAGAACTCAATAAAAAGGATAATCTCACAAGTCGCAGTGTCATCCTGAGCGGAGTCGAAGGCTTGCTTATTGGAATGGGCTTCGACTCCGCTCAGCCTGACAATACTAAATCTTAAAAAATAAAGTCTCTAACAATTTCAGAATTTGATTAATTTCTTCTTCAGAATTAAAACTATGAATGCAAAAGCGCAAACGTTCCTGTCCTTCAGGAACTGTTGGCGAAAGAATTGGTTTTACATCAAAACCTTTATCCTGCAATTGTTGCGCTAATCGTTTTACGTTTTCATTTCCGGGTACTATTGCGGATTGTATTGCTGATTTGCTTCGAACAAACATTGGCTTTAAACCCAACAGATTCTTCTGCTGATTGAATAACACAATATTGTGACGTAATTTTTCGATGTTTTGTTTTTCAATTTCTAATTGCTGGTATGCTACCAGAATTGTAGCAACAGAATGTGGAGATAATCCTGTTGTATAAATAAAACTTCTGGCAAAGTTTACCAGATATTCTTTAAGATCTTTGCTTCCAAGAATCACTGAGCCATGACAACCTAAACCTTTTCCGAAGGTCATGATTCTGGCAAAAATTCTGTGATGCAAATTAAGATACTGAATAAATCCTTCTCCTTTTTCGCCAAAGACACCTAAAGTATGTGCTTCGTCTATGACTAAATAACAATTGTATTTTTCAGATAAGCCTACTAATTCTTCTAAGTTTGGACTATCACCATCCATAGAGAAAACAGATTCAGTCACAATGTAAATATTTGTATCGGGAAATTTTTGAATAAGTCGTTCTAAATCCTCAAAATCATTGTGATTGAATTTGTACGATTTAGCATTCGACATAATAATTCCGTCCCGAATAGAAGCATGACTTAGTTCATCATACAAAATAACATCATTTCGTTGCGGTACAGCACTAAAAAAGCCAACATTGGCATCGTAACCCGAATTAAAGATTAAAGCCGATTGAGCGTCATGAAAGTCTGCAATAAATGCTTCTGCGATTTGATACAACGAATGATTTCCGGAAATTAAGCGCGAACCTGTTGCACCATTTTCAAAAATTTCGTTTTCCAGCAAATAAGCATGAGTTGACTTAAATATCGATTCTGATTTTGCGAATCCAATATAGTCATTTGAAGAAAAATCGACTAGATTATTGAACACAGGCAGTTTTCTAAGCGAATTATTCTGCTTTCGATTTTCGAGCTTCTGAATTAGATTTTCCGGTAATTTCATAAAAGCAAAGTTATGAAATTGAAATTATATTAAATAAACAGCGGGCTTGACATGCCCGCTGTTTGTAACTTACTATTTAAATTGCACTTATAAAAGGCGATTGTCTGTTGAATTTGGATGCTGTCATTTCCTGAGTCATGAATTTTGCAATATCAATTGCACTAATCTTATCGCCCAGACAATCTTCTGTACTTATTGAAATCTCAGCACTTATATCATTAAATTCTATAAACGGAACCCGAACCTGGGTCCATTGTACATTACTTTCAACTAAAAATTCATAGGCCTTTTGCCTGTCTTCCTGAATTATTGGAAAATTGGTTTTCATCCATTCCGTGGCCATTTCTGTTTTAGCACTTTTTTTATCAAATGGAGTTTCTATATTCAATCCCGCCAATAACAAATAGCGATCTATTCCGTAATTATTCATTACTTTCAGAATATTCCTGATTGCTGCACTGGCAACAAGAGGCTCGTCTTTGCGTTGCCCAATTGTACTCACAACTGCCTGACAATCTTTTAGCAATAATTGTATGGATTCTAAATCAAGGGCATCCCCTTTAATTATTTCGATGTCTGGATTCTGAATGGTAAAATTTTCAGGATTTCGCAACAAAAGTTTTACGCTAAATCCTTTTTTCAATAACTGGTTTACAAGATAATTTCCAGTTCTTCCGCCACCGCCTAAAACAGCAACTTTATTTATATTTTTCATATATTCTTTATAAAATTTGACATAGTTATTTGGCTGCATCAAATTGATGAAGCTTAATTACAAAAGCTTACTGAGCTTTTATAAAACAATCAATATTTTATAAAGAGATTCTAATACTTCAAAAGTATATGATTTATGGCAATAAAAAAAGCCAAACATTTCTGTTTGGCTTTTTATTTATTCTAAAATTGCCTTAGTCAACTAAAACAATAATTTTATTGTCTTTCATTTCGATAGTACCTGACTCGATCTCTAATGTATAAGTCTGGTCATTTACTTTCGTGAATTTACTCGCTACATCTTTAGAAAAATTGAAACTTGACGCTGCAATTTTAATAGTTCCTTTCTCTAGAATAGAAACAATAGGAGCGTGATGGTTCAATATTTGAAAGCTTCCGTCAACTCCAGGTAATGTAACTGCTGTTACTTCTCCTGAAAATATTTTAGCTTCTGGTGATACTATTTCTAAAATCATCTTTTTTTAGTTTACAGCCTCAGTTAAAAGTCTCAGTACTGAATACTGCGACTGAATACTGAAAACTAGATTATGCTTCAGCTAACATTTTTTCTCCAGCTTCGATAGCATCCTGAATAGAACCTTTCAAGTTGAAAGCTGCTTCAGGAAGATGATCTAACTCACCGTCGATAATCATGTTGAATCCTTTGATAGTATCTTTAATATCAACCAAAACTCCAGGAATACCTGTAAATTGCTCCGCTACGTGGAATGGTTGAGATAAGAAACGTTGAACACGACGTGCTCTTGATACTGATAATTTATCTTCTTCAGATAATTCTTCCATACCTAAGATCGCAATAATATCTTGCAATTGTTTGTATTTTTGAAGAATTTCTTTTACTCTTTGTGCACAGTCATAATGCTCATTTCCTAAGATTTGAGGAGTCAAAATTCTTGAAGTAGAATCTAACGGGTCAACCGCTGGATAAATACCTAATTCAGCAATTTTACGAGACAATACAGTTGTAGCATCTAAGTGAGCAAACGTTGTTGCCGGCGCCGGGTCAGTTAAATCATCCGCAGGAACGTAAACCGCTTGTACAGATGTAATAGATCCTTTGTTTGTAGATGTAATACGCTCTTGCATCGCTCCCATCTCTGTTGCCAAAGTTGGTTGGTATCCTACTGCAGAAGGCATACGTCCTAAAAGTGCTGATACCTCAGAACCTGCTTGTGTAAAACGGAAGATGTTATCAACGAAAAACAATACATCTTTACCTTGATCAGTTCCTGCTCCATCACGGAAATACTCAGCGATAGATAATCCTGAAAGTGCTACACGCGCACGAGCTCCAGGAGGCTCATTCATTTGTCCGAAAACGAAAGTAGCTTTAGACTCTCTCATTCCTGGCATATCTACTTTTGATAAATCCCATCCTCCATTTTCCATAGAGTGCATGAAATCATCACCATATTTTATAATTCCTGACTCTAACATCTCACGAAGTAAGTCATTTCCTTCACGTGTTCTTTCTCCTACTCCTGCGAATACTGAAAGTCCACCGTGACCTTTTGCGATATTGTTGATCAACTCCTGAATCAATACTGTTTTACCAACTCCAGCACCACCAAACAATCCAATTTTCCCCCCTTTTGAGTAAGGCTCGATCAAATCGATTACTTTGATACCTGTAAATAAAACTTCTGATGAAGTAGACAGATCTTCAAATCTAGGAGCTTGTCTGTGAATAGACAAACCGTTTTCTCCTGTTTTTGGCAAGTTTCCTAAACCATCAATTGCATCTCCAATTACATTAAATAATCTTCCATATACATCTGGACCGATTGGCATTTGGATTGGATTTCCTGTTCCAACTACTTCATATCCTCTAGACAAACCGTCTGTAGAGTCCATAGAAATGGTACGAACTGTGTTTTCTCCAATGTGAGATTGTACTTCTAGAACTAATAATGTTCCGTCTTTTTTAGTGATTTCTAGTGAATCATAAATTTTTGGAAGTTCAACATCCTTACCGTTGAAAACTACGTCAACTACTGGTCCAATGATTTGAGCAACTTTTCCTATTACTTTTGACATTACTTATGTATTTATTAAATAGCTATTTAGGTTTATCGAAAATACCTCTTTTTTCAGAGCGCAAAGATAATTTTTTAAAATATAAAATCAATATTTTTTTTATAAAAAATACTACGATTTTGTTTGATTCCTAAAACTCAGGCTTCAAATACAGAAAATAGCATTTTTTAAGAAAAGAAAAAAAGCCACTACATTTTAGAAATGAGTGACTTTCGTACTAAAAAAATTGGCATTATTGAATTGTTGCGGGATATTGAATTGGATATATACCCAAATCGACATGACGTAACGTTGAACCATATTTTGCATTTATTGCATCTATAAAAATATTAGCGATCAAACCATACCCTCTTGCACTAGGATGTACACCATCTAAAGAAAAAGCTCCTCCGGTAACATAAGTCGACGACATGGTAAAATTCCCAAAACGAACTCCTCCGCTGGACAACTGCGTCATTACAGCGCCTGTATCTACAAAAGCCAAACCTTTTTCATCTGCAATTCTTTTTATTGTTACATTATAAGCATCTGTGGCTTTTTTTACTTCTGCAATTTCGTCTTTTGTCAACACCCAATTATCAGCCAATGGCACCGAAAGTCCGTTTACTTTTGCTGCATCTCCCCCAACTGTAGTACCAATAAATGTTCTGGCGGACAAAATTATCAAATCTTCTTTAGTTGCCTGTCTGTACGAAGGAAGTCCGTAAGCCATAAGATTCGTTAAATAACTATCCACAACCACCACCGCATTATTTCCCGCTATAAAATTGACTGTTCTTCTTGTTGCTTCTTCCTGGGTTAATAATTTATTGGCAACCATTTGTTTTAAACCTCCATTATAAACTGCATAACCTGCATTTAGTTGAGTTGCAAGAGCAGCTGTAAGCGGAGCCGGATTAAAAGGAACTGTAGTAAAATAAGGCAAAGTTGTGATGTAAGGCAAGTTAGCCACTACTCCTTTTGCTCCTTTTGCCGTCAAACTCGTAACCAAACCGGAGTAAACACTTGCAAAAACAGCTGGATCAGTAATATCATTACTTCCATAAGTAGCAGGATTCATATTTCCGGTCTGATCTTTTCCAATTCCTCCCGAAGTTGCATAAGCCAAAACATCATTTCCTCCTATAAACAAAGAGAAGAAAGTTGGATCCTGAACTACTGCATCTGCCAAAATCGTAGTTGAAGGCGAACTGGCAAAACGAGCAAAATATGGATTAGCAGCGCCACTTGCCACTCCTGCAACATTTCCATATCCAGATGCTATTAAATGAAAACTTTTGGCACCCGGAACTCCTAAGTTACCAAAAGTTCCCGTAAGATGTGTTGTAACTTCTGTCGTGGGTTTTCCGGCAACATTCACAGGAGCCTGTCCGTTAAAATACAAACGAGTAGCCGCCACAACATTCCCGCCTAATAATAACCCTCCCAGATTATCATTCATAAATGGTGTTGTAAAAGCACCTCCACCTGCCGCGACAAATTGCTGCGCCATTATGTTTGTATAAGACCCTTCCTGACCCTTTTTAAAAAGAGCATTATCGCTGTAACCTGCAGCAAAAGAATCTCCAAGCGCTATGTATTTAGTAAACACTGCAGACCCCGGAACAACCGGAACTTCTGCCGGATTATCGCTGCTATCATCATTATTACACGCCACAAAGGTTAATGAAACCAACAATAGCAATTTTATATTTTTTCTCATGTTATTTAAGTTTAAAATTATTACTTCTTTCTCATTTTTCATCTAAGAAAGAAACCCGCTTCATCTTACTACTGTTATAATTACGGATTAATTGTCCAGGAAACAAACCATTGCTGACCAATAGATCCGGCTCCAATTACCTGAATATAGTCTGAACCAAAAAGATTCGTTGCACCCACTTTAATAACTGATTTTAATTTTGTAAAAGCATAATTAATCTGAGCATCCAGAACTGTATTTTCCGGAACGATTCCGTCTCCAAAAGAAGATTGCCATAAATACTCAGTATTCCATCTTACATTCACATTAAACCCAAGGTTTTTAATCACTTTAGCATTACCAAGTGAAGCTTTAATTCTGTGCTTTGGAGTATTAAAACCTGCTATGAAGCTTGGATCATCTGCCTGGTTAAAATCAAACTGAGCATAGTTATAATTCACACCCAATTCAAAATCCTTATATACCTTTTTAGACAAACCAACTCCAAAACCTAATGAAGAAACCTGAGCCGTAGTATTGGTATAAACCTGATACACCCTTCTGTCACCAAATGCCAAAGCCTGATAACTTTGTTGCACTGCAGGATTTGAAGAATCTGTCCCTACCGTTCCATAATACGGAGATATTACTCTTGCAGTATTCATAAAATCATTATAAATATTATAATAAACATTTAAATCTACTGACAAATCATTCTGAACTACCGAACGATATCCAACCTCAAAAGCATGAACTTGTTCCGGTTTCACCAACCCGATGTTGGCTACCTGAAGATCTCCCGGATTTGCAGAAGCAGCAAACGCCTGAACCGAGGCTACTGTATAAGCATTGTGATAGGCATTTTGACCAGACATTCCTATTGTTGCCGGCTGACCCGCTATTGCTTGTCCTGCAGCACTCACATTTACAGTTTCCTGAAAACGATCTAAGTTATCAGCAGCAGATCCTATTAAAGCAAATGGCCCTAAATCTAAACCTATATACTGATCTTGCGTTGTTGGGTTACGAAAACCCGTTTGATAGGACAATCTGAAATTATGTCTTTTAGATTCTCCCGCAGAATACACAAACGAAACTCTTGGCGAAACATTTCCATCAAAATTCTGGCTTTTATCATAACGCAAAGATCCTGTGAACTTCAATCTGTCGTCCATGAATTTTTTAGTCAACTGACCATAAGCACCATATTCTCTATAACTAATTGGACCATCATAATCAGTAAAAATAGTTCCTTCAGAATCCATAATATATTGCCTCCATGAACCACCTACCTGAATTTCTGCCCATTTTATCATATCCCTGAAATTATAATTCACATCTGAATGGTACAATTTTGAATGATCAATGAATTTAGCCCCTTGTGTCAAATCTGGATTTGAAGTAACTGTGGCAAGTGCATTATTAAACTGTACTGAACCCGGCTCAAATCTGGCTGAACCTTTTGGCGCAGGAATAAAAGAAATTGGCGCAGGTAGTATATTATAATCCGCAAAATTTCTTGCAATTGTTGCAGATTCATTTGCATTAGTTCCCATTACAGCACCTGATAATTGATAAGCTGTAGCATAATTGGTAAACCATTCCTGATCAGATTTTGCAGCCCTGTTTACATTCCAACCTGCAAATCTCATATCATATGAATTTCCGGCATCCTCATCAGTAGCATATACTCTGGCAAAAAAGTTCTTTCCTTTTACCTCAATTTTTCCTTGCTGCATCATGAAATCCTTCAAAGAATACCTATTAGCTCCCTGATAAATAGTACTACCTAAACCTATTTTATATTGCAGGATAACTTCTGTCTCATCTTTAAAAGGTTTAATATGAGCAGAAAAATCTGCTTTCACATTTTTAACTTTGTTATCTGTCAAATCCTGCTCACGATATCCCGTTCTGCTCACCTGACCAACATTTGGAATAAAAGTAGTTATCTCATCTCCATAAATATTCAAACCATCATAATTTTGATTATTCGCATGACCAACAGAACCTCCGGTCATACTTCTAGTATCGGCAGCAATCCATTCCGTTGCTTCCATATAAGTAAAGTTCGCTTTTAAGGCAAAACTTTTTGTAAAAGCTTTTGCAGCTCTTATTCCAAAATCATTATAATCATTAGTTCCAGCCGCTTTTTGAGTGGTTTGTCCGTATTTATAATAAACACTAATCCCTTCATCAACAAAAGGGCTTTTACTATTCATAAACAAGATACCATTAAAAGCATTTGCTCCATATAATGCAGATGATGCTCCCGGCAAAAGCTCTACACTAGCCACATCTAAATCTGAAATTCCAATTAAGTTCCCTAACACAAAGTTCAATGCCGGCGAAGAATTATCCATCCCGTCAACCAATTGCATAAAACGCGTATTGGCCACAGAAGCAAAACCACGAGTATTAATCGACTTGAACGAAATACTGCTGGTATTAAAATTCACCTCTTTTAAATTCTCTAAACCATCATAAAAAGTGGGTGCCGTGGTATTTTTAATTTCCTGAATTCCCATTCTTTCTATAGTAACAGGCGATTCAATTACTCTCTCCGGAGTTCTTGAAGCCGAAACAACGATTTCATTCAACTTGGTTTCTTCATCCTTTAATACCGCACTTACTTTTTGGCTGGCCGATGTGATATTAAAAGTCTTAGCTTCAAATCCCACTGCCGATACCTTAATTGTAAACGGTAATTTTACTGAAGTTGTCAATTTAAATGTACCATCGAAGTCGGTTGAAGTACCGCTTCGATCTCCTACAACACTAATGTTAGCACCAGGAATAGATTGTTTGTTACCATCAGTAACAGAACCAGTAATTGTATTCTGAGCGAAGGTTATTCCGCTGAAAAACAACATAATTAGTAGACATACTCTCATTTAGGTTTGTTTTTGGTTAGTTAATGTAGCCAAAATACAAATATTTTTGATATTAATAAAAAAATGTTAAAAAAAATAAATATTCTATATAAAATTCGTTACAATTTTAACTATTTGATAATTAGTTTTCTTAAATTAAAATCAAAGAACAAAGTCCCAGAAACAAAAATACTATGCATACATATATTTTTTTGCAAAAAAAATGAGGATTTAATAAAAATACAACAGGAAGAAAAAAAATTTGACAATAAAAAAAAGCGAGACCTAAATCTCGCTTTTTTAACATTTATGTACTTTAATAAAATATTATTCTACAGTAACTGATTTTGCCAAGTTACGCGGTTGATCAACATTACAACCTCTCATTACAGCTATATAATAAGAAAGCAACTGTAAAGGTATTGTTGTAATTAACGGTGATAATGCATCTGAAGTTTCAGGAATCTCAATAACATAATCAGCCAACTCACGAACCTGAGTATCCCCTTTAGTTACTACAGCGATAATTTTACCGCTTCTTGATTTTATTTCCTGAATATTACTTACGATTTTATCATAATGACCTTGTTTAGGTGCAATTACGATAACAGGCATGTGCTCATCAATCAAAGCGATTGGTCCGTGTTTCATTTCTGCAGCAGGATAACCTTCAGCATGAATATAAGAGATCTCTTTAAGTTTTAAAGCTCCTTCAAGTGCTACAGGAAAATTATAACCACGACCTAAATACAAACAGTTTGGCGCATCTTTAAAAGCTGCAGCAATTTCTTTTGCTCTGTCGTTAGTTTCTAATGCCTCAGCTACTTTTTCCGGAATCAATTCTAATTCCTGTAAGTAAGCATGAAAATCAGGATTTGACAATGTACCTTTTGCTTTACCTAATCGCAATGCGATCATGGTCAAAACAGTAATTTGCGTTGTAAATGCTTTAGTCGAAGCTACTCCAATTTCCGGTCCTGCGTGTGTATAAGCACCTGCATGACTTTCTCTTGAAATAGAAGAACCTACTACGTTACAAACTCCAAAAACAAAAGCTCCATTTTCTTTAGCCAATTTAATAGCCGCCATTGTATCTGCAGTTTCTCCTGATTGAGAAATTGCAATAACAACATCGTCTTTGTTTATAATTGGGTTTCTGTATCTAAATTCAGAAGCATATTCTACTTCAACCGGAATACGGGTAAATTCTTCAAAAATATACTCTGCTACTAAACCTGCATGCCATGATGTACCACAAGCAACGATCAAAATACGTTTTGCGTTTAAGAATTTTTCTAAATTATCCTCAACACCTGCCATTTGAACGATTCCTTCATTTGCGTGAAGTCTTCCTCTGTAAGTATCTTTTATAACATTTGGCTGCTCATAGATTTCTTTAAGCATGAAATGATCATAACCTCCTTTTTCGATTTGCTCCAAATTCATTTGAAGCTCCTGAATATAAGGATTCACTAAAGAGTCATCTTGAATTTTTCTAACTTTAAGAGGTTTGTGCAATCTAATATTTGCCATTTCACCATCTTCAAGATAAATTGCATTCGAAGTATATTCGATAAAAGGCGAAGCATCAGAAGCAATAAAATATTCTCCTTCTCCAACACCAATTGCTAATGGACTACCTAATCTTGCAGCCACGATTTCGTTTGGATTTTTTTTATCAAAAACAGCAATTGCATATGCACCCACTACTTGATTTAAAGCAATCTGAACCGCTTTACCTAATTTTATTCCTTCTTTCTTTTGAACTTCTTCAATAAGATTTACTAAAACCTCAGTATCTGTATCTGACTTAAAAGTATATCCTCTTTTGATTAATTCTTCTTTAAGCGGTGCATAATTCTCAATGATTCCATTATGAATAATTACCAACTCACCTGAATTAGAAAGATGCGGGTGTGAGTTTACATCATTTGGCACCCCGTGAGTCGCCCAACGTGTATGCCCAATTCCAATCTTTCCGCTTGTATTAAAAACATCTTTAGCCTTAGCTTCAAGATCCAAAACTTTACCTTTTGTTTTACAAACCTTTACACCAGTTTCATCATCATATAACATGACTCCGGCACTATCATAACCTCTGTATTCGAGTCGTTTTAGCCCCTTGATAACAATAGGATAAGCCTCTCGATGGCCGATATATCCAACAATTCCACACATATATTATTTATTAATTTGGTTTCGTGTAGTAGACCTCAAGTTGTAGTTTTTTCCCGGCAGGAACATTAGAACTTGATGTTCCACCGTATAATATTGTTCCTAACGGACTCATAACCGAGGCTCTTGGCACATTTGAGAAAATGTCATTTTTAAGTTTCAACTGGCCAAAAGTTATTGTATTAATATCCCCCGTAACCACTAAACCTAATTTCACATTTTTTACAGTTGCATTTTTAATGATATTACGAATATGATTCGTTAACCTGATTTTGTACGTTGTCCCTCTTTTTGAAGTAGGATCAATATTTATAATACCACTGTAAATAATTTTACCAGGCGGATTAGCCGTGGCAGTAGTACCATCTAAACTATAATCTAATAATGCCAGACTATTATCTAAGTCATACAAATAAATACGTTTTGGCTCATAAGCCCCTGCCATTTTCTCAGCATCGATAGAAAACACCAAATTAGCTTCATTTACTAACCAGTTCTTCGTTCTGATTTCATCTAACTTAGCACCAAAACCATTAAGATCTACTACAGCAAGTGATCCCTGACCTCCTTTTAGGTAAAGCCTGTCATCTCCCGTCGTTTTGTTAGGATTTGTTACTGCATTATAATAGGTTGGATTCTTAACATCCTGATACAAACTAGCCTGAGCCCCTGATAAATTAATAACCAATGACTTTTCTTCCATTGTATCATCAGGATCAGTTGTTATAGCTGTTTTTGCCTTATACTTAATTGTGATTTTAGCATTCCCGGATTTTGCAAAATCTAATAACGCTAAATTCGAAGGATTTCCATCTGATTTTTCCACTTTAAAATACAATCCTCTGAAATATTCCTGAAAAATAGCTGCAGAAGAAAGTTTAGAAGCTGGCGCTTTTAGAATTTTTTCTAAAAAGAATGCTTTATTCAGATTCAAACGCATTTCCGGAGTTACATAAGTATATGTATATGTTTTTACAGCTGCATTAGCATCTACTACTGTTGAATCTTTTCTTTGTGCTGCACTAAAAAAGAATGCATCATTTTGTGCCGGATCCGGATCATCATTCAACCTTGCACCAATTTTACTTGTATCAAAGTTTATAGGATCTGTACCTGAATCCTGATTTGTATAATACAATTGAGCAAATTGTGAACCACCATCAAAATAAGAAGAACGCATCTGAACTCCAGATTCGTAAACACTTAGTTTAATTTTTCCTTTAGGATCTCCATAAATAGAATCTAACGCATAAACATTTCCTCCCTTAGGATCCGCTTCAGTTACATGAGACAAATAAGAAACACTTAAAACTACACTTTCTATTACCGGAGCTTCACCAATAGTTGGAGCATCTGTCACCATAGTAAGCTGACTTACAAAATTTGATGTATTTGTACCGAAAACAGAATTATCATAAATCCCTAATCCGTTAAGCGTTAATCCGTTTGACTGAACAGGAGTTACTTCCTGATTATAAGCTAAAACATCATATTTTTCAGATTCAAGGCCAAAATGATCGTCGCCGATCAAACTGCCACCAATTGAATTAAAATCTTTATCGCAAGAATAGAAAAGGACAACTGTTGCTATTAATAGAATTTTCTTAATAAAAGAAGTATTGTACATGTTTAATAATAAAGTTAAAATTTAAAGACCCACCGTTTTATAGAAATTTGTATACGCTTCAGCGAATGCATCTTTCGTGGCGAAAGGTAAAAAAGGTTTTCCTGAAGATTCTATAAATTTTGTTAAACTTGGGGATACGTTTTCAGAAGCGATAATGACAGCATCAGAGTGTAATATACTCGCCTTTAAGACATTTTCGTAATTAGGGATCTCCAAATCTGAAATCGCCTCGTGCGGCACACCATCAAATTTGACCTTATTTATCATTTCTAAATCTAAATTTTCATCAAAAGATTGCCCATAAACAGAGGTAACAATTTTTGTTTCAGAAAATAAAGCTTCATTTTTATAGTAGTGCTTCATATAAATTGGCAGCATTGCAGCCAACCAACCGTGAACATGAATGATATCCGGAACCCAGTTCAGTTTTTTTACCGTTTCAACAACTCCTTTAGCAAAAAATATTGCTCTTTCGTCATTATCAGGATATAGAACTCCTTCTTCGTCAGCAAAAGTTGCTTTACGTTTAAAATATTCATCATTATCAATAAAATAAACCTGAATTCTTTCTTTTGGAATCGAAGCTACTTTGATAATCAATGGCATATCTAAATCATTCACTACCAAATTCATTCCTGAAAGTCTAATAACTTCATGCAATTGGTGTCTTCTTTCGTTGATATTTCCATATCTTGGCATGAAAATTCTTATTTGTCCGCCCTGATCATTGATCATTTTTGGAACGTCATATGACATTAAAGAAACTTCATTTTCAGCCAAATAAGGCACGACTTCAGATGATACATATAATATCCTCTTATCTTTCATAATAGTATTTTACTTAATTTTTGGTAATAAAAACGTTGCAAAATTACAAAAATTTATGCAGTTTATAACTAATATATTATGTTTGCACTAAATTTTAATAATACTGCCATGCATATTTTCTACGGTAAAGTAGCTTTGATAGCCTATTTGAAAACTATCAAAACCGCAAATTCAACCATCGGATTTGTACCAACAATGGGCGCTTTACACCAAGGTCATCTGGCGTTAATGCAAAGATCAATTAAAGAAAACGACGATACCGTTGTAAGTATTTTTGTTAATCCAACACAATTTAACAACCCTGAAGATCTCGAAAAATACCCCAGAACTCTTGAAGAAGACGTAAAAAAAATGCGCAATTTAAGTGATAAAATGATTCTATATGCACCTTCTGTAGATGACATTTACGAAGGACATACTATTTCTCAGTCATTTGACTTTGATGGATTAGAGAATCAGATGGAAGGACAATTCAGACCCGGACATTTTAATGGCGTAGGAACGATTGTTAAACGTTTGTTCGAAATTGTTACGCCTACAAATGCGTATTTTGGAGAAAAGGATTTCCAGCAATTGCAGATCGTAAAAAAAATGGTCGAAAAAACAAATTTACCGGTAAATGTGGTAGGCTGTCCAATCTTCAGAGAGGATAATCAGCTTGCGATGAGTTCCCGAAACGAGCGATTAACTCCCGAAGAACGAAAAGAAGCTGCTATCATTTATAAAACTTTGACAGAAGCTAAAGAAATATTTCAGACGGGAACTCCTGAAGACACTATAAAATTTGTAGAAGATACTTTTAAAGATAACGAGAAATTTGATCTCGAATATTTTGTAATTGCTGACGAATCTACATTATTACCGATTGACCATAAAAGTAAAGACAAAAACTATCGCGCTTTTATAGCGGTATTTGTTAATAATATAAGGTTGATCGACACCATTTCATTAAATTAATTTACCTTTGCAAAATGCAAATTCAAGTTATAAAATCAAAAATTCATCGTGTAAAAGTAACTGGAGCTGACCTAAATTATATTGGCAGTATTACTATTGACGAAACATTACTGGAAGCCTCAAATATTATTGAAGGCGAAAAGGTATCTATTGTAAACATCAATAATGGCGAACGTTTTGAAACTTACGCTATCAAAGGGCAAAAAAATTCAGGAGAAATTACCCTGAACGGACCTGCCGCAAGAAAAGTTCAAAAAGACGACATCATTATCATTATATCTTATGCAACCCTGGAGTTTGAAGAAGCAAAAACCTTCAAGCCATGGATCATTTTTCCTAATGAAAACGATAATTCGCTAACCTAAGCCTCCCTTTTACACCTTATATATTATTCTTGTTTGTCGAAATCTGTTTTTTTGACAAACAAGGTTTTTTATGCCTAAATCAAAAAATAGGTTTAATCGCATAATTTCATTGCTTTTTTAAATTCCTACCCAAGCAAAAAAGCAAATAAAGTATTATATTGCCATACTATTTCAATACTTTTCAACTCAATGAAATGCCCCAAATCATGAAGAAAGTTTACCTGCTGCTTGCATTAATTTCAATTTCTGTATTCTCACAGAAAAAATTCGACAATATTAAATCTGTCAAACTCGGAGAAGAAAGAAGAATAACTATTGGACTTCCTGCTTCTTATGAAGCTAATCCCGAAAAAAAATACCCTGTTTTATATTTATTAGATGGTGATTATTTATTTGATCCCTTTTCCGGAGCTATAAGTTATGGCGTTTATTGGGATGATTTGCCTGAAATGATTATCATTGGTGTGCATCAAAATAAAGACGGAGAACGTTATGACGATGCTACAATTGACCAGAATAACGGTTTACCGTTTGAAAAAGGCGCTCAGTTTTTTGAATTTATCGGAGCTGAATTGGTTCCCTATATTGAAAAAAAATACCGCACTACTCCTTTCAGAATTATTGCAGGTCATGACATTACAGCGAGTTTTATCAACTTTTATTTATACAAAGAAACGCCGCTTTTTAACGCTTATATTTGTTTAAGCCCTGAACTTGCACCAAAAATGGAAGTTCGTATTCCGGAAAAGTTCACAAAAATAAAAGAACCTTTCTTTTACTATCTTTCAGCAGCTGATGGCGATATTAAGAAAATCAAAGAGCCAATAGAAAAGCTGGACAGCAATATTAAAATCGCAAATAATCCGTTAGTAAACTATAAATATGATTTATTTAAAGGCACAACGCATTATACAGAAGTGCTGCATTCGATACCAAATGCATTATATCATATTTTTGAGGCTTACAAACCTATAAATTCCGCTGAGTACAATGACAAAATTGCTGTTCTTCAGACTGGATATGCAGATTATTTAGAAGCTAAATATGCGACTATGTCTAAAGTTATGGGAGTTCAGATTCCTGTGAGAATGAGCGACTTTAAAGTAATAGAAAACATCATTCTAAAAAACAAAGCCTACGACGAATTAGGCAAAATGGCCGAAATTGGAAATGTAAATTATCCTAAAGCCATGTTAGGCGAATACGAATTAGGCCTGATGTATGAGAAAATGGGCGACGCAAAAAGAGCGTCTAAAAAATATCAAAATGCTTCACAAATGGAACCAATTGGCGATTTGAATAAGGATATGATGTATGAAAAAATGGATCAAATGAACGCACTTGCAAAAACCGGTAAATAATGTCTAAAGTTAAAACTTCTTTTTTTTGTCAAAACTGCGGAACTCAATATGCCAAATGGCAAGGACAATGCAATGCCTGCAAGGAATGGAATACTATTGCGGAAGAGATCATTCAGAAGCAGGAAAAAGTAGCATGGAAAAGCGAACCAACTTCAAATGGTAAAGCTCCACGCCCATTAAAAATTAATGAGATCGACTCGACTCAGGAAATCCGCATGGATACGACTGACGGCGAATTGAATCGTGTTTTGGGTGGCGGAATTGTTCCGGGATCTTTGACTCTTTTGGGCGGTGAACCAGGAATTGGAAAAAGTACACTTTTACTTCAGATATCATTAAAATTACCCTATAAAACTTTGTATGTTTCCGGTGAGGAAAGTCAGAAGCAAATAAAGATGCGTGCTGAAAGAATTACACCGGACAGTGAAAACTGTTATATCCTGACGGAAACAAAAACACAGAATATCTTTAAACAAATTGAAGCTATTCAGCCTGAAATTGTCATTATCGATTCGATTCAGACTTTGCATACCGATTATATCGAATCAACTGCCGGAAGTATTTCTCAGATTAGAGAAACAACTGCTGAATTGATCAAGTTTGCCAAAGAGACCAATATTCCGGTTATTTTAATTGGGCATATTACCAAAGACGGAAACATTGCCGGACCAAAAATCCTGGAACATATGGTCGATACTGTTTTACAGTTTGAAGGCGATCGAAATCATGTTTACCGAATCTTACGTTCTCTAAAAAACCGTTTTGGCTCAACAGCCGAATTGGGGATTTATGAAATGTTGGGAAGCGGTTTACGAGAAGTCAGCAATCCGTCAGAAATATTAATTTCGCACAAAGACGAAGAATTATCAGGAACCGCAATTGCCTCTACACTTGAAGGAATGCGCCCGTTAATGATCGAAATACAATCGCTTGTAAGTACCGCAGTTTACGGAACTCCGCAACGAAGTACCACGGGTTACAATGCCAAAAGACTGAACATGATTTTGGCGGTTTTAGAAAAAAGAGCCGGATTTCGTTTAGGAGCAAAAGATGTCTTTTTGAACGTAACCGGAGGAATTTCTGTAGATGACCCTGCAATAGATCTTGCTGTTGTTGCGGCGATTTTATCCTCAAATGAAGATATTCCGGTAACAAAAGGTTTTTGTTTTGCTGGTGAAGTTGGACTTTCAGGAGAAATTCGTCCGGTAAATCGGGTAGATCAACGTATTCAGGAAGCTGAGAAACTAGGATTCACCACTATCTTTGTATCTAAGTACAACAAAATTGCGTTAAAGAATACAGGAATCAAGATTGAGCTTGTCGCCAAAATTGAAGATGTAGCCGGTATTCTTTTTGGATAATATGTTTTTTTTACCACGAATTTCACAAATTAAACACGAATTTTTATTTAAATTTAATTCAAATTCATATACTCATGCTCATGCTACGTATAATTCGGGAAAATTAGTGAAATTCGTGGCAAAAACTAATGTTCGCAAAGCGAACATTCCCTAATTTTTTTATGAAATTAACTTTATGAAATTTCCAAAACAAAAAATATACAAAGCACTTCTAATACTTGCAATAGTATTGGTAGTGCTTTTTTTAGGCTTTTACTTTTTTCGTGATTCTTTATTAAAACAAGCTATTGCGAAGGTAAAAACCAAAATGGATACAGAATACAACAGTACTTTTTCTGTAAAATCAGCTTCGTTTGATGGCTTATCCGGCATTAAACTAACTGATATTATTCTGGTTCCGAGAAATGCTGATACGCTTTGCCACATTCAAAAAATAGAAACCAGTATTAGTTTGTCTCATTTATTAATTGGTGATGTTCAGGTTGGCACTTTAAAAGTCAATAATGGTTATATTCAATTAGTCAAAAAAGGAAATGTCCGTAATTTTGATGCTTTCCTGAAAAAAGACAAATCTGATTCTGATAAAAATGAAAAACGCAAATACGCTACTTTTGCGTATAGAATTATTTCAAAATTACTAAATCTGGTTCCGACGGACATGAAACTGGAAAACCTAAATTTCAGGATCGATGATAACGGCAAAAAGACTTCTATTGCTGTCAATAAACTCGTTTTAGACAACAAACAACTCGAAACCAATCTTCATGTACAAAGCAAAGATTTTGACCAGCGATGGAACATTAAAGGTTTTGCTGATCCCAGAAATAAAAAAGCTGATATCCGTTTCTTTAATTTAGATACCGGAGCCATTCGTGTTCCGTATTTAGACGAACGCTATAACTTAAAAGCAAGTTTTGATTCGATCCGATTAAATGTTCAAAATATAGAAAAAGACGGAAGCGAATTGCATATTGACGGTTACACTTCTATCACGAACTTAAAAATCAATCACCCTAAAATCGCCAGTAAAGATGTTGTTATTAAAAATGCACGCTTTGACTATCGCTTTCTATTGGGAGATAATTTTATTTCGATCGACAGTACCTCAACCATGCAGTTGAATAAGATAAAAGTCAAGCCTTATATTTCTTACAGTACAGAAAAAGATACTATTTACACACTGAAAGTAGATATCCCGAAAATGAAGGCGCAAGACTTTATCGTTTCGTTGCCTGACGGATTGTTTACTCATTTTCAGGGAATGGAAGCAACAGGAAATTTCGATTATAAATTGGATTTCAAATTCAATAAAAACAACCCGAATACTTTAGTATTTGACAGCAAACTCAATAAAGAAGATTTAAAAATCACTAAATACGGTGAAGCAGATCTTAATAAATTAAACGGTGAATTTGTTTATCGCGCCATTATTCAGAATGTATTGCAAAGACCTATTTTAGTTGGAAATGCAAATCCTAATTACACGCCTTTGGACCAGATCTCACCTTATTTAAGAAAATCTGTTTTAACGACAGAAGATCCGTCTTTCTTTTCCCATCGTGGGTTTATTAATGAAGCGTTTAAGCAATCTATTTTAAAGAACATCAAAACCAAAAAATTCTCACGTGGTGCCAGCACCATTAGTATGCAATTAATAAAGAATGTCTTTTTGACAAGAGAAAAAACACTTTCGCGCAAACTTGAAGAAATTTTATTGGTTTATATTCTGGAGAACAATCGCGTAGTCAGCAAAGAAAGAATGCTCGAAGTATATTTCAACATTATAGAATGGGGACCAAATGTATACGGAATTGGAGAAGCAAGTCATTTCTATTTTCAAAAAAGTCCATCGGCCTTAAACGTAGATGAGTGTTTGTACCTGGCAACTATTATCCCTAAGCCAAGGAAATTCATGTACCAATTTAATGATCAGGGAAATTTGAGAGACTTTGCAGTGCAAAATCAGAAGTTTTTAAAGAATTTAATGTTCCGCCGTGGTCTTTTAGTCCCTGAAGACACAATAGGCCAACTCCCGGTTTACATTTCCGGTAATGCGCGCTCCTTTATTCGTATTAAAGCTCCGGATTCAACAGCGGTTCCGGCTGATTCTTTGTCAATTGGCGATGAATTTGATTTGTAAACTATTTTCCACTAAGGCACAAAGTTTTTATAGCCAATATTGTCATCCTGACGCAGGAAGGATCACAAAAGAGCTCCGCAACGAAAACACAATCTTTGTCGAGTTTCGCGTGTGATCCTTCCTGCGTCAGGATGACATAAAATGAGAAGAAAATCTTTGTGCCTTAGTGCCTTCGCGGCAAAAACCTCATTTAAAAATCTTTAAAAAATCTTCCTTATAAGTCGATGAAACTTCGATTTCAGCTCCGTCATTTAGGGTCACGATTCCACCTTTATTATAGGATTTCACGCAATTCATATTGATAATATGCGACTTATGAACCCGTATAAATGGCAAAGGCAATATCTCTGAAAAATGTTTCAGGAACCTGCAGACCATTTTCTTGTTTCCGTTGTTTAGATATAAATCTGTAAAGTTTCCATTACCTTTCAATCGAACTATTTCTTCCATTTTAACCACTTCAAAACCTTCTAATGTTGGCAGGATTACCTGTTGTTTTTCAGGTTTGGTTTCGTGAAAGTTTTCGACGATTATCTTATTTCTGTTAAAGATTTCATGGTTCATGACCTGATGATGCACTTTATTTACTGCGACAATCAACTCTTCGATACTAATGGGTTTCAGGAGATAATAAGCCGCACTTTGATTTAGCGCTTTTAATGAATACTCAGAAAAAGCAGTTACAAATATGGTTTCAAAATGCAAATCCTTACAAGCTTCCAGTACATCAAAAGCATTCCCAAAAGGCATTTCTACATCCAGAAAAACCAATTGCGGCTGTAATTCATGCAATAATGGCACAGCTTCTTTTATATTTTGTGCTTCACCAATAACTTCGACCTGCGGACAATATTTACTCAAATAATTTTTGAGTACTTCGCGCGCCGCAAGTTCATCTTCGACAATTACACTTTTTATCTTTTGAAAAGTCATCATAATTTATCTATTAAAGGAAAATAATTCGAACAATTGTACCAGTTTCAGGCATTTCTTTTTCTGTAATTTCAAAAGAGATGTTCTTTTTATACAATTCATTCAGCAAACCAATTCGTTCCTTCGTATTACTTAATCCACGGGATTCATGTACTTTTTGATTACTTGTTTTTAGCTCACGGCTTTTGGTTAAGCCAATCCCGTTATCTTCTATAATCACAACAACTTTTCCTGCTGCAAACTGAAAATTAAGATGCAAAAATCCTTTTTTGTCGAGATAACGCAATCCGTGCCAAATAGCATTTTCGAGATGTGGCTGAATAATCATATTCGGGATCAAAACCGTTTCTGTATCCAGAGTTTCGTCAACACTAATTTTAAAATCAAATTTATCCTCAAAACGTAAATGTTCTAAATCCAAATACTTTTTCAGCTGTTCAACTTCCTTATCCAATGAGATGAAATCCTTATTAGAATTTTCCATCATATTGCGCATTAGATTCGAATAGGAAGTAAGGTATTTATTGGCTTCTAATTCTTTATTTTCCGAAATAAACTGATTTACACTATTCAGACTATTAAAAATAAAATGTGGATTCATTTCGCGTCGGAGCGATTGTAAAGCAATTTCCTTGTTCTTCGTTTTTATCGAATACAATGCTTTTACAATAAAGAAGAACAAAAGCAAAAGCAATAAAATTGACCCCAAAAGAAAATAGTTAAAGGTGTTTTTCTTTGTAATCAATTCATCTTTTAAGGTTTTTTCTTTTTCTAGCTGACGGATTTTATCTTCAGTAACCTGAAACGTTTTGGCATCGATTAAAGTAGTATCTGATTGAATCAATTTATCAAAGTTGTCAAAAAAATTTTCATATAAAGCAATACTTTCTTTATCGTCTCCTTTGGTTTTGTAATACTGAATTAAGGCTGATAAACTTTTCTTTGCCTCAGCAGAACACCCGTTTTTTGAGGCTAAATCATATGCTTCTTTCAGTGATACAACTGCTTTTTTAGGTTCTTCTTTTTTAAAATAAAGTTTTGCCAGCGATTGCAGCTGTTTTATTTGGGTATTAAAATCCTGATTTTTCACCGCTTCGGTCAACAATTTTTCATTGATTCCTATTGCTGCGTCAAACTGATTATCTGCTGCATATACTTTTGCTATTTCATTTTTGATTTTAATAACCTCTTCCGGTTTATCTTTGGCGTAAACCAGTGCTTTATTATAACTTTCAATCGCTACTGCTTTATCCATTTGCTGCAAAGAATTTTCTGCTTTCTGAACGTAGGCCGCTGCAACTTCATCGGTTTTATTATCTTTTTTAAGTAACTTAATATTCGAGTTTACATATCCTGCCTGTACAGCCGGACTTGCCTGCGTACGCAAGCGATTAGCATCATTAAGGTTTATTTTTTCATCGACCGCATCATTTGCTAATGAACCCGCTACTTCATAATTTTTAATCGCTGACTCAAAGTTTTTTTGATTTTCCTGTACTTTGGCAAGGCTCCTCGTTACACGGGTTTTATCGTCGACTAACTTTAATTTTGTGTAACTGGTAAGCGCTCTTTTATAATAATCTTCGGCTTTCGCATTATCACCTTTATTGACAAACTCATTGGCCAGACGTTCATAATTCTGGGCAATTTTTGCTTCGTCATTTGCATCTAATGAATTAGACAAATCTTCTGCGACTTTACTAATTTTAACTTGTTTGCTTTTTTCGCTTTTCTGTACAGGAGCTGACTGTGCTGTTATTGAATGTGGAATCAATAGCACTAAAAGCAGACTAAAACTAATTAATAAATGACGTTTCACAAATAAGTTATTTTGAGAATGTAAAGTAACCTAATTTCAAATTTCTATCCTATAAGTTTCACCAAGTCAAATGACCCGTTGACCCATTCTGTCAAAAATACGTTTTTTCCTTCAATACATTTGACCCTTAATTTAAAACTATAATTATGAAAAAACTATTATTCACTTCTATAACCCTATTATTTTCCTCCTTTATAATTTCTCAGGTTTCAGGAAATATTAATTATCAGCAACGGCAATCTTATAACAACAATACAATTGATATAAATTTTCCGGTAAATGCTGATATTATAGTAAGCATAAAAGGGCTTGCAAACGTAAAAGCAGATGCGTATACAGCAATTTTCAGCATAACCCAGACCGGTAAAACGGCCAAGGAAGTAAATGAATTAATTGACCAAAGAATTACGCAATCATTCAATGAAATCAAACTTAAAAAAGGTGCAGAAACTTTTGTCGATATGATTTCGTTTGTTCCCCTTTATGAATACGAAGCAGAAAAAAAGATTTTTAATCGTAAAACCTATAACGAAGTCCCAGCGGGATTTGAGTTAAAGAAAAGCATTCATATAAAATACTCTGACCCTAATCAGCTTAATGAATTTATCTCGATTTTATCCAACAATGAAATATATGATCTGGTCAGGGTTGATTATTTCTCCTCTACATTGGAAACAATTAAGAAAGAAATGATGAACAAAGCAAAACTTATGATTCTGGAAAAAGTAAAAAATTATGAATTTTTGCTTGGAGAAACATTTACGAATGCTGAAAAAAGAATTGCAGATGATTATATCGTCAACTTACCTGTAGAAATGTACAAATCGTATGAAGCTTACAATAGTTCTTCCTTAAACTTAAAAAAAGCGGCCAACATTAATCAGCTTAATAAATCTGTTACCCTTTATTATCAGCCAGTCATGAATAAAGAATTTGATTTTGTAATCAATCCCATTGTATCAGAACCCGTTATTCAAATACAATACGAAGTCAAAATAGCGATTACCAGAGAAAAGAAGCAGACTTCGAAAACAGATAAAGAATTTATTCTGGTTACCCCAAATGGCGATTTAAAAACCCTGAATATGAATACGGTCAAACAAAACCATTAATCCTCAGGCGCATTTCACCAAGTCAAAATACGGTTTCACCATTTGTCTGAAAAAAGTGCTTTTTAAGTTTTTAAGTTTGGTCTGTAATCAACAATTAAAAACTCGAAATCATGAAAACTACTCTTCTTATCCCGGCGCTTTTGATAACGGTATTCTCTTTTGCAAACAGCCACAATACAAATTCAAATAAAAACACCAAAATTGAAAAACCAATAGCTGAAAAAACCAAAATACAGGTCGCATTATTACTAGATACTTCGAGTAGTATGGATGGACTTATCGATCAGGCAAAATCAAGACTTTGGAATATCGTAAATACGTTAACAACCTTAAAATACGATGGAAAATCACCTGATATCGAAAT
This sequence comes from Flavobacterium azizsancarii, assembly GCF_027980145.1. Lineage (GTDB taxonomy): Bacteria > Bacteroidota > Bacteroidia > Flavobacteriales > Flavobacteriaceae > Flavobacterium > Flavobacterium azizsancarii. Next base: position 161,418 of record NZ_JAMZNK010000001.1, on the reverse strand, counting down.
TGCCTTATATGAATATGGAAACGACGGATTGTCTAAACAATCTAATTATATCCGACAAATAGCACCTCTTTCGACAGATCTGGATTTGATTTCTGAGAAATTATTTTCCCTAAGCACCAATGGTGGTAACGAATATTGCGGAGCTGTGATTCAGGATGCAACCAAACAATTAAAATGGGCGAAAGACAACAATAATATGAAGCTAATTTATATTGCAGGAAACGAAGATTTTAATCAGGGCAATATCAATTACAAAGAGGCAATCAGCAATGCTTTAAAGAATGATATTTATGTAAATACGATTTATTGCGGAGATAAAACGCAGGGCATAAATGAACTCTGGAAAAACGGTGCCGATTACGGAAAAGGGAAATATTTTAATATTGATTCTAACGAAACTGTACGCTACATCGCGACTCCGTATGATGATGAAATTACAAAATGCAACGAAAAAATCAATAAGACCTATATCAGTTACGGCTCAAAAGGTTCTGCAAAAAAAATGAACCAGGAAACACAGGACAAAAATGCGCAGAAAGTTTCTGCATCCAATTATGCAGAACGTGCCGTAAGCAAATCAAAAGCAGTATATAAAAATGAAAGCTGGGATTTGGTTGATAAAGTCAAAGATGATAAAACTGCTATTTCAAAAATAAAAAAAGAGGAATTGCCTAAAGAACTTCAGAATAAGTCTGAAGCCGAAATAAAAACAATCGTAGCTCAAAAGACTAAAGAAAGGGAAAACATTCAGAAAGAGATTGGTGAACTGGGCAAAAAACGTCAGCAGTATATTGATATGGAAGCAAAAAAGACAAAAAAACAAGATGATATAGGCAACGCTATTAATACCTCCATCATTGGCTTTGCAAAAGTAAAAGGATATACGGTCGAGAAATAAAAAACCATTCTTAAACATGAAAAATAAAATTTTCTTTTTGCTTTCGTTCGCAATTTTTGGCGTGAGTTTTGCCTGTAGGAATGATGAAGAAAAGCCAGAAATTATTAAAATTTCAAAACCGGTTTATTCCTATGAAGAGAAACTAAAAATCGAGACAACTGAAATCAGGAGCTTTTTGGGGAAATCTCCTAAATACAATTCAGATATTGTTTTCTTTTTAGACATGAAGATTGAATCTGGAAAAAACCGGTTTTTTATTTACGACTTAAAGCAGAACAAAATACTTAGCGAAGGCTTGGTTGGTCATGGCTCCGGATCAGAAACCGGTATTCCCGGAAAATTAAAATTCAGCAATGTCAACAATTCCAATTGCAGTTCTTTGGGTAAATATGCTATTGGCAGCTCCTACTCCGGAAGATTTGGCAAAGCTTATAAATTATACGGTCTGGATGCAACTAACAGCAATGCCTTTGACCGAAATATCGTGCTTCATAAATATTCAGACATTCCGTTTGAAGAACAATTAAATCCTATTTGTAATAGCTTGGGATGTCCGATGGTGAATGAAAATTTTTTTACTGTGATTGAAAAAATAATTGACAATTCTAAAAAGAAAATCATTCTTGTCATGTACTATTAAAACCCATTTCAATTCCCGTTATTTGTAATCCATATCTCTCAAATAAATATAAATTATAACCTCATGATAAAAACAATAACAACAACTGTTTTATTCCTAATTGGTACAATTGCCTTTGCACAAAAACCAATTTTTACAACGGCTAAGGTAAAAGCTGCAACAGTATACTTTAATGCTGCCGAAATTTCTCAAACTGCAAATATTAATCTGCCATTAGGAACAAGCGAAATTGTAATAAAAAATGTAGCAGTGGACTTGAATGAGAACTCAATCCAGATAGGAACGCCATCTACAGTTACAGTTCTTTCGGTTCAGTTTACCAATAACTACATCTCAGAATATGAAGTCGATACTAAATCTCCTGCCTTAAAAAGAGTAAGAGACAGTATTGTTTTGGTTCAGAAAGAAATCCTGAAAGTCAATAACACGATAAATTCTGAAACAAAAACAATTCAGCTTTTAGATAAGAACCAACAAATTTCGGGCGTAAATTCAGGTTTAAACGTAACTGAATTAATGAAAATGGTTGACTATTACAAAACCAAACAACTGGAAATCGCCAATACGATTAATACACTTACAGAGAAACAACAAAAACTGAACGAAACGCTTCAAAAACTGAACAATAAACTTGAAGTTGATACGAGCAAAGAAGAAAAAACTTCCTCAGGAAAACTAATCGTTCAGGTTATGAATGAAGTTGCCGGAACTGTTCCTTTAGACATTTCATACTTAACAAATAATGCTACGTGGACTCCGTTTTACGACCTACGCGCCGAAAGTGTTACGTCCCCAATTAATATGATGTATAAAGCACAGGTTGTTCAGAATACAGGAATTGACTGGAAAAAAGTAAAACTGACTTTGTCAAGCGGTATTCCTAATCAAAACAATCAGGCACCAATATTGAGTTCATGGTTTCTGGCCAATCAGGTATATAATGATGAAGTTGTTGTTATGGGGTATGGAGCAACTAAAAAAAGAAATCAACTACAGGGAAGTGTTTACAAAATTTCAGCAGATAAAGCAGTTACCGAACTCAACCAGGCTCCTGCTCCTGTCATGGAAAGCTCATCGGTTTCTAATTATACGACTGTAGCAGAAAATCAACTCAATATTTCTTTTGATATTGATATTCCGTATGATATTTTATCAAATGGAAAAGTGCACAGTGTTTCATTAAAAGAGATAAAACTACCCGCTTCCTATAAATTTTATGCTGTTCCTAAAATTGAAAATGATGCTTTTCTCTTGGCAGAAATTGCAGATTACAGCAAATACAATTTATTGCGGGGAGAAGCCAATATTATTTTTGAAGGTATGTATGTTGGCAAGACTTTTATAGAACCCAACCAAACTGGCGACACTTTAAACTTAAGCATGGGACGCGACAAAAAAGTCTCTATAAAACGTGAAAAAGTAGCGGATAAATCTGGAACTAAATTTTTATCAACCAAAAAAGAACAGACTTTTACTTTTGACATTACAGTACGAAATAATAAAAAAGAGGCAGTCGAATTGTTACTGAAAGACCAATATCCGTTAAGTACCAATAAAGAAATCGAGGTTGAATTATTGCAAAGTGACGGTGCAAAAATAAATACAGAAATTGGAGTTCTGACCTGGCAATTACAACTAAAACCAAATGAAAATAAGAAATTCAGAATTAGTTATAAAGTGAGATATCCTAAAGATCAGATTTTGAATCTTTAAACATAAAATCCCGATACAATAAATTTTGTATCGGGATTTTTTTATTACTGGCTAAACTAGTTGAAGAAACCTAACAGGTTTTTAAAACCTGTTAGGTTTGACTATCTATCACTTATTAAGGTGCAGGATCAGGAATTATTGCCTGAACTGCTGCGATTTCTGTTAATATTTCTTTTGATAAAAAGACATCTATTGTATCGATATTTTCTTTTAACTGTTCCATTGTTGTTGCACCAATAATCGCACTGGTCAAAAATGGCTGCTGCAATACAAATCCCATTGCTAATTCGGTTAAAGTTAAACCGTGTTTGTGCGCAATTTCCTGATACAATCTTGTTGCTTGCGTACATTGATCGCTATTGTAACGTGTGTATTGCGGGAAAAGCTTGATTCTCGCATTTGGATGTGCCTCTCCGGTTAAAAACTTCCCGGTTAAAACACCAAACGCTAAAGGTGAATAAGCCAATAAACCAACGTTTTCATATTTCGCAACTTCGGCAGAACCTACTTCAAAAAGGCGGTTTAGCAAATTATACGGGTTTTGAACAGTTTTGATCCTTGGCAGGTTTTGATATTTGCTTTCTTCCAGCAAACGCATCATTCCCCATGCATTTTCATTTGAAACACCAATGTGTTTTATTTTTCCTTCTTTGATTAATCCGTCGAATGTTTCCAGAACTTCTCTGAAATTATCTTCCCAGACATCATCATAATCTTTAAAACCGCGTTCTCCAAAATAATTGGTTTTACGTTCCGGCCAATGCATCTGATACAAATCGATATAATCTGTCTGAAGACGTTTTAAACTATTTTCTAAAGCATATTTGATACTTGCAGGAGAGAAATCTCCTTTTTCGCGCATGTAAGTAAAATTAGGGTTTGGACCTGCCATTTTAGAGGCTAAAACCACTTTGTCACGATTCCCTGATTTCTTAAACCAGGTTCCTATGATTTTCTCTGTACTTCCGTAAGTTTCTTCACGGGCAGGAACGGAATACATTTCGGCAGTATCAAAAAAATTAACACCTCTTTCAAGTGCATAATCCATTTGTTGATGTCCCTCGGCTTCTGTATTTTGTTGCCCGAAAGTCATTGTTCCGAGGTTTATTTTACTAACTTTTATGTCGGTATTGGGTAGTGTCGTGTATTTCATTTTTTTCTGAGGTTCTATGATGCTGAGTAATTATCCCACATTTCGGGACTAAGTTTACAGCTTTTGAATTATAAGAACTCAAAGATACAAAGGGATTCATCAAATGAAAATATCACAAAAGTTAAAAAAAGGATAAGTTTTTTTCTAAAGTCACTGAGTTTTCATCTCGAGGCTTCGCACATCGTAATTAACTTAAGAGATTTTTGAATGCGGATTAACTATTTTCCTATCAATAACTTTATCAGAATCCGCAATCTTGTGATCTCGACGAAGGAGAGATCACACAAGAAACTCGACAAATATTGGCGAATATCTGAACGGAAATACTAGTGTGATTTCTCCTTCGTCGAAAGGACAAGGTTATGTTTAGACTGTGCGAAGAATGGATTAAAATCCATCCCTACAATATATTTTGTTCTTCCGGAACTCTTTCTAAAATTCCAGAGGAATGCGTTATTTTGTAGCGCCGTCCCGAGTCTCGGGATTGAGAGAAAAATTATGATCAAAAAAGCTTAACTTAATGACATTGCCCGCAAGGACCACACTTATCCAATTGTTTAAAAAAGAATCTCTTAGGAATTAAATAATCAGTAAACAAATACCACTTTTTTTTGTCGCGTAGGAACTACCTTTATTTTATGATCTAAACAAAAAAAGACCCAAAGTTAAAAACTCTGAACCTCTCTATTTTAAGCTTTTCAAGGGGTTTTGAAACGAATTAAAAACCCTAATTACAAAAATTGAATTTTCTTTAATTTGATATAATACTTTGTAATTTCTAATTACAATTCTTCGACAGTCAAATCTATATTCATCTAACTGAAATTGTTCGGCAAAAACTATACTATTTGTACAATTGAATAATTCATCTCTAATTTTAATTGACTTTTTCTTTAGAAATGACATTCTTCAATGAAATATAAATTTCTCTTAAGTCTTGTTATGCATTCTGAGTCCAAAAAACTAAAAGTTTAGTATTACTCATTATCCCAACCCTGCATTTCTTTCGACAAATCTGCTTTTGAAATTATTCGATTATATTTTACATCATCCAAACCTTCTTCAACCTTATTATGATATTCTGACAAAGTCAAAAGATTCCCCTGAGCATCATATGAAACTACCTCATTTAAGTAAGTATCAAAAACAGAAGAAACAATTCGCAACACTCTTTCATCTGCCAAATCTAATTGATGGCGTATTTTGTCTTTTAATTCTGGAAGTCCCATAATTATAATTTTAGAAATTCAAGTTACGAAATAAATGGAGGATGAAAACTTCAATTTTTCAATTCCAAATTCGAACCGGAAAATCAACATATCTTGCTACATTTTTTATGATCTAAACAAAAAAAAGACCCAAAGTTAAAAACTCTGAGCCTTTTAATCTTTAAAAAACTTAGCAACTTAGTCCCTCAGAGACTTAGCAACTTAATTAATACTATTCAACATATCAGCGATTTCATCTAATCTTGGCGTTAAGATAATTTCGATTCTACGGTTTTTAGCTTTTCCTTCGGGCGTTGCATTGCTTGCAAGCGGAGAAAATTCGCTGCGACCTGCTGCTGTTAGTTTTTGTTTATTGATTTTAGTGTTTTCACTTAAAATATTGACAATTGCAGTAGCTCTTTTAGTCGACAAATCCCAGTTGTTGGCAATTGGTCCTGAACCCGCGTAAGGATCATCATCTGTATGACCTTCGATAAGAACTGAAAGATCCGGGTTATCTCCTAATACTTTTCCTAATTCTACAACTGCTTTTCTACCTTCGGTTCCAACAGCCCAGCTTCCTGAGTTAAAAAGTAATTTGTTTTCCATCGAAACATATACTTTTCCGTTTTTCTGTTCAACAGTCAAACCTTTACCTTCAAAACCATTTAAAGCTTTAGACAAAGTTTCTTTTAATTTTTTCATTGCTGCTTCTTTGGCTGCAATCATAGCTTCAAGTTCATTTAAGCGACTTGCTGTTTTATCAAGACTTGCTTGTTCTTCGGCTAATTTTTTAGATTTTGCTTCTAATTGCGCTAACAATTCACGGTTTTTAGCCATGTTTTTTTCCAATGCATCGTTGCTGTTTTTTTCAAGTGCATTGTATGAATCCTGCAAAACTTTGAACTTGTTTTGCGCAACGGCCAAATCAGCTTTTTGTTTTGCCAATTCGTCTTTTGTGCTATTTAAGTCTTTTGTTAAAGCATTGCGATCTAATTCTAACTGATTTTTTGATTTTTGCAAATCGGCATTTTGATCCGCAATTGAACGGTTTTCTTTTTTCAGATCTGAATATTTTGTTTCAAGATCGTTGTAAATTTTCTTGGACACACATGAAGTCATAGACATAGCTACAACTAGTAATCCGATGGAGGCCTTTTTAATCATTTTCCTTTTTTTTATTATGGGAGGCATTAATAATCCAACAATGTCAAAATTCAACATCAATAACAATATTAATTTTTGAATTTAAACTTGCTATTCCTTCAACAAGAACAATACCAAACTTTACTCGATTTCGACTAAAACCGGGCAATGATCAGAATGTATCGCATCCGGAAGAATCACGGCACGTTTTAATCGATGCTGCAAAGAATCGCTTACCAAATTATAATCGATACGCCATCCTTTGTTGTTTCCTCTGGCTCCTGCACGATAACTCCACCATGAATAATGATGCGGATCTTTGTTGAAATGACGGAAACTATCAATAAAACCGGATTTCATAAATCCGTCAAGCCAGGCACGTTCAGAAGGCAAAAATCCCGAAACAGTTTTATTACGAACCGGATCATGAATATCTATTGCTTCGTGACAAATGTTGTAATCCCCACAAATAATCAAATTCGGAATTGTTAGTTTTAGCTCGTTAATATACGTTTGAAAGTCATCCATAAACATAAATTTATGATCTAATCTCTCTATATTGGTTCCTGACGGAAGGTATAAACTCATTACAGAGCAATCGTCAAAATCAGCACGAAGGTTACGCCCTTCAAAATCCATGTGCTGAATTCCGGTTCCGTAAACCACATTATTAGGTTTTATTTTTGATAAGATAGCCACACCACTGTAGCCTTTTTTTGTTGCCGGATAATAATATTGATACGGATAACCCGCGGCAGTAATAGCGTCAACGGGAATTTGTTCTTCTGTAGCTTTTATTTCCTGAAGGCAAATAACATCAGGATTAGCGTGTTGCAGCCATTCGATAAAGCCTTTGGCAATTGCGGCTCTTATTCCGTTTACATTATAAGAAATAATTTTCATCAGTGTTTTTTTAAGGATTCCAAATGTAATAAAAAAGTGGAAAGTTTGTGTTTGAAACAGCGAAAAGTAGAGTTTTTTGTTATCTTTGTTCGCTGCTCTAATAAATTAAAAATAGTACATGGGTTTAGTTACCGCGAAAGAAGTTGCAAAGGCAATAAATGTTGATAAGTACGGAGTTCTTGGTACTTTTTCAGGCTGGATTCTTATGAAGGTCCTTAAGATTTCTACCCTTAATAAAATTTACGATCATAATAAACATTTAGAAGATCTTGCGTTTTTAAACGGAGTATTAGACGAATTGCAAATTAAGTTTGAAATTCCCGAAGAAGATTTAAAACGTTTGCCTAAAGATGGCGCTTATATCACGATTTCAAATCATCCGCTTGGAGGAATTGATGGCATTTTGCTTTTGAAATTAATGCTTGAAAGAGAACCTAATTTCAAAATTATTGCCAACTTTTTATTACACCGAATTGTTCCGCTTAAAAAATACATTATGCCGGTTAATCCTTTTGAGAATCATAAGGATGCAAAATCGAGCGTGGTGGGAATCAAAGAAACTTTACGTCATTTAAGTGACGGAAAACCATTGGGCATTTTCCCTGCCGGGGAAGTTTCGACTTACAGAGACGGAAAATTAGTTGTGGATAAACCTTGGGAAGAAGGCGCTCTAAAATTGATTAGAAAAGCAAAAGTTCCTGTTGTTCCAATTTATTTTCATGCTAAAAACAGTAAATTATTCTATTGGCTTTCTAAAATCGATGATACTTTGCGAACTGCAAAATTACCATCGGAATTGTTAACGCAAAAAGATCGTGTGATTAAAGTTCGTATCGGAAAACCGATTTCTGTAAACGAGCAAAACGAATTTGAAACGTTTGAGGATTATTCAGAATTCCTTAGAAAGAAAACTTATATGCTGGCAAATCCTTTTGAGAAGGATACCAAATTGTTAGACACAGCAAGTTTGAAAATCCCTAAAGCACCTAAAAAAATCGTGACACCTGCAAGTGAATCAAAAATGATTGACGAGGTGAATATGCTAAGAAATAGTGATTGCCGTTTATTGCAAAGTAAAAACTATGAGGTATTTTTTGCAAGAGCAAAATCTATTCCGAATATTTTGCACGAAATTGGTCGTTTGAGAGAAATCACTTTCCGTGAAGTAGGCGAAGGGACTAATGAATCTATAGACTTAGATCAATTTGATCAATATTATCACCATATGTTTTTATGGGATGAAGACAGCAAAAAAATTGCCGGTGCTTATCGTATGGGATTGGGTTCTGAGATTTATCCTAAATACGGAATTGAGGGCTTTTATTTGAATGATTTATTTAGATTCGAACCTGAACTGCACGACATGATGCATAAATCAATCGAAATGGGACGTGCTTTTATTATTAAGGAATATCAGCAAAAACCAATGCCTTTGTTTTTATTATGGAAAGGTATTATTCATACCACATTACGTTATCCAGAACATAAGTATTTATTGGGCGGTGTGAGCATCAGCAATCAATTCTCTGACTTTTCGAAATCATTGATGATTGAGTTCATGAAGTCGAATTATTATGATCCTTATATTGCACAATACATTCACCCTAAGAAAGCATACAAAGTAAAACTGAAAGATGCAGATAAGGATTTTATCTTTGATGAAGCCGAATCTGATCTTAACAAATTTGATAAGATTATTGACGAATTAGAACCGGGAAATTTACGTTTGCCTGTTTTAATTAAAAAGTATATCAAACAAAATGCACGTGTTGTAGCTTTTAACGTCGACCCCTTGTTTAATAATGCTGTTGACGGGTTAATGTACATTAGAATCGCAGATATCCCGGAAAGCACCATGAAACCGGTTATCGAAGAGTTTCAAATAGAATTGGAGCGTAAGTTATCTGAGAAGGAAGATTAAACCGTAAATCTGATATAAAATAATAAACCCCATTAGTAATAAATAACTAATGGGATTTTTTTATTCAATTAGAAACCCTTATCTTTTTAAATTTGATTTATTTCATCAAACTCACTTTCAGGATCTGCTCCATATTCATTTAATCCTTTATCACCTTTTGTACAAAACAAAACCAACCACCATATTATAACTGCTAATATAATTAGAGCCATCAAATAAAACCATATACTTCTATTTCCCATAAAGTAAAGCACCAAAAGAAAAAAGATTGCACTCACTAATAAAACCTGCAATATCAAGAGCCACCATCCACTTTTACCTATATCATGTAACCGCCTAACTGAAACTGCTAAACCAGGTAAAAAAACTGCAAAATTATAAGCCAGACCAAACGCTCCAGTTTCAGCTTGTACAAGAGTTAAATCTAAGGTCCTATCAATTACCCCCAAGAAAAGAACTATAATTAAATTCACCAAACTAAAATACCAATATTCTTTTCTTCCTGCTCTTCCCGTAAAATTTATATAGTTTTCAAAAACTACCTTCTTGTACCATTTAATGATTACCATCCTTTAATCAATTTTAGCTTGTTATTTAAATTTTTCACAAAACCTTTTTAGAGTAAACAAGATTAAAGAGTTTAAAAGCTTAAGACTGACTTTAAAAGTTTTTTTTGTAACTAGAAAGGACATATTTTTAGAAAAAACAGAATCTGTAAGGATACAGTAATTTTTCATAAAAAACCCCATTAGCAAGACTAACGGGGTTTTTATGTTTTAAAACCAGATCGACTGATGCAATATATCATCAAAAGAATTATTTCTGACAAAAAGAACCAAACGGATCACATGATAAAATGCTAAAAAGTAAGCCATATTATAAGCCAGTTTCCTATTATATAAAATACCGGTAAAATATTCTTTTTTGGTTATAATTTCTGTTGTGAGTATAATGATGGTCAACCAGCAAAATACAATAACAAAAGGCCCAAGAATATGATAACTAAGAGATTTATAGATGTCTCCCTGGTAAAAATAAACCAATGATTTTGTTATACCACAACCTGGACAAGGAAAACCTGTCACCATTTTGAAAGGACAAAACGACTGGTCTGTCTCTAAATGATCGTTATGATTATTGAGCATTAAAAAAAACGGAATTATCAGTGTAATTGCTGCACCGATAATTCCGTAAATTTTACGTTTTACCCTGTTATTATTTGTATAATCTGTTGATATCACCTTGTACAATCATTGCTGCTGCCATAGGAAAGAAAAGTCCTAAAACAATTAATAAAGTAGATTGATCTTTTTGAAGTTCACCTGTTTTTTCATAAACCTTTGGTAATGCATCTTTACCAGCAAGATAATAAAAGTAAATATTTACCGGCATACAACATCCTGCAAAAATGGCAATTGGCTGCGAAATAACTTCTCTTTTTGCTACAGCATTAAAAACCTCTGCAACTTTAATATTCCAATAAATTAAATACAATCCGCATGTTAAAAATCCAAAAAGCAATACCATTATAGGATCCACTTGAAATACCGGAATCGGTTCGTCAAAATTGTTTGGCGTTTCTTTAAAATTGTTCTCCATTTTTTATTAATTAATTTAAGTTAGTGTATTTCTAATTTTAAGCATTAGACAAGCTTCTTTTCAAAATTCCTTTAAAAGTTTGCAAAACTAATCCACTATAAATAAGCAGTGGTCTACAATACGTTATTATTGTATTAAAAAAAGCTTTTTTCACAAGACAATTACAATGCTACATTAAATACCGTAACCTCTCATAATCAAATGATTTATCTAAAACTTGAGGCAATATTATTAAAAATTAACATTAAAAACTAATTATGTTTTAAAATCACACAAAAAAACGCGTTATGACATTCTAAAAAACAAACAATTCCTGTTTTTTGTATTTGCCCTAAACTTATTTCGAATACACAGCTTTAATTTTATCTACAATAACCTGTGCCAATCGTTCGTGACTTTCAAAAGTCCAGCCGGCAATATGCGGCGTTAAGAGAACATTTTTAGCTTCCATCAGATATTGAAAAGCTTCAGGAGTATTTTTATCCTGAAAAAGTGTTTCAAATGATAATTTCTCGTACTCCAAAACATCCAAACCAGCTCCAAGAATCTTTTTAGACTTCATCGCTTCAACTAAATCTGCTGTCACGATATTTTTACCACGCGAAGTATTTACAATCCAAAATGACTTTGCAAATGCCGCAATAAAATTTGCATTGACCATTTTGTCAGTTTCCGGAGTCCACGGGAGATGCAAACTCAGGACATCTGCTTTTTGCTGTAATTCCTGCAGCGAAACCTGTCTTGCGTTTTCGTCACCTATATTTTCTAAGATATCATGAAAGATGACATCAACTTCAAAACCACGAAGTTTTTTAGCAAATGCTTTTCCCATGTTTCCATAACCAATAATCCCAACTGTTTTACCGTCTAACTCATGACCGCGATTACTTTCGCGGTTCCAGTGTCCCGCTTTTATTTCGGCATCAGCCTGATTCAAATTATTAAATAAGGATAAAATTACGCCCAATGAATGTTCTGCAACAGCGTTGCGATTACCTTCCGGAGCCGCAATCAAATGAATTCCTTTTGTTTGGGCATAATCACAATCAATACTTTCTAAACCCGCTCCTACTCTGGCAATAAACTGAAGATTGGTTGCTTTGTCTAAAAAAGTTTTATCAATTTTAAAACGGCTTCGAATAATGATTCCGTTATAATCCTGAATTTTTGCTTCGATTTCTTCTTTAGAAGATTTGAAATCAGCGTGATTTTCAAAACCGGCATCTTCTAATTGTTGCCAAAGAATTGGGTTATTGCTATCGATATGTAGAATTTTTATGCTCATTATATTATGTTTTATAAAGCAAAAATACAGCTTATTATAATGGTTTGATTTACAAAATGTGTTTGTTTTTCTTAGTATCGACTCAGCTATTTGGTTCTGGTTGAGAAAAACTAAAATATTAATAATAACAGGATTTCACAAAAAGGTGCAAAACTTTTATTTCAGGCTGATTTGAAAAAACCAAAGATTAAAAACTTCACTCCAATGCCTTTGCGATTATTCTAAAGAATATAATATCGAACGAAAAGTATGTGGATACTGCCATTCATTATTAACATAATTAGCATCATAAGAAACAAAAGCTGTAATTAATTTCCCTTCTGATTCTTTCATTTCAAAATCAGTTGTTTCAAAATAACCTGCCGTCTGGAATTGACGTTTTAAACGCCCTTCTTTATTAAACACAAAAATCGCAATACTTGATCTGTCTTGTTCGCCAGATGTATCGCGGATGTATAAATAAAAAACAAAATCCCCATTATCCCTCTTAAAGCCTTTGGTACTATTATTAAACGGCACTTCATAATGTCCAGGAAACACAAGCTTAATCTTCCATAAAGCAGTGCTATCGATACTTCGGCTTTTTTCAAATACCACTTCACTGGAATTTATTGCTTTTTCCCTTAGGCTAAAATAAGTTTTATCTATTTTGTCTGTGTAAAAAATGACGTTATTACCCTTTTCTACAGTCTGCTTAGTAGTTTCCTCTTTCGTGTTTTCTTCAGCAGCGTTTGTGGTTTCGTCTTCAGTCTCTTCTTCGGCCTCTGGTGCTGACGGTCCGCGATAGAAAGAATAATACGGCTCTTTATCTGATGTATCAGAAAGCAACTTTAAATTAGAATTCAGTACAAATCTTTTAAGTGTCGAATAATACGATCCGTCTGCAGCAGAATTTTCTTTTCCTTCTACATAAAAATTTCCATCGGCAGTCAAACTTATGGCGTTAATTTCTGTTTCCGGATATCCATCAAAAAAATTCAGATTTAGTAAATTCAGATTGTGATCTAAAATTGCAACAAAAGGAATTTCATCCTGATTAGGTTTTGAAGCTGTACCGCTCACCACTATTTTATCCTGTATATACTGCAGTAAAAAATCTCCTTTTGAAATATTTGAAAACCCCTTTTCCAACAAAGGTTTAAGAAAAATATCCGACATCGATTTACTTTCTGTTTTATACCCTGAATATTTGTTGTCGAATTTCATTTTATCGAGTTGAAATCTTATCAGGACAGCTTTCATTCTTGCTTCATCTGTATTGTCCTTTTCTGAATTACCATATGACTTACTCTCTTTTTTTGCATATAAGGTAAATCCGCCTTGATTGTCTGCCACTACTAATGTGTTGAACAAATTATATTTTGATTTCGAATCAATTAATTTCTGTTTTCCTACTTGACCGCCTTGTTTGTTTATAATCAGCAAGACAGGAGTATAGTTGTATTTTTCATCTCCTTCTTCCATTAAATACAATATGTTCCCATTCTTCAGTTCGTTAATAGATCTGAGACCTGCTTTTTTCATATCAAGATCAAACTGCCATATTGAACTCGAATTGTATTTTTCAGAAAACTTAATTACTGATTTTTCTTCAAGACTCTCGTTTCCGTCTTGCTTTTCATCTGTTTGATATGTTTTATCAATAAGAACCGGGACTGGTTCATCTATAATCGTTGCTGCAGTATTTTGAGCATTTTCTTTTTTACAAGATATTTGAATTAGAAAAAAAGAGAGTAGTAAAGGTCGAAACAAAATGGTCTTATAATTCATTGGTCTTTTTTTTGGTAACAGTTTTAAAGGTTGGTTAAATTACTACATTCATACTAAAGCTATATTACAACTCAAAAATGCTTTTAGCAAAAAAACATCAAATCGTTAAATAATAAAGATTAATAGGACAAATTAATGAAACAAAAATACAGTGAATTTTTTATTGATAAGATTTTTTTTAACTTTGAAAATCTAAGATTCATCGATTTTCTTTGAATTTCCTTCTTTCTAAATCAATAGAACCTCTCACAATGAAACTAACTAAGACATTCAAAGCCTTTTTCAACAACGAAAAATCAGGAGGATTACTCCTTTTATTCGTTACGATTATCTCATTATACTTAGCAAACTCTTCATTTCAAACTGAATATGTTGCTTTCTGGGAAAAAGATTTGGGCGGACATTCAATTACTCATTGGATTAATGATGGATTAATGACTATTTTCTTTTTATTAATTGGTCTGGAATTAGAGCGTGAAATTTATCACGGTGAACTATCGAATATCAAAAATGCATCTTTGCCAATTATGGCTGCTCTTGGCGGAATGTTGGTTCCTGCCGCCATTTTCCTGGCTTTAAATTTTGGAACTGATACTCAGAACGGAGCCGGAATCCCGATGGCGACTGATATTGCTTTTGCCATTGGTATTCTATCCCTTTTAGGAAAAAAAGTCCCATCATCGTTAAAAGTATTCCTGACTGCATTGGCAGTTATTGATGATTTAGGCGCGATCATTGTTATTGCCATTTTTTACACTACCTCTATATCTTTTGTAAATCTTGCAATCGCGTTAGGAATATGGGGATTCTTATTTATTTTGAACCGTATGAAAATTCACAACCTGATTCCCTATTTAATCGGAGGTATTATAATGTGGTATTTCATGCTCAACTCAGGTGTTCATGCTACTATCACCGGAGTGATTCTTGCTTTTGTAATTCCATTTGGCGATGGTGGAGAAAAATCTTCATCTTATAAATTGCAGCACTTTTTACACAAACCCGTTGCATTCGTAATTTTACCTTTGTTTGCTATTGCAAACACTTGTATTGCTATTCAATCAGACTGGCACGAAGGTTTAAGTCATTCCAATACAATCGGAATTATTCTGGGACTTGTTGTTGGTAAACCATTGGGTATTGTACTTTTTTCTTCTATTGGAGTCAGTGCAGGTTTATGCTCTTTACCTAAAAGCCTGAAATGGGCGCATATTCTGGGCGCCGGAATGTTAGGAGGAATTGGTTTTACGATGTCAATCTTTATAACAATTTTAGCTTTTAAAGATCCTGAAACTATTGTTTTTTCTAAAATTGCAATTTTAATCGCTTCTATACTTTCTGGTGTATTTGGATTAATTTATCTGAAATATACTTTGTCAAAGAAAAAAACCGTATAGATTTCAGCACTCAGATTTAGAAATTCAATCTATAAAAAAGTATCGTGAAAATTATGAAATCAGCCAACAAGCCTTTCTTTGCCCTTTTGATAATAGTATTGATTTTAGCCTGTAACAACAAGCCAAAACCTGTAGTTCCCGAAAAGAATCCTGAAACAATAGTTATTGATTCTATAAGTAAAAATGAAGAATCTATAGCAGGTTTTTACCAGACACAACCTGATCCAGATAATACGGGTGAATGTGGAATTTCTTTGGAAATAAAGAAAGAAAAAAGTGGTTATACAATTTTCTAAAAACAAAACTTAAAAAATTAAAAGGTATCGCAACTTTTACTAAAAATGAATCAGGAGAAAAATACATTGTTTTAGAAGGCATAAAATGGGATGATTATGAAGGCGACATAAGCCGCGAAGATGAAAATGATTCTATTGCCGACTCTAAAACCGCATCTGCTGAACCGGAAATTCCTGTAGGAATTGATGCCAGTTATGTTAAAGATACGCTGACGATTCAGAATTATGGAAATTCGATGAATTCTTATACTAAGATTTCAGAGTGTGACAGGAAATATATACAGTTGATTAAAAAGTAAACTCCAATATTCCAATTAACTACTCTGATAAATGAAGAAAATTCGTTTGATCCTTTTGTTTTCAGTATCCTTTATTATGCTCCTGGCTGGATTTATACTTCATCAAATTAAGACAAATACCTCACCTACTTATTTAGTTTGTGCAATACCGGTTCCTATGTTTTGTGGAACTCCTAATTTAACAGAAAATCAAGAAAAAGGAAGAGAAATATTTAATTCAAATTGCGCGGCATGTCATAAAAAATATGCAAAATCTACAGGACCGGCTCTTCAAAACGTTGATTCCTTAGTCGTTGTAAAATGGTTAAGGAATAGAAAAAACAAGATTGACAGTACAAAAATTGAAGAATACGGAATCGATTATCATAGAATTACGTTTTCTAAAGTTCTAAATAAAAAAGAGATAATTGATTTAATAGAATATTGTAATAATTAACGAATTCGTCAAATTCCAATTATCGACAATATTGTCATTTCGACGCAGGAGAAATCACATCCTGAGAGCAAGTTGCTAAATTATTCTGAACGTTAGTTTTTGTGTGACTTCTCCTCTGTCGAAGTGACAAACATACCTAAAAGTAACATTCAAAAAAAAATCCAAACCCCAACAAAGTTGGAATTTGGAATTTTATCCCGAAACTACAGGATTGGAATTTAATATTATCTAACCTTTGATTTGCTTCAAAGAAGTCTTGATTCCTTTTATTAAAGACGAACTGAAACCATTGTGCTCCATTTCATTCAAGCCTACGATTGTACAACCCTGAGGCGTTGTTACACGGTCGATTAATTGTTCCGGATGCACTTTCTCCTCTAATAACATTTTTGCAGCTCCTTTTACGGTTTGTGCTGCAATTGCCAAAGCAGTTTGAGAATCAAAACCAATTTCGATTCCGGCTTGCATAGAAGCGCGAATGTATCTTAATGCATAAGCTGTTCCGCATGCACCAAGAACTGTAGCAGCATCCATTAATTTTTCATCGATTACCGGAGCAGTTCCTAGATCCTGGAACAAGTCAACAATTGGCAATGCTTTCTCTCTGTATTTTTCAGGAAAAGAAATACAAGTTGCAGATTCTCCAAATTGTGCCGCAATATTAGGCATAATTCGAATAACCGGATATTCATTATTTGTTTTCTCCTGAAGTATATCCAACGATAAACCACTAACCGCCGAAGCAATCGTTTTACCTTTAATTACCGGTAAAATTTCACCTAAAACTACATCAACCTGATAAGGCTTTATAGTCAAAATCACAACATCAGCTTCCTGAATATTATGTTTATTGTCTGATGAAACCGTGATTCCGTACTCTGATAAATATTGAATACTGGCTGTATTTCTTCTGGTAACTGTAACTTGATTATTTTTTGAGAACTTCGCAATTCCCAAGGCAATAGAAACTCCAAGGTTCCCTCCTCCTATGATGTGTACTTTCATTCCTGGTTGTTTTTGATTTATTTTTGGTTGGTTAATAGCGTATAATTTGAAAATAATGTGTCTTTATAACAACTTTCCTTTCAACAATAACGAAGCGATGGTAAAATAGATTACTAATCCTGTTACATCTACTAAAGTAGCCACAAACGGCGCTGATGAAGTTGCAGGATCGAGTTTAAGCCTTTTCAGTAAAAAGGGTATCATAGATCCTGAAAGTGTTCCCCACAAAACAATAAATACTAATGATAGCGAAACCGTCATACCTATCGCTACCCAATGTTCTCCATATTCATAAAGTCCTGTTTCCTGCCAAATAAGAATCCTGATAAATCCAACAATACCCAAAATAGCACCTAATAAAAATCCCGATGCAATTTCTTTTTTCATTACATACCACCAGTCTTTTAGCGTAAGCTCTTTCAATGCCATAGCACGAATTATAAGCGTTGCGGCTTGTGAACCGGAATTTCCACCACTCGAAATAATAAGCGGAACAAATAATGCCAAAACTACTGCTTTCTCAATCTCACCTTCAAAATATCCCATTGCCGAAGCCGTAAACATTTCTCCAATAAACAGCACAACTAACCATGTAGCTCTCTTTTTAACCATCTCGCCAAGACGCGTTTGAACGTAAGGCAATTCAAGAGCCTCTAAACCCCCAAATTTCTGAATATCTTCAGTATCTCTTTTTTCTATTTCGTCTTTGATGACATCAATAATATCATCAATAGTAATGCGACCTACTAAACGTCCCAATTCATCTACGACAGGAATGGCTTCCAGGTCGTACTTATCCATCATTCTCGCTACCTCAACATCAGGAGTTTCGACATTTACGTAATATAATTTTCGAATATAGATATCAGAAATCTGTGTTTTGGTCGATGTTGTCAACAAATCCTTAAGAGATAATCTGCCTTTAAGTCTGTTTTCATCATCTACAACATAGATAGAATGCACTCTTGAAACATTTTCGGCCTGAATACGCATTTCCTTTACACAAGTAAGTACGTTCCAGTTTTCGTTGACTTTTACCAACTCTTTGTGCATGATACCTCCGGCAGTATCTTCGCCGTAACGAAGTAAATCCACGATGCCTTTTGCATGTTCGACATCCTGAAGCTCAGAGATTACTTCGGCTTTTCTGTCTTTTGAAAGTTCACCAATAATATCCGCTGCATCATTCGTTTCAAGTTCATCAAGCTCTTCAGCGATTTCTTTAGGCGAAAGTCGGTTTAAGATTTGTTCACGTAAATCATCCTCTAATTCCAGAAGAATTTCGGCTGTTTTTTCGCTGTCTAAAACCTTAAATATATAAGTTGCTTCATCAATGTCAATTTCATCAAGGATTTCAGCGAAATCGGCATGGTGCATGTCATTTAATAAAACCTCAAGTTCTTTATTATTTTTAGCTTGAATGAGTTGAGCAATTTCCTTAATTAGCTCTTTGCTGATTTTAAACTCCATCGGCTTCTATTTTTTGAGTCAAAACAATAAATTCCTCCACGCTCAATTGCTCCGGACGCTTATCAAAGATAGTGTCTAATCGCAATTCATCTGATAAATTTAATGTTTTCAAACTGTTACGTAATGTTTTTCGTCTTTGCTGAAAAGCCGTTTTTACAACCGTAAAAAACAACTTTTCTCCACACGGAAGGCTATAATCTTCCTTTCGGGTCATTTTCATCACACCCGACTTGACCTTGGGCGGAGGAATAAAAACGTTTTCATCTACCGTAAACAGATACTCAGTAACATAGAAAGCCTGTGCTAATACGGATAAGATTCCGTAAGCTTTTGAGCCTTTTTTCTCGCATATCCTTTGAGCCACTTCTTTTTGAAACATCCCTGAAAATTCCGGAATCTGATGTTTGTATTCTAAAGTTCTAAAAACGATTTGCGTAGAAATGTTATAGGGAAAATTCCCAATAATAGCGAATTGTTTATTTTCGTAAACCTCGTTTATATTGTATTTCAGGAAATCCTGAGAGATAATTTTATCTTTTAATTTTGGATAATTTTCACCCAAGTACACCACAGATTCCGTATCGATCTCGATCACGTGTGTATTAATTGGTTTGTCAAGCAAATATTTAGTCAACACACCCATCCCCGGTCCTATCTCTAAAACCTCATCGTATCCTTTTAAACTTAAAGTATCTGCAATTGCTTTGGCGATACTTTCGTCTTTCAGGAAGTGTTGTCCTAAATGTTTTTTGGCTTTTACTTTTTCCATTTTATTTTTTATTAGCCATTAAGGCACTAAGATGTTTTTACCACGAAGGGGCTAAGACACAAAGTTTATTTTTTATTTCTTTTTGCCAGATTTGTCACAAAGGCACGAAGGCACAAAGCTTATTTTTTATTCTCCAAATCAATTACAATCTGGAAATTGTCTTTATTTTTATCTACCTTATTTTTTCACAGGAAATTTACTTATTCTTTCACTTAAACGTAAAAAACTATAAAACTTTTCCGTTTTAGACAACTTCAAAAAATCCTCCTGTTGTTGTTTATTACTTTCTTTCTTAGTTTGAAATCGAATTTCCACAATAACTTTTATTTTGCCACGAAGGCTCAAAGACACAAAGCTTATTTTTATTATACTTAACGATTATTTTTCGCCACGAATTGCACAAATTTTCGCAAATTCAGAACATTATAAATCATCTGTGTAAATCTGTTTAACCCGTTAAAATCTGTGGGCTTTTTTTTATTAAGATTCAGCTAAAGCTTTCACATACTGAAAACTAAAAAACTAATGCTCCGAAATCACTTCCAGCTCTGTTCTGAAAGAAAGCATCTTGTCCGCAAATAAAGACAAGGCTTCCTGATGAAAAGCAGGCTCATCTTCTATATAATACTGATCTAAAGTTTCTTTGCTATCTGTAACATATTGTACAGAATACGTAATTCCGCCCATTTCTTCTTCGATCATAACCCTTACGATTCTTGCCGAAGAAAACTTTTGTGTCGCCAGAATTTCCGGTATGTGTTTTTCCTGCATCCATTTCAACCATTGGTCGTGAACGCTCTCGTGTATATTTGTGGTAACGTTGTAAATTATCATTTTTTACTGTTTAATCGTTTTTCGGTTAATCGGTTAAACAAATAACCAATTAAACCTAACTTATAAATTCTTATCTCCTCTTAACTCTCGGTATTTTTTTCTCGCATCAACAAAGTAAATACTATCCTGATGGTTAAAAATTACCTTCTCATACAAAGGTTTTGCCTTTTCTGTATAGTGCAACTCATCGTTGTAAATTTCTGCCGAAAAAAATAGCGCTTCATCTACATAAATTCCGTCACTATGATTGTCAATGATCTGCTGGTATTGGCTTAAAGCCGAATTAAAATCTTTTTGACTTTCATAAACTTTACCTAAACGCAACAATGTTACAGCTTCAATTTCCTGCCCTTTAAAGATTTTTAAAATACTCTGAAACTGAGCAATTGCCTCTGGTTTTTTATTCTGATAAATCAAAAAATCACCTCTTGCAAATTGCTTTAACGCTGTTTGTGTTGAATCAGCAACCGTATTGTCATTTATCAATAAAAAATATTCCAGCGCGTCATTGGCAATTAATTGCGTATTTGCTGCTTTCAGCTCTTTAAATTGTTTCAAAGCCCACTCAAAATCACCTTTGTAATAACTTGTCTTTGCTGCTTTTAAACTTGCTTCGTGCGCCATGACATCATTCTTTAGATCCAATTGAATCTGCGAATAATAAATCAGCGCCTGATTGAATTTTTCTTCTAAAAGCAAGATGTCAGCCAACTCCATCTTTGCATCTGCTCTTTGATAATCATTCAAATTTAAATCCAGTGCTTTCTTAATAATTGCCTTGGCTTCTTCAGTCTTTTTAAGATTGAAAGCCAGGAAATGTGCCTGAATTATTTGCAAAGATAAGGTAAAAGGAGTTATTTCATAGGTTGTAAGCAATTGTTGTAACTCAGTATTGATAACCGTATAGTCTTTTTCCTGCGCTTTGTCTATTTTAATTTGCATTAAGTAAGAATTGGTCTGTACCAGCAAATCTAAATCTTTAGTATTTAGAAGTATAAAATTAAGAATTTCTGAAGTTGTATCAGTATCATCCTCGTTCAAAGCAAACTGACTTAAATTAACGATACTTGAAAGCGATTCGGGTTCTCGCTTATAGATTGCTTTTTCCTGAATAAAGGCTTTTCCGAATTCTTTTTGCTGAACATAAAACCAACTTAAATAATGATTCCAAAAAACATCCTGATCTTTTTGAGTTCTTAAAATCAAAGATTTACGCATCGCATCTTTAAAAGCGGTATTATCAGTTTCACCATTCATGAAACGCGATAATTGAGTCTGGATTAAATTTGCATTTTGTGGATTATTGTATGATTCCGTCAGTAAAAGTTCGATCATCTGATCGGTTTTCCCTAACTGTCCGTACAACATTCCGATCTGAAAATTGAAATTGTAATTGGGCTGAATCTGCATCGCAGTTTGATAAGCCTTTAAGGCATATTCGAGCAATACTTTTTTCTCAAAAGAATTTCCAATTCCGTAAACATCATTTGGACTGGTCTTTATTTTTTCGATTGCCTGTTCGTAGTAATTTTTGGCTTTGGCATCGTTTTTTTGTAATTGATAATTATACCCTAATTCTACAAGAAAAACACCTTGTTTGTATCTGTTATAACGATCCTGAATTGTTTTTTCAGCCACGTCAAATTGCTGCAATTGTTGATAGCAATCGATCGTTCTTAAAAAATACTGAGTATTGGATGGCGAACCTTTTAAAAGTTCTTCATAACTGATTTTGGCTTTTTCGAAATCACCTTTATCATAGTAATATTGAGCCAGTTGCTCATTTTGTGCTAAAGCAAAAGTAGACCATAATAAAACGATATAAATAAAGATGTTTTTCATAATTCAGTCTTTTTCAGTTTTCAGTTTTCGGTCTCTCCCGATAGCTATCGGGATTAGTCGCAGTCTCAGTATTCAGTTATCAGTCTCGGCATTCAGCGCAATTCACTGTAAACTGCGACTGCGACTGTAAACTAAACTACCAGACTGTAAACTAATTTACAACTCACTTCTTCGATTTCCAAATCATTAAAGCTATACCAATTAAAATAAAAGGAATACTTAATATTTGTCCCATATTAATAATCATATCATCCTCAAAGGTTTCTTGATTTTCTTTGAAAAATTCGATTATAAATCTTGCTACAAACATTAAAGTTAAGAAACATCCAAAGATAAATCCGTCCGATTTTTTGATTGTTTTTGATTTATACAAATAAAGAACTATTCCGAAAATCAGCAAATAAGCAAATGCTTCGTACAATTGTGTTGGATGCCTTGGGATCATATCATCTCTTTGAAAAACAACTCCCCAATTTCCGTTCGTCGGTTTTCCGTAGATTTCAGAATTCATGAAATTCCCAAATCTGATAAAAGCACCCGTAACAGGAACTCCAATCGCCATTTTATCTAAGATCCATAAGAACTTAACTTTGTATTTTCGGCAATATAATATCATGGCGATTAAAACACCAATCGATCCTCCATGACTGGCTAAACCCTGATAACCAACAAATTTATATACTCCGGCTACTTTCTGAATTGGTAAAAGAATTTCTATTGGATGTTGCAGAAAATAAGCTGGTTCATAAAAAAAACAATGTCCTAATCGCGCACCCAAAATGGTTCCAACAATTACATAAACCAATAAACTATCCAGATTATCGAGCGAAAGATGTTCTTTTTGGTAAATTCTTCTTACGATATAATACCCCAATAAAAGTCCGCAGGCAAAAAGAGCTCCATAATATTTTAAAGGAAAACTATCTGTTATCATGAAAATAACCGGATCTACATTCCAATTTAAAATTCCATTCATCATGCTCTGTTTTAATTTTAGTTCTTAGTAAAAATTAAGAAACCTAACAGGTTTTAAAAACCTGTTAGGTTGAATCCTAAGAACTCTAAAAGTTAATTTATAATATCAAATCCACAGTAAGGGCGTAAAACTTCTGGAATTACGATTCCTTCCGGAGTTTGGTAGTTTTCTAAAATTCCGGCCAAAACTCTTGGCAAAGCCAATGAACTTCCGTTTAATGTGTGCGCCAATTGATTTTTTCCGTCTTTGTCTTTGAAACGTAATTTCAAGCGATTTGCCTGAAAAGTTTCAAAATTAGAAACTGAACTGATCTCTAACCAGCGATCCTGCGCTGTAGAAAACACTTCAAAATCATACGTCAAAGCCGATGTGAAACCCATATCACCACCACATAAACGTAAAACGCGGTATGGCAATTTCAATTCTTTCAAAATATCTTTTACATGTTCTACCATTCCGTCAAGTGCTTCATAAGACTTATCAGGATGCTCAACGCGTACGATTTCTACCTTGTCGAACTGGTGCAAACGGTTTAATCCACGAACATGTGCTCCGTAAGAACCTGCTTCACGACGGAAACATGGCGTATATGCTGTATATAAAACTGGCAATTCAGTTTCGGTTAAAAGAACATCGCGGAATAAATTTGTAACCGGAACCTCAGCCGTTGGAATCAAATATAAATCATCAATTGTTGAATGATACATTTGTCCTTCTTTGTCCGGCAATTGTCCTGTTCCGTAACCTGAAGCTTCGTTTACCAAATGTGGTACCTGAACTTCATTATATCCTGCAGCAGTATTTTTATCTAAAAAATAATTGATCAAGGCACGTTGTAAACGAGCTCCTTTTCCTTTGTAAACCGGAAATCCTGCACCTGTAATTTTCACACCCAATTCAAAATCGATTATATCGTATTTCTTTACCAATTCCCAATGTGGCTGTGCGCCTTCATGCAAAACCGGAATATCACCTTCCTGAAAAACATTCAAATTGTCGTCCGGAGTTTTTCCTTCCGGAACAATATCAGCCGGAAGATTGGGTAATGTGTATAATTTATTTGTTAATTCGGCTGCCAAAGCTTCTGCTTTTTCGCCTAATTCTTTACTTTTTTCTTTTAATGAAACCGTTTTTTCTTTTAAGATCGCTGCTTTAGCTTTCTCTCCCGCTTTCATTAATTCTCCAATATCTTTGGATAATTTATTAGATTCAGATAAAGTGTTGTCTAATTCAACTTGTGTTGCACGACGGTTTTCGTCTAATTGCACGACTTCTTCAACAACGCTTTTAGCATCGATATTTCGTTTTGCTAAGGCCTTGATTACTTTCTCCTGATTCTCTCTAATAAATGCGATCTGTAACATAGCTTGATTTTTATAACTATTGTATTTTTTAATAACGGAAGCAAATTTAAGGAAATGTTTTATAAGATCACGACAAAGTTGATTCTAAAGTTATTTCGGGGTTTTTCAACAGAGATACGCGAAGATGACACAGAGATTCTCCGATATATGTGATGGATTAAAATCCATCCCTACAATATAAACCGAGCCGAAGGCTCTTTCTTCAAGTTTCGAAGGAACGGAGCATTTTGTAGCAACGGATTTTAATCCGTTGAAAACAGGAATATTCCATGAAGCTTTGTGCAATCTTCGCGAAACTCTGTGAATCCCGATCGCTATCAGGATTGTGTATCTCCGAGAAATCCCCTCTTAGAAAATAAAAAATAAGTAAATTGCAATTAAAAAAAATCACAATGATTCATATCGACCATTTTATAGAAGATTTTTCAAAGACTTTTAATGATTTAAACACATCAGAACCCTGGAATATTACGAATGACCTTAAAAATACAATCGAAAAGATGATTTTGAATCTGGGTGATGATTATGTTATTCAAGACAATATCGCCATTCATAAATCTGCAATTATCGAAAATAATGTTACCATAAAAAGTCCGGCAATTATTAACGAAAACTGCTATATTGGTGCAAATGCTTATTTTAGAGAAGGAGTTTATTTAGATAAATCGGTGAAAATTGGTCCAGGCTGCGAAATAAAAAACAGCATCATTTGCTCTAACACCGCCATTGCTCATTTTAATTATATCGGAAACAGCATTATTGGTAGAAATATCAATTTTGAAGCCGGTTCTATTGCAGCAAATCATTATAACGAAAGGATCAATAAGAAAATATCCGTGCTTTATGATTCGGAAATTATAGAAACAAACTCAGATAAATTTGGTTCTTTAGTTGGCGACAATTCCAGAATTGGAGCAAATGCCGTATTATCTCCGGGAACGATACTGCTTAAGAATTCTATTGTAAAAAGGCTGGAACTGATAGAACAAGTCAAATAAAGATTATTCTGCAGAGGCACACGAAGATTGCACGGAGATACGCAAAGATTTTTTATTATTTAAAGAACCGAATCCCAACGGGTAACATAATTTATAAATTGCAAATTCAATTGGATATAAAACCCTAACAGGGTGAAATCTTTGGCTCCTTTATATATCGCTCCAATGGAGCTTAAATACAAAATCAATATCATTTTATATAAATATGACGCTCCTCTGGAGCTTCTTGCCAGGATTAATTATTTATTACAAATGCTTATTCTTTTATAACCTTAAAAGTTTCTATACCATCTTGGGTCGCGATTTTCAAAACATAAAAACCTGACGTTAAACCTATAACATTTATCGTTCCGTCACTGGTTTTGCCTTTTAATGCACTTTTAGATTCAAAATCAAAAAACTCGAAATCAAAATTTTTAGTTTTTAAATTCTCAACTGAAATAATTGTAACAGCGGGATTCGGAAAAACAAAAGGCTTTATGGTATTCGTAACTTCTGTTTGAACATTATTACAGGCACTTTCTAATAACGATGGCAAATCGATCTCATCATAAGCCAGCGTATAATTGAGTTCATTGGCTTTCTGAAACAATTCGCAGGCTTTTTTGTATTTATGCTGATCGAGATAGATAATACCCAGATTTTTCATGGCGTATGAATTGTTTTTATCCATTTCTAAAGCCGCCTTTAAATCAGCAATTCCTTTATCTGATTTTCCTAATTTATGATAGATTAAACCTCTGGTCGTTCTTAAATCCCGACCTCCGTAAGCTGTGGTTCTTTCTATTATGGCACTTTCAGATTTAAAAGCTTCCGTGATATTTTCCATTGCTTTTTCATATTCCCCCATATCACTATACAATCTTGCCAGTGCCCATCTTGCATGCGCGTGATTAGGCTTTTCGGCGACAATTTTCTCTAAGTAATAACGCGCCAGATCATTCGATTTTCGTTGCTGCAATAAAGAGGCAAAGTTGTATAAAATACGTAAATCATCAGGAGCGTTTTTTATTGCTTTGTGGTAATAATTAAAAGCAAAACCTTCCATTTCCAGTGATGCATAAATACTCGCCAATCGATCGTAAAGTTTACTTCTAAAAGCGGCTTTCTTTTTTTCTAAAGAATCGGCCAAAACCAGATCTTTGTTTTTAGGATCTTTATCCAGAGAATATTCTACTTTTTTTAAATCCTCCAGTGCCAATGTTGTGTTGCCAAGACTAATGCTCAGAACACCGCGATTATAAAGATCATTAACTCTTGTTGGATTATAATTTGTTTTGATGTTGATTTCTGTCATCAACTTCAACGCTTTTTTAACCGTTTCTTCCCTGTCTTTGTTAAAAGGCAATTTATGATCGGTTCTGTTTACTAATTTTCCGTGAGAGAATTTCCAGGTTACCAGTTTTTCACCTTGTTTGTTGTACTGAAAAGCATCTAAATCTTTAAACCCTTTATCATCATAATAAAAAATCTCATTTAGTTTTCCGTTCGAATAATAGGTTTTTGTGCTGTCCGGTTTATTGTCCGGTCCGTACCAAATTTCTATAGAAACCACATGATCATCATAAAAATAACGGGAAACATTTTCTGCAGGAGTATTGCTTTTTTCCTGACCAGATAGCAAAACAGGCAAAAACAATAAGGCAAACATTATTTTTTTATAAAACATAAATGGTTCTGTCAATTTTTTTTGGATTAAATGGAAATTCAAATTTCGACAAATTTAATTATGTTCCCGAAATAATTCATTTGTTTTTAAATCTGTGAAACTTTTCATAAAAATTAAAATGATCGATTAACAGAAACAAATTTGTTTTAATTTTATAAGGTTACCTAACAAGTTTAACTTTATAAAAATGCAAACAAAAGAATTAGCGTCATCATTAAGAACGGTTATATCGCTTTTGCACAAAAGCTTGCGCAAGCAAATGTATTCTATCAATACGCTTTCGTTGACCGAAATGGAAACTGTGGGCCACTTGATTCGAAACACTCGTTTGCTTCCTTCTGAATTGGCAAATTTGACCCGGGTTAAAACACAATCGATGTCACAAATCATCAAAAAATTTGAAGGATTGGAGATTATCACCAGAACTCCTTCGACTGAAGATGGCCGAAAAGTCTACATTTCCTTAACCGAATACGGAAAACAAGCGGTTGAAAAAACAAGATTTGATCGTGATGAATGGCTCACCGAAGCCATAAGCCAAACTTTAACAAAAGAAGAAAAGGAATTACTGGAAAAGGCAATTCCTATTTTGAATAAAATTGTCCCTCTTAACTAAATACAAACGTTATGGAATGGTATCATTATTTTATGGGTTTCTGGTCTGGCATGTTTCTCGCCAATTTTGTTCCGCATTTTGTTAACGGAATTTCCGGCGATAAGTTCCCAACTCCTTTTGCCAATCCTCCGGGAAAAGGACTTTCGTCGCCCACTATAAATGTCCTTTGGTCTTTGTTCAATTTATTGGTAGGATATATACTTTTTGTAAAAGCCAAAATTTCAATTGACAATACTATTTCGGTATTGATTTTCTTTTTAGGAATTACCTGTATCAGTATTCCGTTAAGCAAAAGATTTTCTGGAAAAGAAAAACAATAACTCCATGTCAAAGATTTTAAACATCAGAACATTCAAAGCGTTTCAAAGCCGAAATTATGCTTTGTTTTTTGGCGGACAATTGATTTCGAGAATCGGAATGTGGATGCAGCGCACCGCTGTCGTCTGGATCGTTTATAGCATGACACATTCTACATTTATGTTGGGATTAACAGTTTTTGCAGAACAATTTCCATCTTTTTTATTCTCGCTTCTGGGCGGAGTTGTTGCAGACAGAAACAATCGTTATAAGGTTTTAATGATTACTCAAATTATATCTGCAATGCAAGCGGTGCTGCTGACGGTTTTAATCTTTATGGAGCATTATGTCATTTGGGAAATATTGAGTTTAAGCGTTCTTCTCGGGATTGTAAATGCTTTTGACATTCCGGCAAGACAACCATTAGTTCATGATATTATCAAGAAAAAAGAAGATTTACCAAATGCGATCGCCTTAAATTCAACACTCAATAATCTTGCACGATTAATTGGTCCGTCACTATCCGGAATTGTACTCTTGAAATTTGGAGCTGGAAACTGTTTCTTATTGAATGCGATAAGTTTTATAGCCGTAATTATATCCTTATTATTAATGAAATTACCGCCTTATAAACCAAATCCAATCAAAAAGAAAATCTATACAGACCTGAAAGATGGTTTATTGTATCTTAAAAATACGCCAAAGATTAGCGTTATTCTTTTGATGTTATCACTTTTATGTTTACTTGTAATTCCCTACAATACGCTTTTGCCGGTTTATGCCAAAATCATCTTTAAAGGAAACGCAGCCACTTTTGGTTACATCAATAGCTTTATTGGTTTGGGAGCCGTAATTGCAGCTATTTATTTAGCGTCTTTAAAATCAAGTACGAACCTGAAAAGAGTTTTATTTGTAAACACGGTAATTTTAGGCGTAAGCTTAATCATTTTTTCTCACTTAAATATTTTTCCAATCGCAATGGCCGTTGCCATTATTTGCGGATTTGGTACAATGTCGCTTATACCAATTTGCAATACCATTTTACAGCTTGAAGCTGAGGAAGCCATGAGAGGAAGAGTAATTAGCTTTTTTGCAATGGCAGCTTTTGGAATGATCCCAATAGGAAGCCTTTTCATCGGGATGGTTTCTAAATATATTGGCGCGCCCAACAGCTTAATGATTCAGGGCGTTATAGCACTTATTATCGCGATTTCGTTTTATGTGTTTTACAAAAGAAAGAAAAAAACGCAGGAAATAGTAATCCCGATTCAAACAGAAGAAACAGACAATATCAACAATCAAATCTAAAAAAATGGAACAAAACACCGCTTTACTTGTCATGGACATGCAACTTGGAATATTATCCAATTTTCCAAATCCAGAAAACATCATCAAAAACGTAGCTAATGCTATAGAAATTGCCAGAGCCAAAAACATTCCTGTAATATATGTAACGCTTGAATTTAAAAACAGGATTTCAGACATTAGTCCTAATAACAAACTTTTTGCACCGTATAGAGAACGTATTAAAGACATAAATTTAAATGAATTTTCTAAAGTTCATCCTGCATTAACGCCACAAGAAGGTGATATTCGTGTTATGAAACGTCGTATAAGCGCTTTTACAGGAAGCGGATTAGAAGTTGCTTTAAGATCAAACGGAATTCAGCATATTATACTTTCAGGCGTTGCAACTGGTGGAATCGTACTTTCGACCACGACTGAAGCGGCGGACAAAGATTATAAAATCAGTGTTTTGTCTGATGCATGCGCAGATCGTGATGAAGAAGTACATCGCGTGCTAACAACCAAAGTATTCATTCGTCATGCAAATGTATTGACTATTGAAGAATGGAAGAATTCTTAATATCGAAAATGTTATTACACAGAGATTCAAAAAGCACAAGGCCGAAATTCAAAATTTTGAACACGAATTTCACAAACTAAATAGCCACTTAAAATTCGTGAAATTCGTGTTTGTTTTGTACTTGTATTCACACTATTGGATTAATCCCCTAAAAATAGTCAATCCAAAAATTCAAGAATAAAATTTCCGAATCTCTGTGCTACCTTCATGAATCTCTGCGAAACTAAAACCCTATTTATATTCCACCAATAATTCTTTTAATTCATTGGTTTTTAAATAAGCAGCAAAACGTCCGGACAGCAATAACATTTCACGTTCTTCGGGAGTAATTCGCAGTTTTGTTTCGACATGCGAGGCATATTCATATAACATCAAAACTTGTCTGGCAGCTAAATTTTTGAATTTTTCTTTGTTTAAAGTGGCAACAATTATTTCACCTTCTTTATCTTTTTTAAAGGAATCTTCACCAAACCTAATGATTAGTTCCTGTTTGAAATTTGCATACAATTTTGCCCAACTACCCGATTCATCATTTGTGTTTTTTAATTCGAACACTAAATCTTCATAAGGGTAATCTTTTTCCATCTTTACCAAATAATCCCTAATGGTAGTAAAACCAATGATTTGATAATTAGAAATTGGTATTTTATAACGTTCAAAAGTACTTTCAACATCTTTATCAAAAGTCATGTAGCGTGTTTGAACGGTGTATAAAGAAGCGGTTTCAAACAACGAAATCAATCTTATTTTGGCATCAGTTATATATGGCGTTTTTTTTCCTTGTCCCAGACAATCAATAAAAAGGGCTTTCTTATTCTTCTCATTCACTTTGGTATCATTATGAAGCAATTCGACCAAAGTTTTATATCCCATATTATCTGAAGCACCGCCATCGACAATGCATAATATTTTATCCTGGTCTTTAACCCCAAATTTTACTTTTGGCAAAACACCGGGAAAAGCAGAACTCGCCGTTATAGCATAGGTTAAAGGAAAATTATAACCGTCA
Source organism: Flavobacterium azizsancarii (assembly GCF_027980145.1). Taxonomy (GTDB): domain Bacteria; phylum Bacteroidota; class Bacteroidia; order Flavobacteriales; family Flavobacteriaceae; genus Flavobacterium; species Flavobacterium azizsancarii. The sequence continues at coordinate 130,038 of NZ_JAMZNK010000001.1, read as the reverse complement.
TTAATATTATTTTCATTTAATGCAATCGTAGCTTTATTTGGAGCCAAAGAAGCATTAAGATTCAAACCGCGAATAATATGCGGCATAAACGGAATCCGTTCGCCATTATTAAAAGCGGTTCCGTTGGCAACAAACATGGGTAACAACGGAATTGTTTTACTATCCTTTGGAACAAAAAAATCCGACAATAACATTTGAGAATTAAACTTATTGATATTATCAGGATTCGTGGCGTCGTATTGCAAAATATCCGAATCTATACGCTGGGTCATTGATATTTTATCGCCTTTTTCGTTTCGGCTATTGTTTAATAAAGACAAAATATTGGCTGATTTATCGACATAATCTTTATAAGCATCGGCTTTAGAAAAGTAAAATTCGTTGAACGAACAATTGTCATGAAATAACTTATTCTTGAGGATCGTTAAATAATATCCTGCCGAAAAGCAACCACCGGAAACCGTAGAGAAATAATCTATTTCGTTTAAGAAATTACGTTGCGAATTATTTCCTTTAATTTCTTCTAATCCTAAAAGTACGCCCATACTAAAAAACTGGGCTCTCGAACCTCCTCCAGAAATCCCGATTCCTAAAGCAATATTAGGATTCTGAAACTTTTTATCACGATCCTGAACTGATTTATAATCGCTTAACGAAACCGAAGGAATTGAACTATAATTGATTTCTGAAAAAAGGTTTATTTTGTTTTGAGAAAATCCTGTTTGAAGAAAAAGCAACAGCAATATTAGGCAGTATCTATATCTCATTTTTTAACTTTTAAAATCGCTAAATCATCAAAGGCGAAGTTACGAGAATCTGTAGTAAGTTAGAAATCAAATAATAAAATCTTAACATACCGAAATTTGAAGCGATCTAAAAACAAAACCGTGTAATTAATAAAAGCTAAATTAAACACATAGAAACATAGATTTTATGTCTAGAAAGAATAAAAAAGAAATAGATTTCTTTGACGCGGCTAGCTTCGTGTGTTTTAAATAAGTAAAAACGTCTTTTTTGAGAATAAAGAATCTATGTTTCTATGTTTTAAGAATAATTACGCCCAACTGTAGAACCTAATTAATTATAATACTTCTTGTTGGTGATGCAGTACAAGCTGCTTTTCCGTCCTGAATCGTAATATCAGCTCTTACAGTATAAGTTCCGGCGGCAGTATAGATATGCGAAATTGTTGTGTTGGTTGTGGTTTCAGTTGTTCCGTCACCAAAAGTCCATTTAACAGATTTAAACTCATAATTTCCAGTATACTCCACAACAAAATCAACTTTTTTAGCATTTTCAGGATCAGTTTTATTCTTAAATTTCATAAAAAATGACTCGCCAAAACAATCAATTCCTTTATCCAGATCAGATTTGCTACAAGAATAACCTAACAACAATACTGCAACAATACATACAATTTTAAATCTGGTTTTCATGGTATTTAGATTTTTCAGTTACTATTTATATTGACATTTATGCAAATATAATTAATATCGTGCATTTGTTTTTTGACAATTATCATGAAAAAACGTTTTTTAATCAACATTAAATAATCTCAAAATAATGCATTATGAATATTAAGAAACAATAAAATATTCCACCCAATCCCCATAGCTATCGGGAGCAAAGATTCGCAAAGTTTTTCATAACAACTGTCAGAACGAAGTCGAAGCTTCGGAAAAAGCTCCACAAAGTTCTATTTTAACGCCAAAGATTAAAAGATTAAAATGATTTTTTTAAATCTGCCTAAATCTTTTAAAATCTGCGTGAAACAAAAAATTCGCTATCTATCACTATCTAAATTTCGAGAAATTTCGAATACATTCAAATAAAAACGCATTATAATCTTTGCGCAGATGGATTAAAATCCATCCTTATAATATAAATCGAGCCGAAGGCTCTTTCTAAAAACTTTGTGTGGCTTCGACTCCGCTCAGCCTGACAATCCTAAGAATATCTTTACGCAGATGGATTAAAATCCGTCCCTACAATATAAATCGAGCCGAAGGCTCTCTATAAAAAATATTGAGCCTTCGCTCCTGATATCTATAGGGATTGTGTGCGGTTTTATAGACATTCAAACAAATAACTTTGCGTGCATTGCGAAACCTTAGCGTGCATTGTGGTTAAACAACAAAACCTAAGCTCTTTTTATCTCATGCCCAACATATTCCTCTAAAGCTGCAAACATATCATCTACCGAAAGCACTTCGAAATCAGGGTGATTTTTCAGGAAACCGGCATTCAAAGTAATTAAGTTTTCTTCTAGTTCGAAGAAAGTATCGTTGTTCAGCAAATCTCTTGTTGGGTTTACACCTTCCAGTTTTCCGCTAAGAAATTTATTCAGCTTTACGCTACTCATCAGTTTTACTTTTTTGCTTTGTTGTTGGAATAATTCCAAGTGTTTTTCGGCGCCAATCAAAGCCAGACCTTCTTCGATAAGTTCGTTCAGTTCCTTATTCCAACCTGATTTGTGTACAAACTGAGCAAAATTTCCTTCAGCATATTGCGAGTAGTAATAATCAAGATAATAACTCATCAAGGCATCTTCGTGAATAAACTCATCATCGACATCTTCCTCACGCATTAAATTGATTACCGAAATATTAGAGTGAATCACATCCTGAAGATTTTCACTATTCATTGCCGTTTCAGAAACTAGTATTCTACCGAATTCCTCCATTTTGTTTGTTTTTATATATTGATTTGCAAATTTCAGCTAAATTAAAACAGAAACGAAATACAATCTGATTTAAATAGCATCAGATTCATCACTATTCTTTTTCTGATTCATTTTTGTCACCAAAGCCTTCAAGCGCAAAGCATGCGCTTTTTTCTCCTCCTGAATTTTGGCTTTTTTCTTATTGAGTAGTTTAGTATGCAAAGCCTTGTTTTTCGTGTTTTTCTCGGGACCTTTTGCCATGATTTGCTCTTTTAATTTACGTTTACAAAGATAGGGAACTTGATATAAATATTTTTTTAGGCGTTTCAGCCGCCGCGAATCGGGCTATTGCTGCAAGTCCTCGCACTTCCTTCGTCAAGCTGTGGGCTTTTCGCTGCTATCCCTAACGCTGATATTTTTTTTATAAGAAAATTATTCCTTTTATTATATCAAGCTTCATTAAAATAGTATTTTAGCACTTTCACACAACTAAAGAAAACATCAACAATAGCAGTAAAGCAATGGGCAAAACCAAAGATTTTCTAGATACATTTTCAGATCACGAATTGGCTTTTTTTGCCAAATACAAACAGCATACTTACATGCGTGATACGCAAGAAGACATAAAAAATTACATACTAGAAAGAAACTTGACTCAAAAAGCTATTGATCAATTTATTGCCCAACCAACACAACTCTATTATGAAAATGCAGAATGCTGTCCTCGTTGTGGATCAGACAAGCTATTAATTAACAATGTACAATGGACTCAAACTCATCAAAAACATAATTACGGAAGTGACTTCATTTTTAAGGATAGTTTATATAATGGAGATGTAATCTATAAAGATGAGATCATCTGTAATGTTTGTGACTTTTGGCTAGAAGATCCAAACAATCAAAATCCGAACAAAAAGAGAAAGAAAACCTGGATAATTTGGGATTTGTTCATGTCTGCTTTTGATTAAATCTGTTAAATTTACAATCCGATAATACAGATTTAGAATCTGTGTTCGTAATGACAAAATCAATCAAAGCAAAATCACCATGACCCAAATCCACCACCTCAACTGCGTAAAAATTGTTTCACCCGTAAACGATAATGTTTGCGGACATTGCCTATTGATTCAGGAAAACGACAAACTCATTTTGATCGATACCGGTATTGGTCTTTTAGACATTCAAAACCCGGAAGAAAGAATCGGTCAGCAGCTTATAGACATGGTTGGTTATCATTTCGACGAAAATCAAACTGCAATAAAACAAATCGAAAAATTGGGACTAGATCCCGCAAAAGTTACTGATTGCATTATTTCGCATCTGGATAATGATCATATTGGCGGATTGGCAGATTTACCAAATGCAACCGTTCATGTAGGAATTGAAGAATACAAAAGTTTTCTTTCCGGAAATCCCAGATATCTCAAAACACCTTTATCTCATAACCCAACAATTAAAACTTATGAAAAATCAGATTTTGATTGGTTCGGGTTTGAAGCCAGAAAAGTCAGTATCGATACTGAAACAGAATTTTTTCTTATTCCGCTTTTCGGGCATACGTTAGGACATTGCGGTGTAGTTTTTAAAACAGAAAAAGGATGGTTATTTTATATTGCCGATGCTTATTATATGCGAATTGAACTTACTGACACTAATCATCCGGTAAATCAACTGGCGCAAATGAGAGCCGAAGACAATAATTTAAGATTAAATACATTAGACAAAATCAGAAATTTAATAAATGAACATCCGGAAATTGAAGTTTTTGGATATCACGATATCGAAGAATTTAATTTTCATCAGAACTGAACCACATTCCATTCAAAATAAAATTATAAAAATAGAATAAATTGAAAATTTTCAACTGGTTTAATACAAGAGCAAATAACTCAAAATTTGAGAAGACATTTTCATCTTTAAAAAGAATGGGAAACATAGTTCCAAGTGCAAAAACCACTTTTGAATTATTAAAAGAATTAAATCGGGAATCCACAGATCCGGAATCAGACATTTTAATTTCTGAATTCGATAAAATTCAATATGGATCTAACACCAATAGTTATTTTTACTTTTATTTGCCAATAGTGACTCATATTCTCTTTTATAAACCGCAATATGAAAAAGATATTTTAAGATATTTGATAGGTCCAAATTTTGCAAACGGAACATCAGAAACCAATGAAATGATTGCAATCATAAAAGGAGCAATGGATTTTAAACTTAAAGAAGATAAATTCTATTTAAGCAAAGAAAGTCAGTTTTAGGTTTTAAATGAACTTCCTAAACTAGAAAAAGAAGTTCAAAGAGAAATATATGTTTGCTGGAAAGAACTTGATGAATAAAAATTAAAACTTTACTATGAAAATACAAATCGTACTTATCTCGTTACTTTTATTGTTCATCTCTTGTTCTAAAAAAGAAGAATCAAATGTAACGTTTAAATATTTCGATTTTACTTTTAGCAACACTTTCGAAACTAGTTTTTCGGTAAAATTCACTCCAAACGATAGTGTTTATATTAGAGAACATTGGAGTGGCTACGATGCTTTTGACAGCACTAAGATTCCAAAAAGCAAAACAAATTATATCGCTTTAATAAGTAAAAAAGATAAAGCAAAACTGTTAGATTTAATTTCTAAAACGCAACTGAAAAAATACAACGAGAGTTATCAGGAAGATTATAGCGATGGGAGATATTACACCTTTTATATTGACAAAGATTCAATCAAAAAATCAATTGCAATACACAGCCACAAAGACGATGTTCCAAAAGATCTGGATTCTTTAGCAAAATGGATTTATACCTGGAAAAAGAAAGTAAGATTAATTGAAACCAATAAAAAGCTAACTTTTTTCAGCTCAAAATCTGTTTTACCTCCGCCGCCACCGCCACCGCTATTAAAAACGAAATAAAATGAACCCAACTTTCTTCGCAACCCAAAACGAATTCAGAGCATGGCTAGAAAAGCATCACCAAAAAGAAACCGAACTTTTAGTAGGTTTCTATAAAGTCAACAGCAAAAAACCGTCAATGTCGTGGTCAGAATCTGTAGATCAGGCGCTTTGTTTTGGCTGGATCGATGGCGTTCGAAGATCAATTGATGACCAAAGTTATTTGATAAGGTTTACACCAAGAAAAAAATCCAGTATTTGGAGCGCGATCAACATCAAAAAAGTCGAAGATCTTACCAAAGTAGGATTAATGACGCGCGAAGGTGAGAAAGCTTTCGCACTAAGATCTGAAGAAAGATCCGGAATTTATTCGCACGAAAAGGAACCATCTATTCTTGATCCTGAGTTTGAAAAACAATTTAAAGCCAATACAATCGCCTGGAAATATTTTAATACACAAGCACCATCGTACAAAAAAGTTATGATTCACTGGATTATGACGGCAAAACAGGAAAAAACCAGAATTTCGAGACTTGAAAAAACAATAAATATTTGCGCAGAACAAAAACGAATGTTGTAAAAGAAAAACGATTCATTGTAACTTAGATCAAAGAACAAATAGTAACTTTATTCTATCGAATTAATTTCAACAAAAAGAAATCATAATGAAAGATAGAATAACATTAGAATACTACGTTTTAGATGTATTCTCTAACAAAAGTTACAAAGGAAATCCGTTGTCTGTTGTTTTTACTGATGGCGATTTAGCAATCGAAGCATATTCGAATATTGCAAAGGAATTTGGCTATTCTGAGACTTCATTTGTTTATTATTCGACAACACAAAAAGCTTTGAATGTTAGGTCTTTTACACCTTCAGGTTTTGAAGTTGATGGCGCCGGACACAATTTATTAGGTGCCGTTTGCGCTGCCTTACTCAAAAAAATCTCCATATTTGAGGAACAAAATGAAACCGATCATTTTGTAATCATGAAAGATAGTCCGATTCGATTAACCACAAGTTTTGATCCCCTTACAGCAGATCCAATTGTGCAAATGCATCAAAAACCAGCAACTATTGGTCAGGAAGTTCCGGCTTCGAGAATCGCAAAAGCACTTGGTTTAACTATTGACGATTTAACGGTAGACGATCTTTTGCCTACAATAGTTCAAACAGAAGTTGCGCATGTTATGGTTCCCATAAAAAACAGGAGATTTCTACACGATTGCATTCCGGACAACAAACGCTTAATCGAAATCTCTAAAGAATACGACTTTGAAGGTTTCTATTGCTTTACACTTTCTGACGAAGATCCAAATAATATAGCCGAAGCCCGATTTTTTAATCCCTTAATCGGAATCAATGAAGACGCTGCAACAGGAACAGCTGCGGGACCATTAATTGGATTTTTGACCCAACATAAATACACGCAACCCAATACCGAATATAAAATTCTGCAAGGCGTAAAATTGAGTCAGCCTTCGCTTATTGAAGTAATGGCAAGAGAAAATGATATTTTAGTAGGCGGTTCTGCGGTTATAACAATGCGTGGGGAACTTTATATATAAAAAAAGCTGCATGATGCAGCTTTTATAGTATAACCAGAAAATAAGATTTCTTAGTTTGTTTTCATTGGTGGTAAATCGAATGCGATAGAATCGTGTTCGAAATTATTACGGTGCCCTCCATCGCAAAAAGGTTTGTTTGCAGATAATCCGCAACGGCAAAGTCCTAATGCAGCTCTTCCTTGTAGTCCGTAAACAGTTCCTTCAGAATCCATGATTTCAAAATCACCTTCGATTTTAATAGATCCGTTTTTATTGATGATTAATTTTGTCTTGCTCATAAAATTGTCTTTGTTTTTTCAAGGCAAAGATTGCAAAATAAATTTTTAAGATTTTAATGCGGGTGCTAGTTTAAACTGGTTCTATTTTATGGTGTTATTTCACAGAGGTTAATATCAATTGGGTTGAAATAATCGCGCAAAGGTTTTATGTTTTGTCAGGCGAAGTCAAAGTCAATGGCACGCGGATGACACGGATCACTTCGTGAAAACGCTGATCAATACGGATTTTTTTCTTGTTTCGGTTTTCTTTGTGAGACTGAGACGAAGCCTCGCAAAGATTGGCGTCTCTAAACACGGAGACTGGACTGAAGTCCAGCCCTACAAAATAAATCGTTCCTCTGGAACTTTTTTTGGAGAGAGCCTTTGGCTCGGGATGTATTGTAAGGCTGGACTCAGGAGAATGCACAGAAATCCAGCCCTATAAAAAAACGTTCCTCCGAAAATTTTAAGGAGAACCTTAGGTTCGGAATATATTGTAGGGCTGGACTTTAGTCCAGTCTAAACCAGAAAGGAAAATGTCAATCTTTGTCGAGTTTCTAGTGGGATTTCTGCCTTTGGTCGAAATGACAAATTGGAGCGAATTTCTTTGCACCTTTACTGAAATCCAGTCCTATAAACAAATCGTCCCTCCGGAACTTTTAAAGAGAACCTTAGGTTCGGATCATATTGTAGGGCTGGACTTCAGTTCAGTCTAAACCAGAAAGAAAAATGTCAATCTTTGTCGAGTTTCTAGTGGGATTTCTCCCTTTGGTCGAAATGACTAATTGGAGCGAATTTCTTTGCGCCTTTACTGAAATCCAGTACTAAAAAAATCGTTCCTCCGAAAATTTTAAAGAGAACCTTAGGTTCGGAACATATTGTAGGGCTGGACTTCAGTCCCGTTTAAACCAGAAAGAAAAATGTCAATCTTTGTCGAGTTTCTAGTGGGATTTCTCCCTTTGGTCGAAATGACAAATTGCAGCGAATTTCCTTGCGCCTTTACGACTTTGCAAGATTATTTTAAGCTATACAAATAAAAAACTTCGTGAATCTCAGTGAGAACCTTCAAGAATCTCAGTGGTTTTTCTTTGTGAAACTCCGCAGAATAACAAAATCTCAATTCTATTGCTTATTTTTGCACTCAATAAAATTGAGTTATGATACAAAATCCAAAGAGATATACTATTACGGCGGCATTGCCTTACACGAATGGACCTATACATATTGGGCATTTGGCGGGGGTTTACGTGCCTGCAGATATTTATTCGAGATATTTACGTTTGCAAGGAAAAGACGTTGCGTTTATTTGCGGAAGTGATGAACACGGGGTTGCAATTTCGATGAAAGCTAAAAAAGAAGGAATTACACCACAAGAAGTTATTGATAAATATGACGGAATTATCAGAAAATCATTCAATGATTTCGGAATTTCGTTTGATAATTATTCTCGTACTTCGGCTAAAATTCATCATGATACAGCTCAGGAATTTTTTAGAACATTGTATGATAATGGTGATTTTATTGAAGAGGTAACAGAGCAATTGTATGATGCAAAAGCGAATCAGTTTCTTGCAGACCGTTTTGTGGTTGGAACTTGCCCAAAATGTGGCAATGATGGAGCTTACGGAGATCAGTGCGAAAATTGCGGATCTACTCTAAATGCTACGGATTTAATTAACCCAAAATCGACGATTACCGGAGAAACTCCAATTTTGAAATCGACAAAACACTGGTTTTTACCTCTTGACAGATATTCTGATTTCTTAACTGAATGGATTTTGGTTGGACATAAAAACGACTGGAAACCTAATGTTTACGGACAAGTAAAATCATGGATCGATGGCGGTCTTGAACCTCGCGCAGTAACGCGTGACCTTGATTGGGGAATTGATGTTCCTGTTGAAGGTGCCGAAGGAAAAAAATTATACGTTTGGTTTGATGCACCAATAGGATATATTTCATCAACTAAAGAATGGGCTCTCCGCGAAGGAAAAGACTGGGAACCGTACTGGAAAGATGAAGACACGAAACTGGTTCATTTTATAGGGAAAGACAATATTGTTTTTCACTGCGTTATTTTCCCTGCGATGCTTAAAGCCGAAGGAAGCTATATTTTGCCGGATAATGTTCCTGCAAATGAGTTTTTGAATTTGGAAGGAAACAAACTTTCGACTTCTAAAAACTGGGCGGTTTGGCTGCACGAATACCTGGAAGAATTTCCGGAGAAACAAGACGTTTTGCGTTATGCATTAACCTCTAACGCTCCTGAAACTAAGGATAATGATTTTACCTGGAAAGATTTTCAGGCGAGAAATAACAACGAATTGGTTGCAATTCTCGGGAACTTCATTAATCGTGTTGTGGTTTTAACCAACAAATATTACGACGGATTTATACCTACGCCAAACGAATTATCTGAGGTTGACGAAAAGACTTTAGCAGAATTAAAAGCGTATCCAGCCGTGATTTCAAGTTCGGTTGAGCGTTACAGATTCCGTGAAGCTTTGGGCGAATTGATGAATGTTGCGCGTTTAGGAAATAAATATCTTGCCGATGAAGAGCCTTGGAAAGTAATGAAAGACAATCCGGAGCGTGTAAAAACTCAAATGTATGTTGCCTTGCAAATTGCTGCTGCGTTGAGTATTCTTGCTGAACCGTTCTTGCCTTTTACTGCTGCAAAGTTGTCAGGAATCCTGAAAAATGAAGGTAAATTGAAATGGAATGATGTTACTGAAAATTCAGAATTGATTCCGGAAGGTCACCAAATTGGTGAAGCCGAATTATTATTCGCAAAAATAGAAGACGAAGAAATACAAAAACAAATAGATAAATTGGAAGCTACAAAAACAGCTAATATTGCCGAAAACAAACAAGCAGAACCTCAAAAAGATTTAATTCAATATGAGGATTTCGCCAAAATGGATTTACGTGTAGGAACTATTATTGAAGCTGAAAAAATGCCAAAAGCCAACAAACTTTTGGTTCTTAAAATTGATACCGGAATTGATGTTCGTACAATTGTTTCGGGAATTGCCGAAAGCTTTTCGCCAGAAGAAATCATTGGTAAACGTGTTACGGTTTTAGCCAACTTAGCGCCAAGAGCTTTACGCGGAGTTGAAAGTCAGGGAATGATCCTGATGACAACAAATGCAGAAGGTAAATTGGTTTTTGTAAATCCTGATACGGATGCACCAAATGGTGAAACGATAAACTAACTTTTTTGTAAAAAGTTAGATGTGAATTGACAAATGTTAAAACATTAGAAATTTCTCATGTTTTTTCTTTTTACCCGAGTTTATAGTTGTAAGTTTTTCTCGACAAAATATCTTGAGACTTTAAATAGAAACTTATTCAAAGTTAACATAAGCGAACCCTCGCCAAGGTGCTGGAGCAGGAAACTGCCCTTAATCTATCCTCGGATATTTTGTCACACCTAAAGTGAGGGTTTCGTGCGTTTAATATTTTCGATATGACAAAAGAAAATCACAAACATCAGAAACGGCTGTAATGACAGCAATGGCAAAATTTCTTTCGGACATTTGGTTCGTAGATGAAATCAGGGATCAACCAGAACAGCTAGCCGAGATTTTCGACGCTATTCTGGTAACAGAAACAGGAGATTATCAAGATCTTCGCATTAAAATGATAAGCTGCATTAGAACCATCAAAACTTTGGTGCAAGCGCTTGAACCTTTTTCGGATACGGAAATTAAAAAAGCTTATCAAAAAATGATGAATGCCTAATACCACACAAAAACAAATTTAATCTTTACATTTTTTTGTGCTGTCAGGCACTAAATATCGGTAGAAATATTAGGTTTCAAATTCGTTGGCGTGCCGTAGGTACGCAACAAAGCGAAACTATTGCGTACCTACGGCACGCCAAATTTGATTCAATTCATGTTTTCTACCAACATTTAGTGCCAATGGACATTTTTATATTTATTAAAAAAGCGTGAATTTATTAATCATTTTAATAGATTCGCTCTTTTCGTTTTATAAAGAACCAATAAGTCATGACAAACCAAATAAAATTAACCCTTACGCTATTTCTCCTTTTAATTTTTACCTCTTCGAAAGCACAAAACATAGGTGCTTTTGCAATTATTAAAGACAAAAAAGATGGTTTTGTGAATGTACGGGATAATAATAATGCGAAATCAAAAATAGTAGGTAAAATTTCTGAAAATCAGGTTTTCGAAGATATGGATGCCATACAAGGCGAAAAAAATGAATGGGTTTACATTACTTACGGAGTTTCAAAACAGAAAACAGGCTTATCAAACAAACCTGAAGATCAGGAATTTGGTTATATTCATAAAAGTCGAATTCAATATTTAAGCAATCTGCCAAAATTACGAATGAAGATTATTTCTGAAAATAATGCCGAATTTAAAAATGACGATCTCACGATTACTATCCAAACCGGAAAGTTCATACCAAAAGAACATCAGATTAAAAAACAAGATGGCTTTATATCAAAAATAGATGACCAATATCCATGGGGAATTGACGGAATAAAACCTGAAAATCTTATCGAAATAAAAACTATAAAAATTACCACTAAAAATGAAGTTTATAATATCCCAATAAATAATCTAACCGGAATATATAGTCCTAATTTCAAAAACACGCAAATTTATATTGGTCCGGAGAAAACAATTTTTATAGGAATGTCTAACGGAGACGCTGCCGGAGCATATAATGTAGTCTGGACAATTAAAGACAATAACGCAAAAGATCAATTTGTTTTTAGGGATTTCTAAACAGATAATAATCATAGAAAAGCACGCGTATTTCAGTGATTTTGTAATTACTTTCTTATATAATTTTCATGCAAATTAGTTTTGTTAAATAAAAAACAAGATATTAGCGCCTAATCATTCAAAAAATACAAAATGATAGAACTGTTAGATAGTTTACCCACTTTACTCAAATCTTTTTGGTATATCGCTATCCCAACAAGTATCATTTTTATAATTCAAACCATTATCACCTTTTCGGGTTTGGATATTGGTGATGGTGTTGAGACTGATTTTCACGGCGACACACATGGCGGAGGTGATTTTCAGCTTTTTTCGTTACGAAATCTTATCAATTTTTTATTGGGATTTAGCTGGACAGGAATTTCTTTTTATACCACAATTGGCGATAAACCCATATTTCTGATTATTACTTCACTTGTTGTTGGGGTTTTGTTTGTCGTTTTGTTTTTTCTGGTGATCAGACAAGTACAAAAATTAGCCGAAGACAACTCATTTAAAATCACCAATACTTTAAACAAAACTGCCGAAGTTTATTTGACTATTCCCGAAAACAAAAAAGGCAAAGGCAAAATCATGATCAGCGTACACGGTGCATTTCACGAACTTGAAGCCATGACTGAGAATGAAAGAATTCAATCAGGCGCAATCGTTAAGGTCATAAAGATAGAAAACAACAATATTTTAATAGTAGAATCCATTTAACATAACCAAGCATGAATCCAATTATTTTAATTGCAGTTGCGGCAATAGTATTTTTCGTAACAATTTCGGCATTAATATCAAGGTACAAACGTTGTCCTTCTGATAAAATTTTAGTCATTTATGGTCGTACCGGCGGAACATCGGCAAAATGTGTTCACGGAGGTGGCGCCTTTATCTGGCCTGTAATTCAGGATTATGCATTTTTAGATTTAAAACCGCTTTCTATCGAGGCAAATTTAACTAATGCCCTGAGCAGACAAAACATTCGTGTAGATGTTCCGTGTAGATTTACAATCGCTATTTCTACAGAATCTGATAGTATGAATACGGCGGCAGAAAGACTTTTGGGTTTATCATCTGAGCAGATTCAGGAATTGGCAAAAGATATTTTATTTGGGCAATTGCGTTTGGTAATTGCAACAATGACAATTGAAGAAATCAACTCTGACCGTGATAAGTTTCTGGACAATATCTCGAAAAACGTTGATAGCGAATTAAAGAAAATTGGTTTAAAACTGATCAACGTAAACGTTACCGATATTAAAGACGAGTCTGGCTATATCGAAGCTTTAGGAAAAGAAGCTGCTGCAAAAGCAATCAACGAAGCAAAAATTAGTGTTGCTGAACAGGAAAAAATTGGAGAAACCGGTAAAGCTCTTGCAGATAGAGAAAAAGACACTCAAATCGCAGAAACTCACAGAGACAGGGACGTAAAAATTGCTATTACGCAAAAAGACAGAGAAATTAGTATTGCAACTGCCGCAAAAGATGAAACCATTGGAAAAGCAGAAGCCGCAAGAGACACAAGGGTAAAAACGTCTGAAGCAAATGCAATTGCGATTCAGGGAGAAAATGAAGCAAAAATTGCTATTGCAAATTCTGAAGCTTTGCGTAGAGAAAAAGAAGCAGAATCGTTGCGTATTGCCATAACTGCAGAGAAAGTACAGCAAGCAAGAGCATTAGAAGAATCGTATCTTGCAGAGCAAAAAGCCGAATTGGCCCGTTCTGAAAGAGAACGCTCTACGCAAATTGCCAATATTGTAATTCCTGCCGAAATAGCCAAACAAAGAGCCATTATCGAAGCGCAAGCTGCCGCAGAAACCATAAGAGAAAATGCAAAAGGTGAAGCTGACGCAATTTTTGCAAAAATGGAAGCAGAAGCGAAAGGTTTATTCGAAATTTTAACGAAACAAGCCGAAGGTTACAAACAAGTTGTTGCCGCTGCCGGCGGAGATCCAAGCAAAGCATTCCAATTATTATTATTAGAGAAACTTCCAGAATTGGTCAGAACTCAGGTTGAAGCGGTAAAAAACATCAAAATTGACAAAATTACCGTTTGGGATTCTGGCAATGGTTCTGGTGAAAGCGGAAATTCATCGACTGCAAATTTTGTTTCTGGAATGATGAAAACCGTTCCACCATTAAATGATTTATTTAATATGGCTGGACTTAATTTACCTTCTTACTTAAAAGGCGAAAATATTGCTGAAGTTCCACCAACAGTTGAAGTGGTACAAAAAGAAGAATAAGAATCAACTTATTATTGTATATTCTATAAATTGCGTGAACTTTGCTTCACGCAATTTTGTTTTAAAAAAGAATTTAAAAAACACTTACAAGAGTAATTCGGTAAGTTAGAAACGCATTACAATGAAAATTACCAAACCAAGATTAGCCTTAATCGGAGGAATACTATGTATTTCGATTTTCCCGATATTGGTTAAACTTAAATTAGCACCGGGATTAATCTCGGCTTTTTACCGCATGGCTTTTGCCATTCTATTATTATTGCCATACGTACTTTTAAGCAAAAACTTTAAACTTCCACCATTAAAATTCACATTACTTGCAGCACTTTGCGGGGTTTTATTCGCCTCTGATGTTGCTGTCTGGAATATTGCCATTCAGGATTCAAGCGCAACTCAGGCTTCGCTGCTAACGAATTTATCACCGCTTTGGGTTGGTATTGGTTCTTTTTTCTTTTTGAAAGTAAGACCTACAACTAATTTCTGGATAGGAACTGTGGTTTCTTTATTCGGCATGATTACTTTGGTTGGCTTTAGCTTTTTTCTGGAATTGAATTTTAATCAAGCATTCTTGTTTGCCGTTTTATCCGGAATTTTATATTCTATTTATCTTTTAGTGAGTAAAAATGTTCTTTCTCAAGTCGATGTTTTATCGTTTATGACGATTAGTTTATTGGCTTCAACTGTATATTTAGGAATTATTTGTTATGCATTAAACGAACCTTTAACAGGATTTTCTAATGCTGGCTGGTTTCTGTTTGTGTTACAAGCCGTTATTTGCCAATTGTGCGCCTGGCTTTCTATTAGTTATGCCACACAACATATGCGCGCAACAAGAGTTTCTTTAAGTTTATTGAGCCAGGCAGTAATTACAGCCGTATTAGCTTGGTTATTTTTAGAAGAACAAATAACTTTACAAATGGTTTTTGGCGGAATCATTTTGCTATTCGGAATCAGGATTACGTTTTACGATAAAACGATTTCTCTTAAGAGGATTTTTCTAAGAATTAGGATTGAGAAATGACGCGCGGATGACACGGGTTTACGCGGATTGAATTTAAAATAGTTTGTGAATTTGTGGCAAAAAAATAGTTTAACGCAGATCCTTTTATTTAATCTTTTTTAATCATCTAATCTGTGGCAAAAAAAATTAGTGCTAATTCGTGCAATTCGTGGCTAAAAAACTTGAAACAAAGAAAACCTGAAACCTGAAACAAAACAACCTTGAAACAAAAACACCATGTTACATAGAAACAAAATACCAAACTTAAAAGTAATTGCATTCGATGCTGATGATACTTTGTTTGTCAACGAACCTTACTTTCAGGAAACAGAACATAAATTTTGCGCTTTGATGGAAGATTATCTTTCACATCAGGGTATTTCGCAAGAATTATTTAAGATCGAAATTCAGAATTTACCTTTATACGGTTACGGAATCAAAGGATATATTCTGTCGATGATTGAAGCTGCGATGAATATTTCGAATAATACAATCCCTATTGAAGCGATCGCAAAAATCATTCAATACGGAAAAGAATTACTCGAAAAACCTATCGAACTTCTGGACGGAGTCGAAGATACCTTGAAATCTCTACACGGAAAATACAAATTGGTTGTTGCTACAAAAGGCGATCTAAAAGACCAACACAGCAAATTACATCGTTCCGGTTTGGGTCATTATTTTCATCATATAGAAGTAATGTCAGACAAACAAGAAGTTGATTATGAAAAATTACTGGGTCGTTTAGACATTAAGGCCAATGAATTTTTGATGATTGGAAATTCATTGAAATCTGATGTTTTACCGGTTCTCGGAATTGGAGGTTACGCCGTTCATATTCCGTTTCATACCACTTGGGAACACGAAAAAATTAGTCACAAAGTCGAACACGAGCATTTTAGTTCCTTCGAAAAAATTACTGAAATACTTCAGAACTTATCATAATGAAAACACTTTTAGATTTAGAAAACTGGAACAGAAAAGAACATTTCTTATTTTTCAAACAATTAGAAGAACCTTTTTTTGGTGCAACCGTAGAAATTGATTGTACAAAAGCCTACCAAACTGCAAAAAGCATCAAGGCTTCTTTCTTCATATATTACTTGCACAAAACATTGGTTGCAGTAAATTCTATTGAGAATTTCAAGTATAGAATCGCTGATGACAAAATTTATATCAACGATCGTGTTGACGCATCGGCAACAATTGGGCGCGAAGACGGTACTTTTGGGTTTTCATTAATCGAATATAATCCTGATTTTAAAATATTTGAACAAAATGCTTTAGCAGAGATTAAGCGTATTCAAAGTACAACCGGACTTTTTACAAGATCATTTGACGATGATAACGTAGTTCATTTTTCGGCGATTCCGTGGTTAAATTTTACTTCGCTTTCGCATGCCAGAAGCTACACGTTTCCAGACAGTTGCCCTAAAATTTCTTTTGGAAAAATGATCACTTCCGAAACCGGAAAAAGAACAATTGCAATGTCTGTTCATGTTCATCATGGATTAATGGATGGTTTGCATATGGGACAATTTGTCGATTATTTTCAGGAGTTAATGAATGTTTAGAAAGCACATTTAACCCTATTCTGTTATATTTATGACTTTTATTGGGTCATAATTCTTACAATAAATTGTTAGTTTGGGAAAAACTAAAATAACAATGAAAAAAATTGTAATGACTTTGGCGTTTGCTTTGACCGTAGCTTATGCAAATGCGCAAACAGAAAAAAGTTCAACAGCCTACAATAAATGGTCGGTAGAACTAGGTGGAGGTGTAAACAAACCTCAACGTCCAATGAGCTCAAATTATTTTACAAGCACACCAAGTCCATGGGTTGGTGATCTTGGAGTTAGATATATGTTTAATAACAAATTTGGTTTAAAAGCTGATTTTGGATACAACAGTTTTACAGGAAAAAACAATTCTATAGATTTTGACTCAAAATATTACAGAGCCGATTTGCAAGCTGTTGCTAACTTAGGCAGAATCATGAACTTTGAATCCTGGACTAAAACATTTGGTTTATTAGGTCACGCAGGTTTTGGTCTGGCACAGTTAGAGAACAAAGATTTACATGTTAAAGACAGAATGGGTAACTTCATCGCAGGTGTTACAGGTCAGGTTAGATTGTCTGACAGATTTGCTTTAACCGGTGATTTTACTACGATCCTGAATGCGTCGCAAGATGCTACTTTTGACGGAGCAACTACTGCAGATTCAAGAGGTTTTACAGGAATTTTATTTAACGGAACAGTTGGATTGCAGGTTTATTTAGGAAAAAATGCAAAACATGCTGACTGGACCGTAATCTCAGAATCTCAAGATCTTACTGAATTACAAAATAAATTAAACGAACTTGAAACTTTAGTAGCAAATAAACCTACTGAAGTAATTGTAGAAAAAATAGTAGCAGCTGTTCCTGTAGTAGCAGTACCTCAAAAAGATGTTGTAAAAGAAATGATTAACGATCAATATTACAGTGTTTATTTTGACTTTAATAAATCGACTCCAATCGAAAATTCTACTGCTGCCATAGATGTTGTTTTAACGTACTTAAGAAAAAACCCTTCGGCATCTCTTGACATTATTGGTCATGCTGATCAGGTTGGTAAGGCAGAATATAACAACAAATTATCAAACACCAGAGCTAAGAATGTTAAAACCATTTTAGAAAAAGCAGGTATCGAATCTTCAAGATTAAATACTGTTGCTGCCGGATCAGATAATTCTATCGACAAAGATCCAGCTGAAGCAAGAAGATTAGCAAGAAGAGTTACTTTTAATGTAAGATAATTCCACTTCAAAAAAGTAAGGGCCCAAAAAGAAATTCTTTTTGGGCTTTTTTTATTTTCCCCAATTCCAGTTGCCAGTTTACTTTAATCCATTAAATTTAATTAAATTTGGAATAATATTTGTGCAACGAAACTCATGAAAAAACTTCTTCTTTTTTTTCTTTTAGCCTCTCCATCAGTATTGTTAAGTCAAACAATCTTAAATTCTTTTCCGTTAGATCTAAAAAGAATTGACGAAAACAGTCAGATCTTAAGTGCCGAAGATGTAAAAAATCACGATGTCTATGTTTTTGCATCCGATTCTAAAAACATCAACATTCTAAAATACAGCAAATCTTTTTTCCTGAAAAATCAATTTACTGATTCTATAAAAGACGCAGAAGACAGATCTTTACTGGGCAGCAGCATAAGCGATGACGGAAATCCAACACTTTACTGGAGCTCCAGAAAATCACAAAACATAAAAATTATAAAATATTATCTGGACAATAATACTTCCCGGGCCCTAAATTTTAATATTCCTGAAAACAATGAATATATAATTACCACGTTTCAAAAAAACAATAATTTCTACATTCTCGGAAAGGAAAAAAACAGCCAACATCTTCTTCTTTATGAATTAAAAAATGGAAAATGTGAGATAAAAATGTTTGATTTTTCAGCTTTTCGTTTTCAAAATGAAAGAGGACAGAACCTCACTTTCAGTTCATTGATTCGATATTTTCCAATTCAAAAAATGGAGTCAGATGATTTCAATCCATTAGACAAAGCTGTTTCTATAAATAAACTTTACGTTCTGGAAGATCGAATTATTTTGACTTTTGATTATAACCAAAAAACGACACAAGTTTTCGATCTAAATATGGGAACTGCTGATATTACAGAGAAAAATTTCAATCAGCCGGATTCTAAAATTTTATCTAAAAGCTCAAATTCATTTTATAGCGAAAACAAACTCTTTCAAATCACAGCCAACAAACAGGAACTTTTGTTTGCTATAAAAGATTTTGATTCTGAAAAAACGATTAAAAGCATTTCGGTTTCAAAAAAAGATACTATTCGTTTCAAAAATTCGCCTTTATTCGCTCAGACAAACGATAATAAACCCCGCGAGATAAAAACAACCAATAAATTCCTGAGTCAATTATCGGATCTCAGTGTTGGGATTTCCGTTTTTAAAAACAATAAAAACAGCTATATAACATTTGGCGGATATCTGGAATATATCGTTTCTGATTTTAATTATGGACAAAACAATTCGTTTGAAAATTTTGAAAGACAAGTACAATATCGTCAAAGCAAAATGGTGTATTTTGATTCGATGTTAAACGCTGACTTAGATTTTGTACCCACTGAGAAATCTGCACCTTTAGCGATCGACAACATCTTTTATTACCTGAGTATGAATAAAAATGCCGCACTTAAGAATATAATTAAATTGAAAGATTATTATATTTTAAGCTATTATGACACAGCCTTAAAACAATATACTATTCGCAAGTTTACAGATGGTTTTATTAGGGAAGACAGCGGAAACCCGATTAGTAATAAAGCTATTTTTTCGAATTCTTTGCCTATTAAAAAACCTTAAATTTATTGAGAATTAATCCAAATGTCCTGTGATTTTAGATTTCAAAAAAGAGGAATGGATAATTTTTTCTAACTTTACAAAAAAGTCATTATTATGTTATCAAAAAATATTGAGTCAGCTTTAAATAAGCAAATTCGCATAGAGGCCGAATCTTCGCAAACCTACCTTTCTATGGCTTGTTGGGCTGAAGTACACGGATTAGAAGGAATCGCACAATTTATGTACACACAATCAGACGAAGAGCGCGCTCATATGCTTAAGTTAGTTAAGTATGTAAACGAACGCGGAGGTCACGCGCAGATTACAGATCTAAAAGCACCTAAAACATCTTATTCTACTTTTAAAGAAATGTTTGAAGCTCTTTATAACCATGAGATTTTTGTTTCAGAATCTATCAATGAGTTGGTACACATTACTTTCTTAGAAAAAGATTACGCAACTCATAATTTCTTACAATGGTACGTTGCAGAACAAATTGAGGAAGAAGCAACAGCAAAATCTATTCTTGATAAAATCAACTTAATTGGAGATGACAAAGGTGGATTATATTTGTTCGACCGTGATATTCAGCAATTAACGGTTACAAGTTCTATTGCAATTAACCCTAAATAAAAAATAGTTAAAGTTTATTTAGAATACTTAAAAATAACTATTTTCTTTTATATTTGCTTCTGTTTTTAAATACGGAGGAAAATTGAGCAAGAAAGAAAAAGATAAGGACAAGAAAAAGGATAAAAAGAAAAAGAAAAACGCAGCTATCCTTGACAAGATTAAAAAGTTGGAAAACTGCAAATCATCTTGCTGTGAGAAATACAAAAAAAGTGAAAAGAAACGCTGCTCACGTTGTCCTATGTTTGATTTATTCAAAAAAACTGCTTAACTACATATACACAAAACCCACCAACAAATTTGGTGGGTTTTTAGTTTAAATTAATCGCCTTCTGATTTTAAAAAGATTCTAAATTTAATTATGGAAAACATTATCATACCCAAATCCAGTCTTGATTTTTTGACTCAACTTAAAGAGAACAATAATAAACCTTGGTTTGATGCCAATAAGCCTGCTTATTTAATAGAATTAAATC
The DNA here is from genome assembly GCF_027980145.1 of Flavobacterium azizsancarii. GTDB lineage: Bacteria > Bacteroidota > Bacteroidia > Flavobacteriales > Flavobacteriaceae > Flavobacterium > Flavobacterium azizsancarii. Next base: position 109,185 of record NZ_JAMZNK010000001.1, on the reverse strand, counting down.
ATATTGAAACTTTTGCAGGTGCTTTGCTTCATGAACTTTCAAAAACTGATGTTTTAGAAACTTCTTCGGGCAAAAAAAGTGTGTATAGAATTTATCGTGACATTCGTTTTTCTAAAGACAAAACTCCCTTTAAAACCTTTTGGGGCGGCAGTTTTACAAGAGCAACAAGTCAAAGGCGCGGCGGTTATTATTTTCATCTGGAAAAAGGAAACAGTTTTTTTGCCGGTGGTTTTTGGGGACCAAATGCCGGAGATCTAAAACGTGTAAGAAGTGAATTTGCCCATGATTCTGAACCGATGAAAAAAATATTGAGTTCAAAATCTTTTGTCAAAACTTTTGGAACTTTACAAGGCGAACAGCTTAAAACAGCACCAAAAGGATTTGATATCACCCATAAAGCTATTGACTTACTTAGATACAAACAGTTTTTGATCATTAAACGTTTTACTGATGACGAAGTACTAAGTCCGCTTTTTCTGGAACAAGCCTTAGAAACCTGCAAAAACATGAGACCTTTTTTTGATTATATGAGCGAAGTACTCACTACTGATATTAACGGCGCATCTGTTTTATAAATACATTTCAACATAAAATTTAAACCCGACAGGTTTTAATCCAGAAGTCTCGGGATTAAAACCTGTCGGGTTTTTGAATATCAAGTTTAACGTAACGCTATTTACTTAACAGAAGAATTTCATTGACAACAACTTCGGTAATATATTTCTTTTCACCGTTTTTATCGTCATAACTTCTGTGGGTCAGCTTACCCTCAATGGCAACTTCTTTGCCTTTTAGTACATATTTTTCGATAATTTCTGCCGTTTTTCCCCAGGCAGTTACACGATGCCACTCTGTTTGCTCAACCTTTTCGCCCTTGTCATTGGTATATTTGTCGTTTGTGGCAATAGTCAAATGCGCTAATTTTCTTCCGTTATCCAATGTTCTAATTTCTGGGTCGTTACCTACGTTACCAACTAATTGTACTCTGTTTTTCATTGCATTCATGGCGTATAATATTTAAATGTTCATATATAAAGAATTCGATTATCAAATTCAACATTGCAAAGATGAGATGTAATGCAAAACTTATTCGGTTATCAACTAATTACTTTCGGTTGTAATTATTTGTAAACGTTTGTAAATGGATTTTTTTCCGTATTTTTAACACAAATCATACTACAATGCAAACAAAAATTAATAAAGTCGAGTTACGAAATCTAGAAATAGAAGATTATAAACAATTGAAAAATTCAATGATTGAGTCATATCCCGAAATGGCAAATTCATATTGGAAAGAAAAAGACATTGAAAAATTACTTTCTATATTTCCTGAAGGCCAATTGGTAATTTTAGTTGATGACAAAGTTGTAGGATCTGCTTTATCTCTTATTGTAGATGAAAAATTAGTCGATAAAAGACATAATTACAAACAAATTATTGGTGATTATACATTCTCAACACACAATCCTGACGGAGAAATATTATACGGAATCGATGTTTTTATTCACCCTAATTATCGAGGTTTACGTTTGGGCCGTCGTTTGTACGATGCCAGAAAAGAACTTTGCGAACAATTGAACTTAAAAGCTATTGTTTTCGCAGGAAGAATCCCTAATTATAACCAGCATTCTAAAAAGCTTACGCCAAAAAATTATATTGATAAAGTAAAACATAAAGAATTACATGATCCTGTACTTTCATTTCAGCTGAGTAATGATTTTCACGTTTTAAGGATTATCAAAAACTATCTGGAAGGCGATGAAGAATCTAAGGAATTTGCTGTTCTCTTAGAATGGAATAATGTTTATTATGATGAAAGTCCAAAACTTATTAATCTCGAAAAAAGCGTTATTCGTTTGGGATTGGTTCAATGGCAAATGCGTCAACTAAATAATCTGGAAGAGTTTTTTGAGCAGGCAGAATTTTTTATCGATGTCGTTTCAGGTTATGGAAGTGATTTTGCTTTGTTTCCTGAGCTTTTTATCGCGCCTTTAATGGCTGATTACAATCATTTATCCGAAGCTGAAGCCATTCGCGAACTTGCGAGATATTCTGACCCCATTAGAAAACGTTTCCAGGAATTCGCCATCTCTTACAACATCAATATTATTACCGGAAGCATGCCTCTTTTAGACAATGGTAATTTATATAATGTTGGTTTTTTATGCAAAAGAGACGGAACTTCAGAAATGTATACCAAAATTCACGTTACTCCAAACGAAGTGCAGCATTGGGGAATGAAAGGCGGATCTGAATTTAAGACGTTTGACACAGATTGCGGAAAAATTGGAATCTTAATTTGTTATGATGTCGAATTTCCTGAACTCTCGAGAATAATGTCTGACGAAGGAATGAATATTTTGTTTGTACCTTTTCTTACAGATACCCAAAACGCTTATACACGTGTCAAACACTGCTCGCAGGCGCGTGCAATCGAAAACGAATGTTATGTAGCCATAGCAGGTTGTGTTGGTAATTTACCAAAAGTGAACAATATGGATATTCAATATGCACAAGCATCTGTATTTACGCCGTCTGACTTTGCTTTTCCCAGTAATGGTATAAAAGCTGAGGCAACGCCAAATACAGAAATGACCCTGATTGTTGATGTTGATCTGAATCTCTTAAAACAGCTTCACGAACATGGAAGTGTTCGAATCTTAAAGGACAGGCGACATGACCTGTATGAAATCAAAAAGCTAGAACCATGAAAACATGCCTGGAATGCTCCGAAAAAATAGTAGGCAGAGAAGACAAAAAGTTTTGTTCAGACAGCTGTCGAAATGCCTACAATAACAAGATAAACAAGGACAGCACTAATTTCATGCGCAATGTAAACAACAAATTAAGAAAAAATTACCGTATTTTGTCTGAACTTAACATGGATGGAAAATCTAAAGCAACTCGGGAAAAAATGATAAACAAAGGCTTTGATTTCGACTTCTTTACCAATATCTTGCAGACCAAAACAGGAAATACCTACTATTTTCTGTATGATCAAGGATATCGCTCTTTGGACAATGATTATTTTATGCTTGTTAAAAAAGAAATATAGTACGTATTCATCATGAAAAAAAATCCCACCTCAATTCTGGCCATAGTCTGCATTCTAGCTATTCTTGGTATAATCTACGCCTCGATGATGCCTCAATGGATTTCGAAAGATGAAGAAGCACTTGCAGAATTCTCGACAGAGAGAGCACTAAATCAGGTCGAAATTATTGCGCAAAAACCTCACTATGTTGGCTCAACCAATCATGAACTTGTAGCCAATTATCTTAAACTGGAACTCAACCGAATTGGACTAGAGACTTCTATTCAGGAAGGATTTACCCTAAATGATAAAGGACTTTTAGTAAAATCTAAAAACATTCTGGCCCGTATAAAAGGGACCAATAATACAAAAGCACTATTACTATTATCACATTATGATAGTGCCCCACATTCGTTTTCTAAAGGCGCAAGCGATGACGCCTCAGGAGTAGCGACAATTCTGGAAGGAATTCGTGCTTTTTTATACGCCAAACAACCACACAAAAATGACATCATCATTCTTTTTTCTGATGCCGAAGAATTAGGATTAAATGGCGCAGCCCTTTTTGTCAACGAACATCCCTGGGCAAAAGACGTTGGTTTGGTCATTAACTTTGAAGCAAGAGGTTCATCAGGACCAAGTTATATGCTGATGGAAACCAACAAAGGAAATGAAGCTCTTGTAAAAGAATTTGCCAATGCAAAAACTAAATATCCGGTTTCGAATTCGTTGATGTACAGTATTTACAAAATGCTGCCAAACGATACTGATCTTACCGTTTTTAGAGAGCAGGGCAAGATTCAGGGATTCAATTTTGCGTTTATAGACGGACATTATAATTATCACACACAACAAGACGATGTTCAGCATTTAAGCAAAACGACATTGGCGCATCAGGGAACTTATTTGATGCCATTGTTAAAATATTTTTCGAATGTTGATTTAACAACAACAGATTCAACGGAAGACCATGTTTATTTCAGCATTCCGTTTTCATTCATTAGTTATCCTTTTTCATGGGTTATACCAATGACCATCGTGGCTTTAGGCTTATTAATTCTTTTTATTTTTATTGGAAAAGCGAAGCGTGTCATTACTTTTAGGGAAATTTTCAGAGGATTTGTTCCACTTTTGGGATCACTCGTTGTTTCAGGATTAGTTACCTTTTTAGGCTGGAAAATCCTGCTTCAGATCTATCCGCAATATTCAGATCTCCTTAACGGATTTACTTATAATGGTCATGCTTACATTGGTGCTTTTGTTGCACTAAGTATTGCAATTTCTTTTGCATTTTATCATCATTTTTCAGAAGCAAAGATCACAATGAACCACTTTGTAGCTCCATTGCTACTTTGGATTATCATTAACGCCTTTCTGGCAAATAGTTTAACCGGCGCCGGTTTCTTAATCATCCCGGTTTATTTTGGAGTAATCCTTTTCGGGATTTTTGTCATCACCCAACATTATAGCTTAGGCATAAACTTGTTATTCAGTATTCCTGCTTTAGCCATTATAGCACCATTTATTTTGATGTTCCCTATTGGACTGGGCTTAAAAATTCTCTTTGGAAGTGCGATTCTAACCGTTTTACTTTTTGGATTATTGCTTCCTATATTTGGAGATTTCTTTAAAAAAGGAATCTGGACAATGTTCTTTTTTGCGGTATCTATTGGATTTTTCATCTATGCAGGATATCACTCTGGTTATAAACACGGAGAAGCAAAATCAAACAGTTTATTATACGTTTATAATGCCAATACAAACTCAGCTGTCTGGACTACTTATGATGTAAACTTAGACGAATGGACTAAAAGTTACTTGGGAGAAAAAAATCAAAAAGCAGTTGGCTTAAATGCTCTTCCGTTAACGAGTAAATACAATTCCGGTTTTACATACAGCGCAATCGCACCGGTTGTTGAGCTTCAAAAACCAACGATTGCTTTCTTAAAAGACAGTACTGTAGGAAACAACAGGTATTTAAAAATTAAAATATCTCCAAACCGAAAGGTAAATCGTTATGATATTTATGCCAATCCTAAAATGACTTTCTTCAACTTTAAAGCTAATGGTGTTTCTACTTCAGATCAAAAAGGAAATCGTCTGGAGCGTGACGGATCAAAAATCCTATGTTATTATGTCGTAGCCAACGAACCCCTTATAATGGATTTCTACATCAATAAATCATCTATTTTTGATATGGATCTTATCGAAAGTTCTTTCGATTTAATGACAAATCCGTTACTAAAAATAAAACCAAGAAGCGACTGGATGATGCCAACTCCATTTGTTTTAAATGATGCCGTATTGATTCAACAAAAAATAAAAAAATATACAGCACCTGCAACTAGCCTGACACCTGCAACTGCAGTAAAAGACAGTACGGCTGTTGCAAAAGATAGTTTGAAACCAGTGGTCAGACCTGAGTAATCAACATTTCTGAATTAACCAAAGCTAACTAAACCAAAATGAAGAAAATTTTCCTGCTTTTTATTGCCACAAGTTTCCTGAATGCTAACAGTCAGACTTTAGAGGAAAAAATAGCAAAAAAAGCCTGCTCATGCTTACAGAAAAGCAAAGAGATAAACGAAGAAATTTACAGAAACTGTCTGACTAATTCAATGTCAGAAGTTGTTTTGAATGATAAAGATGCTAAAGTACGAGAAGGAATAAATACCGTAGAAGGAATCAAAAGCCTGCTGCAAAAATCTGATGCCACTATTGGTAAAACTTGCCCTGATTTAGTACCAAAAACCGCTGAAAGCAAATCTGATATTTATTATAGTGATTCCAAAAATAAAGAGGCACAAAACTCTTATCAGGTTGCAAAAGGCTTTATGCGCAACAAAAACTATAAATCAAGCATCGAAAATTTGCAAATCGCCTTGAAACAAGATCCTGATTTTGTTTTGGCACTCGACGACATTGCAGTTTGTTACAGGCAACTTGAGGATTATGATAATGCTATTAAATATTATAAAAAATCACTGGATATTTATCCTGAAGGCGAATATGCCTTAATGAACATTGGAGTGGCTTATACTTTAAAATCTGATTTTAAGAGCGCTATAGAGTATTATGAAAAACTAATACACTATCAGCCTGATAATGCCGAAGGATATTTTGGTGCAGGAAAAAGCTATTTTGCCATAAATGATGATGAAAAAGCGCTTACTGATATTTTCATTGCCCACAGAATTTATACTGCTGACAAATCAGACTATACAAAAGATACCGAAATGCTAATGGGAGTTATTTATCAAAAAATGGTAAAAGAAAATAAAGAAGCTATATTCAAGAAAATTGCAGCAGAAAACAATATTACAATCGAATAAATTCCAGTTTTAAAATATAAAGGGTAAACGTTCAATCGTAAAGTTTACCCTTTTTGTTTAACAGGCACATTCAATCTTCAGTCCAGATTTTACTCCATTTGTACCTTCTGTGGCATAACCATCGAACTTCCACCACTCGATTCCGCCAATTAATTCTTTTACTTTAAAGCCTAGTTTCGCCATATTCAATGCACCCTTTGTTGAGGCATTACAGCCAATTCCGTCGCAATATGTTACATACAAAACCTCTCTATCTAAATGTTTTGTACTTTCTAACGTCATTTCGCGATGCGGAATATTAATTGCTGATGGAATATGTTCTGCTTCAAAACCAAATGCTTTTCGGGCATCAACAGCAATTATTCTCTCTCCGTTATTCAAGGCGTCAAACAAATCAGACGAATCCATTTCAAAGGCAAGTTTGTTTTCATAATGTTTAATTTGTGCTTCCATTTCATTACCGCTTTATTGTTATGATTTTTTAAATGTAACTCAACTATATATCCCATAAAAACGAAAAGAATTGATCCACTTGATTACTTTTTTTCATAGAAAAGCCATCCTAAAATTTTGTTCCTTTGCATTCTAATTCCCAAAGAATGGAAATCCGTCATTTAAGATTAATAAAAGCAATTGTTGAAGAAGGAAGCATCACCAAAGCAATTGACAAATTGCATTTGACGCAATCTGCGTTGAGCCACCAACTCAAAGAAGCTGAATACCAATTGGGAACTCCTGTTTTCCTGCGAACAAACAAAAAACTGGTTTTGACCAAAGCAGGCGAAAAAATCTATGAACTGGCGAATGAAATTCTCCATAAACTTTCGCAAACAGAATCTCAAATCAAGCAAATGGTGTATGGAGAATACGGCGAAATTAGAATTAGTACGGAATGTTTTTCGAGTTATCATTGGCTTCCGCCGGTTTTAAAGCAATTTCATCTTTTATATCCCAATGTAGATTTAAAGATCGTAACCGAAGCGACCCATATTCCATTACAAAAATTACTTGAAAACGTTATTGATATTGCGATCATCAGCGATCAGATCAAAGACAAAAACATCAAATATATTGAACTCTTTCAGGACGAAGTTGTGATGGCAGTTTCTGAAAATCATGCGTGGGCAAATAAAAAATATGTCGTTGCCGAAGATTTTGTCAACGAACATCTATTAATTCATTCACTTCCGATGGAAACCGTTACCATTCATCAATTTATTTTGGCTCCAGCCAAAGTTACTCCCAGAAAAGTCACTCCTTTGCCATTGACCGAAGCTTCTCTGGAAATGGTTAAAGCAGATATGGGCGTAATGTCGATGGCAAAATGGGCCTTGTTACCACATTTGAAAAACAATCCGATAAAAGCCATCAAAATTGGCAAAAACGGCTTAAAGCGAAAACACTTTATTGCTATTCGGGAAAACCAGGAATATCCGGACTATTTTCATCATTTCATCACTTTTCTACAAAACGAAATCAACCTACAATGGAATATACAATAAGAAATTGCGAAATAACCGATTTACCAAAACTTATTATTTTATGTCAAAAACATGCTGAATATGAAAAAGCCGATTATTCGCCGGAAGGAAAAGAAAAAAGTTTGAAAGAAGCATTTTTCTCTTTACAGCCAAAACAATTTTGTTTAGTTGTTGCTGCTCATCAAGATATTGTAGGATATCTTACTTATAATTTCACCTATTCAACCTGGTATGCCGGAGATATAATTTATATGGATTGTTTGTTTTTAGAAGAAGAAACGAGAAATTATGGTATTGGTGAAGTTTTAATCGATAAATTAAAAGAAATCGGAAAAGAGAAAAATTGCAATAATATACAGTGGAGAACGCCTCAATTTAACGAAAGAGCCATAAAATTTTACAACAGAATTGGTGCAAAAGGAAAAGAGAAAATTTGTTTTTTCCTCGATTTATAAAAAGCAATTTAAAAAAATCTCGCAAAGGCAAAGAGTCGCACAGAAAAGTTTTTTAAGTTTAACTTTTCCCTTTGAACCTCTGTACCTCTGAACCTCTGAATCTTCAAAAAAAATGACACAAATAAGCATATTAGGCTGCGGTTGGCTGGGTTTACCCTTAGCTAAAAAATTAATAGAGAAAGGACATTCGATAAACGGATCTACAACTTCTGAAAGTAAACTTTCGATTTTAGAAAATGCCGGAACAAATCCTTTTTTGGTGGAGCTTGAAAGCGAAAGTGTTTCAGAAAACATCAATGATTTTTTAGCGAATAGTGAGATCTTGATTATTGATATTCCTCCAAAATTGCGAGGAAACAATACTGATACATCCAATTCTTCGCGAAAGATTTTCGTAGAAAAGATTCAGACTTTAATTCCGTTTATCGAAAAATCAACGGTAAAAAAAGTACTTTTTGTGAGTTCCACTTCTGTCTATGGAGATGAAAACGGAAATGTTACAGAAGAGACGATTCCGAATCCGCAAACTGAAAGCGGTAAACAATTACTTTTAACTGAAAGAATTTTACAAAAAAACCAAAACTTCGAAACTACTATTTTGCGATTTGGCGGATTAATTGGAGTAGATCGTCATCCCGTAAAATTTATGGCAGGGAAAGAAAACCTGGAAAACCCAGATGCTCCCGTAAACTTAATCCATCAAAATGATTGTATTTCAATCATCGAAGAAATCATCAACCAATCAAAATGGAATGAAGTTTTTAATGCTGTTGCTCCTTTTCATCCCACAAGAGAGGAATATTATACTCAAAAAGCAAAAAAACAAAATCTGGTTTTGCCAACATTCAGTATTGAAAAATCAAACATCAAAAAGGTTATTTCAAGCAAAAAAGTTGAAGATAGTTTAGGTTATCTGTTTAAGTTAGAAAATTATTAAAAGCTTTTGTATGTCTGGCTGAGTAATCCCAAAGCTTCAGGGAGAAAAGTCCATCCCGTTTTCATTAGTCTTCGACTCCGCTCAGGGTGACAATCGTTTCTTCGAGAAACATCCAAACTTAAATTTACTTATATAACTTAGATGGTTTAAAAAAAACTTTGCGAACTTTGCTTATCCCGATAGCTATCGGGATTGCCCTTCCCGGTTAAATCAAAATTTATGGAAACAGCTTACATCAATTCACCTTTAGGAATCACCAAAATTGTAGGAGATGAAGATGGTGTTGCTATAATTTCCGTTTCAGATGTTGATACAAACGAAGTTTCTATAGAAATTCCGGAGGTTTTAAAAAAAGCCGTTTTGCAACTAGAGGAATATTTCAATAAAAAAAGAACTGATTTCGACTTCAAACTAAATCCCAGCGGTACTGAATTTCAGCAAAAAGTATGGAAATTACTATTAGAAATTCCCTACGGCAAAACCATTAGTTATATGGATCAGACTAAAAAACTGGGCGATATAAAAGCAATTCGAGCCGTTGCATCTGCCAATGGCAAAAATCCGTTATGGATTGTCGTTCCATGTCATAGGGTAATTGGCACAAATGGATCTTTAACGGGGTATGCAGGAGGATTATCTCGCAAGAAATGGCTTTTAGAACATGAAAATCCAAGCGCGCAACAGAGCTTATTTTAAAACACAAATTTCACAGATTTACACGAATTAAAATTATAGCTTTATATTTACAAAACAGAAAGTCCGTGTAATTGTTTTGCTCAAACTAATCTGTGCCAATTCGTGTGATCCGTGTTAAACTAAAAACTATGATTGAAAAAATAAACCTCAATAATATTCTATTTCTTGATATCGAAACCGTTCCGGAAGAAGAAGACTTTAATTCGCTTGATGTAGAAATGCAATCACTTTGGGACCATAAAACGCAATACCAAAGAAAAGACGAGTTTACGCCGGAAGAATTTTACGATCGTGCAGGGATTTGGGCTGAATTCGGGAAGATCGTCTGCATTTCTGTTGGATATTTTACCATCAAAGGAGATATTCGAAATTTTCGTGTGACTTCGTTCTTCGGAGATGAAAAAAAGATTCTAAAAGACTTTAATAATTTATTAAACAATCATTTTAATCATCCGCAACATCTTTTGTGCGGACATAACGCAAAAGAATTTGACATTCCGTTTATTGCCCGACGCATGATTATCAATCAGATCGCAATTCCGGATAAATTGAACTTATTTGGGAAAAAGCCTTGGGAGATTCCGCATTTAGACACTTTAGAATTATGGAAATTTGGTGATTACAAACACTTTACCTCTCTAAAATTATTGACCAAAATTCTTGGTGTTCCCTCTCCAAAAGGAGATATTGACGGAAGTCAGGTGGGACATGTTTTTTATGTCGAGAAAGATATTGACCGAATTGTAACCTATTGTGAGAAAGATACGATTGCAGTAGCTCAGGTTTTCCTGCGTTTGCGACGTGAAGATTTATTAATTGATGATGAAATTATTCATGTATAGTTTTTTGGAGGTACAAAGATAAATAGCCACAAAGGTTCAAAGTTTAAAATTAATGCTTTAGATAATGACGCATAAGGAAATTTCACATCACCGTCTTGCTGCGCAAAAGCTTCTTGAAACGAACCCAAGTTCTCCTGTTGAAATAGTTCGTCATCTTGGCGCGATGCAGGCTCAGGATTATGCAATGGCAAAATGGGCGATTGGTTCCAGATGTGAGGCTACTGAAGCAGCAATTGAAGACGCTATAAACTCTGCAAAAATTATCAGGACTCACATTCTTAGACCAACATGGCATTTTGTTTCGACAGAAGATATTTATTGGATGCTGGATCTCTCAGCTCCGCAAGTCAAACGATTTACAAATTCAGCTGCCAAAAAATATGGTTATGATCTCAACAAACTAGATCAGATTAACCTGGCTATCGAAAAAATGTTAGCAGGAAATAATCATCTGACCCGTGATGAAATCATGCAGCAACTTAATATAAAAAAGACGTCAAGCGAACATTTTTTGAGTGCCGCTATTATGATGAATGCTGAATTGGACGGTTTGGTTTGTAACGGAAAAATGAAAGGAAAGCAAATAACGTATGCCTTACTTGAAGAAAGAGTTACGAGACCTTCGATAAAATTAACCAAAGAAGAAGCACTTTCTAAATTAGCCAAACGTTACTTCGAAAGCCACGGCCCTGCTACACTTCTTGACTTTTCTTGGTGGTCTGGTTTTCCGCCAACTACCTGCAAAATGGCCATAAATGCAATTGAATTGCAATTGAATTCAGTCGAGATTGAAAATCAAGTTTACTGGTTTGGAAAAGATATTTCGTATGAAACCAACTTCCGCGAAAGCATCCATTTTCTTCCTGCTTTTGATGAAATTTTAATTTCATATAAAACCCGCGAAGCTTTAATTTTACTAGAACATCAGGCTAAAGCTTTTACCAATAACGGAATTTTTAAACCCATTATTCTCGAAAACGGAAAAGTAATTGGAACATGGAAAAGAACAATTAAAAAAGATCATGCAAAAATAGAAACGGAATTTTTTAATGTAACTGAAAAGGAAAAAAAGACTGCTCTTTTTGCAGGGATTCAATCTTTTGAAAACTATCTGGGAACAAAAATTGTTATTGAATAAATTTTTATTCTATAATTTCAAACTATTGCTCCTAAGGAGCTTTTAAAGCTAATATCAAAGATTTCAAGTATTACTCTTTAAATATACCGTTCTCCTGATCTTAAGTAAACTCCTTTAGGAGTGCTATATTTATAGAAACAGAATTGACAATTCGATTTCGAGCCCCATCGGGGCGAAATATTAATAACATGATTATTTACGATAAGATTTAAATTGATAGCTAAAAAAAATATACTCTCAATTGAATACTTCTGGTTTCACCAATAAAATCATTGTGCATTTTATTGCTAAATAATTACATTTACAAAAAAATAGCATTATGGTATTAAGTAGATTCTGGTTAGTCATTTTTATTTCTTCGATTGTTTTTATTGTTGTCAGTCTATTTACTGCCAATACTTATACTATTGATTCTGTAATAAATGGAAAAAAAGATGATCCTGTTTTAATCTCTGAAAAATACATTCATGAACTTCCTGCTTTTATCAAGGATAGTATTAAAAAGGCACCAAGTCAAACCATGATTATCAATCGTGACACACTTAATGCTGATACAACTTATGTTTATAAAAACAAAACGGTAAAAATTTTCAGCGGTCTTCAAAAATCTGATGGATTATTACCTACGTGTAAAAGTACTTTGGTCGATTTGATCTTACCACTTATTGCCTACCTGGCTTTTTTCTGTGGATTAATGGAACTTTTAATCATTTCTGGTGCATCAGGAAAATTAGCTAAAGTATTGAGTCCGGTATTTGTAAAAGTTTTTCCAAGTATTCCTAAAAATCATCCGTCTATATCCTACATGACCTTAAACTTTGCTGCTAATTTCCTGGGATTAGATTCGGCTGCAACTCCATTTGGACTGAAAGCCATGGAAAGTTTACAGGAAATAAATCCCGACAAAGACAAAGCGAGTGATGCACAAATTATGTTTATGTGTCTTCACGCTTCTGGCCTAACATTAATCGCGACTTCGATCATTGGATATCGCGCCGCTGCAAACGCCACTAATCCTGCTGATGTTATGCTTCCGTGTATCATTACCTCTTTCATTGGTACAATTGCAGCATTTTTGATTGTGGGAATTAAACAAAAAATCAATTTCAAAAGTGCTTCTCTTGTCATTGTATTAATGGGATTAATTGCCGCCATTGTTGGTTTACTGATGTATGTAAATCATTTGGATTTAATTGGAAAAAACTACTTTACCTCTAACCTTTCCGGGTTAATATTAATTGGTATTATTGGGTTTACATTGGTTTTCTCATTTAAACATGAAAAGAAATTTGCCGATGCCAATACTACTGTTTTTGAGACATTTGTAGTGGGTGCGAATAACGGAGTTAAAACCGGTGTTACTATTTTTCCTTACGTTTTAGGAATGTTAGTCGCTATTTCTCTATTTAGAAACAGCGGTTTATTCGAAATTATCAGTGATGCAATTGCGTTTGTTTTTTCGAATATGGGAGTGAGTAAGGAAATCACAAATGCTTTACCCGTTGCAATGCTTCGTCCTTTTAGTTCTGCAGGATCCCGTGGATTCCTGATTGATTCAATGAATACGTTTGGAGCAGATTCTTTAACAGCACGACTAAGCAGTATTTTTCAGTGTAGCGCCGAAAGCACTTTTTATGTAATTGCTGTTTATTTTGGTTCTGTAAATATCAAAAATACGCGATACGCATTAGGCACAATGCTTTTGGTAGATCTTATTTGTGTTATTACGGCGATTTTTGTGGCGACTTGGTTTTTTTAATATAAATCTATTCGTTACGTGAAACTGGACTAAAGTCCAGCCCTATAATATGGGGCGAGCCGATAGCTCTTTTTTGGAGTTTTGGAGGAACGTTTTAAATTGTGGGATCTAATTTTAATCTGATTTAAAATATACAAAACAAATATTTTTTGTAAGAATATTTTGTGTTATTGTAATGAATTTAAAATGTCAAATACCTACCATCAAGTATATATCCAGGCAGTTTTTGCCGTAAAATACAGAGAAGCAATTATTACTAATGAATGTAAGTCTAAAATATTAAGTGTAATTGGAAATTTAATAAATGAAACAGGTTGTAAACAATAATTGTAAATGGCACAGAAGATCATGTCCATTGTCTTTTAAGTTTAAAACCTACCATTTCAATTTCGGAATTGATGAAAATTGTAAAAGGAAAATCTTCAAAATTTATTAATGATAACCAATTAACTCAATATAGATTTGAATGGCAGGAAGGCTATGACGTTTTCTCTTACAGCCACTCTCACATTAATGCCGGTTATAAATATATTGCGAACCAGGAAGAACATCATAAAAAACAAACCTTTAAAGACGAATATTTATCATTTTTAGATAAATTCAATGTCAAATTTGATGAAAGATATATTTTTGAAAATTTAAAATAATTCAATAAAATTGTAATACATTTTAAACTGGACTAAAGTCCAGCCCTATAATATTGGTCGAGCCGATGGCTCTTTTTGGAGTTCGGGAGGAACGGATTATATTATACAGGCGGATTTTAATCCGGTCTAAAAATAGCAATCGAGCAAATAGCTTTTTTTTCAGAGTTCCGGAGGAACGGATTATATTGTAGGGCCGGATTTTAATCCGGTTAAAAATAGCAATCGAGCCAATAGCTTTTTTTTCAAAGTTCCGAAGGAACGGCTTACATTATAGGGCCGGATTTTAATCTGGTCTAAAATAGCAATCGAGCCAATAGCTTTTTTTTTACAGAGTCCAGAGGAACGGATTATATTATAGGGCCGGATTTTAATCCGGTTAAAACACGAATGATCCAATACCTCTTTTTCAGAGTTCCGGAGGAACGGATTATATTGTAGAACCGGATTTTAATCCGGTTTACACAGTTTAAATTTCATTTTTTTAATCCCTGTTAAACAAACATCAAATAAATATTGCGAATTAATGAAACCACAATATCTTTCTATTTTATTGCTTTTAATTGGTTGCCAGAAACCGAAATCTGAATTACAAATAACAAATAAAAATCCTGGAGCTAAAACAGAAATGATTAGCACAAAAGATAACTTCTTAAAAACTGATACAATTTCTATTTCTGATTACGGAGAAACATCCAAAGACCATTATATTTTGGCACATCTTTTAGGTCAAAAAGCAGATAAAGACAGTATCGTAACTGCAAAATACCAACTTGATTTTTATCAGAATAAAACCAAGACAACTACATCAAAAATTACAATCAAAGGAGTTGATAAAGAATCAGAATGGGGAGCAATATTCGGATTAGGAACAGAAAGCGCCAAAAACTCACCCTTTATCCAAATTACTTTTGGATATCCTGCTTGTGGCTACAATCAAAACCATTATTTGTATTATTTAAAAAACGATGATATCCAATTGGTTCATGAATGGTATACGATGTCTGACAGCGGTTGGGGAAGTTGGGTAGAATTTGAAAATCCTGGCGCAAAAACAAATCCTGAATCTTTTTATTGCAAAACAGTTTCGTTCGAACCTGACGATAATGATGAAAATATGGGAACAGTTTCGCACTCAGATTCAATTGTTTTTCGATTAAAAGGAAATAACTGGAAAAAACAATTACTCTCGAAAAAAGACAAGACTTACTTTCAGAAAAAAATGTCCTTTGATGACTTTCATTCTGTCAAATAAACTCCAAAAAACAGCCCTTATTCAAATTCTTTCTTAGGTAAATAATTTCTAACTTTGTAAAAAACAAAGCAATGATTGATTTTATATACCAAGACCCTTATCCAATTTTAAAGGATGATACACAGTACCGCAAAATTACTTCTGATTTTGTGAAAGTTGAACAATTTGGAGAACGTGAAGTTTTAACTGTTGACCCAAAAGGTTTAGAATTATTGGCTGAAGAAGCCCTTACAGATGTTTCGTTTATGCTTAGAACGACACATTTGCAAAAATTAAGAAAGATTCTTGACGATCCTGAAGCTACAGATAATGATCGTTTTGTGGCTTACAATTTATTGCAAAATGCGTCTGTTGCTGCCGAAGGTCAGTTACCAAGCTGCCAGGATACCGGAACAGCAATTGTAATGGCAAAAAAAGGTGAAAGCATCTATACAGGTGTTGATGATGCAGAATGGCTGAGCAGAGGAATTTTCAATACCTACCAAAAACGTAATTTACGTTATTCACAGATTGTTCCGATTTCGATGTTTGAAGAAAAAAATTCAGGATCAAATCTTCCGGCGCAAATTGATATCTATGCTAAAAAAGGAACTTCTTATGAGTTTTTATTTATGGCAAAAGGTGGTGGATCTGCTAATAAAACATACTTATATCAGCAAACAAAATCATTATTGAATGAAAAATCAATGGATGCTTTTGTTCGCGCAAAAATAAAAGATTTAGGAACTTCGGCTTGTCCTCCTTACCATTTAGCTTTGGTTATTGGCGGAACTTCTGCCGAAGCGAACTTAAGTGCTGTCAAAAAAGCATCAGCCGGATATTATGACCATTTGCCTACTTCAGGAAATATGGCCGGTCAGGCTTTCCGTGATATCGAATGGGAAGAAAAAGTTCAGAAAATCTGTCAGGAAAGTGCTATTGGCGCTCAATTTGGCGGAAAATATTTCACACATGATGTTCGCGTCATCCGTTTGCCTCGTCACGCAGCTTCTTGCCCGGTAGGATTAGGCGTTTCTTGTTCTGCTGATAGAAATATCAAAGGAAAAATTACAAAAGACGGAATCTTCGTAGAGCAATTAGAAGTTAATCCAAAGCAGTTCTTACCGGAAACAGCACCACATTTAGAAGCTCCTGTAGAAATTGATTTGAATATGCCAATGGCTGATATTTTGGCTAAATTGACTCAATACCCAATAAAAACACGTTTAAAACTAAACGGAACTGTAATTGTAGCCAGAGATATTGCGCATGCAAAAATTATGGAAATGTTGGAAGCTGGTAAACCAATGCCGGAATACTTTAAAAATCATCCTGTTTATTATGCAGGTCCTGCAAAAACTCCGGAAGGAATGGCGTCAGGAAGTTTTGGACCAACAACTGCAGGGCGTATGGACGTTTATGTAGATGAATTCCAAAAACATGGTGGAAGCATGATCATGCTGGCAAAAGGAAACCGTACCAAACAAGTAACTGATGCCTGTAATAAATATGGCGGTTTCTACTTAGGTTCTATTGGTGGTCCGGCGGCAATTTTAGCACAGGATAACATCCTGAAAGTTGAAGTTGTTGATTTTGAAGAATTAGGAATGGAAGCAGTTCGTAAAATTACCGTTAAAGATTTCCCAGCTTTTATCATTACTGATGATAAAGGAAATGATTTCTTTGAAAACTTATAAAAAGCTATAGCCAAAAGGCTCTAAGGCGCAAAGATATTTTTTCTTTGCGCCTTTTTTTATATAAGTAATATGAAAATAAAAACTTTGTGTCTTGGTAACTTCGTGGCAAAAAACATTCTTTGCGGTTAATACCTTAAGCAACTTCTTTCTCGAAAGCAATAAAATGTGTCAATTCTCCTTTTAAGTTAAAAACCGGAGCACCATTGATTTTACATTTATACGTTCTGCCATCTTTTTTGTAGTTTTCAATTGTTTTTTCAAAAGGAACCTGCAATTTTATTGCTTCTCTGATCTCTTTTAAAACAATTTTAGAAGTTTCTGGTCCCTGAAACATTTTTGGCGTTTTTCCCAATACTTCCAGTTCAGAATAACCCGTCATTTTTTTTATTCCGTTTGATGCGAAAACGATCTTTAGATCCGGATCTGTTACTAAAACTACTTCTTCCTTAATACGCGTTTCTATTTCGAGATTTTTTTCATTCCATGTAAACTGATTCGAGATCTTATTTACTTTCTTTAAATCAGCAAAAATAGCTTTGAGTTCATTTACATATTCATAATGAAAATCCCATGCTAAAATAGGAACCGAATTACGATGTGATACATCATCAAAATTAGCTTTTTTCATTTCGAATTATTTAATGATATAAAAATCTTTTCAACCAAAGATAGAACGAAAATTCATCACAAAACAAAAAAACTTTCTATTTAACGATTGTTTAATATTGGTTAAAAGGCAAATTTTAATTGTACAATAACTGCTTTTTTTTCTTCTGTATTCAGGTTATTAAGGGAAATACCCAGTAATCGAACTGAATCTTTCATTCGTTCCTGATATAATAATTCTTCTACTGTTTCTAAAATAAGGCTTTTATCCGAAATAAAATAGGGCAATGTTTTACTTCGTGTTTGTTGGGTAAAATCGCTGTATTTAATCTTTAACGTAACCGTTTTTCCCGAAATTTTATGTTTTTTCAATCGTCTTTCCAGTGAAGTTGCAATTGTATCGAGTTGTTCCAGCATGAAAATCTCGGAGGTTAAATTAACATCAAAAGTATTCTCTGCCGCAACTGATTTGGTAATACGATTCGATTTTACCTCGCTGTTATGAATTCCTCGTACTACATTGTAATAAAAAGCACCTGATTTCCCAAAATGTTTCTCTAAAAACTCTACAGATTTACTTTTCAGGTCAGTTCCGGTAAAAATTCCCAATTGATACATTTTTTCAGTCGTTACTTTTCCAACACCGTAAAACTTTCTGATTGGTAATTCTTCTAAAAAAGTTTCTACTTCATCAGGATTTACCGTTTTTTGGCCGTTTGGTTTATTGACATCGCTGGCTATTTTTGCTACAAATTTGTTAATCGAAATTCCTGCTGAAGCAGAGATTCCAACCTCATTTAAAATTCGCAATCTGATTTCCTGAGCCAGCAAACTCGCACTTGGATTTCCTTTTTTATTCTGCGTTACATCCAGATAAGCTTCATCCAGCGAAAGTGGCTCGACCATATCAGTATAATCATGAAAGATTTCATGAATTTTATTCGAAATTTCTTTGTAACGATCAAATCGCGGACGTACAAAAATAATTTCAGGACAATATTTTTTAGCCAAAACCCCGCTTATAGCACTTCGTACACCAAACTTACGGGCTTCATAACTTGCTGCAGAAACTACTCCTCTATTCTCTGAACCACCAACAGCAACAGGTTTTCCGCGTAAAGCAGGATTATCCATCTGCTCTACCGAGGCATAAAAAGCATCCATATCAATATGGATAATTTTTCGATATACAGGCGTTTCAGACATGTTACAAATTTAAGCAGGAAACCTTGAAAATGAGATGCAAAAAATCATAAAAAAAGCTGCAATTAAAAAATTGCAGCTTCTAAACTTATCAAATGATGTTAACTATTTAAAGTCTACACGAATTGCTATCGGTTCGCTTAAATATGCACCTGTTCTGACTTGAACCGTACCTTCAAAATAGGTACGGGGATAATCATTGCCATAGTAAAAATCCTCTTCACTAGTCTGTCCGTGAAATGGAAAATTAATTTCTGTACCTTCAGCATTCATATATTTAAAACTAGGATCTTTATCGTAAGTGCTTAATTCTATTTCTCCGGTTCCGTTATTATTGGTAAAAACCAAATAAGAACTTACTTGATACGTTCTAAATAGTGAACCTGGAAGTAAATCTAAATCCACTTTATATCTAAAATCATTTCCTTTCAGCGTCATTATTTCTTTTCCTTTAAAAGTATTTTTATTAATAGAAGCAACTTTTGGTAGTTTTTCCTCTTGCACTACTATATCCTTTTCGAAATAAGCACTAGTGAAGTTACTATATCTAACCGACAGATAATAGTTTCCTTCAGGAACTCCTACAGGAAGAGTAAATTCTATTTTTTTCGTCTCAGTGTTTACAGAATAGTCTATATTATACTCCTTAAATGTAGTTACATTTTCTAATTTAATTCCTGAAATACCAGTTGTCACAAGATCACTTTGAATAGTATTTTTTATCTTTTGAAAATAAATATAGTCCCATGTAGGTTCTGGTTCATTTGAACTCCATCCTCCTATTATGTTATAAGATGAAGCATATGAATATTGGATTTTATTAAAAGTTTTGCTTCTTACTATAAAATGATCCGTATAGAGTTGATCCGTAGTCTTATTTTTAATCACTAACGTATAAACACCTTCATTTTTAGGAGCAGCTGTAAATGCAATTCTTTGTATTTCGTTATCTACGTAACCATGTCCCGTCTTTTTTACACTACTAAGTATTACAGGTAAAACATTTCCGGCATCATCGGTAAGTTTAAGATCCCAGTTAGTCAGGTTCTCATCAAAATTTATCGCTAGGAAAGTAATATCACCACTATTAACAGAAGGCAGCACAACATCTTTCTCAAATTCTAAGAACTCGAATTGTTTAGATTTGGCGTCATCATCACCCGAACAGGATAATATAAATAAAGAAAGAATAAATAATAAAGTAATTTTTGATTTCATAAACTTATTTTTTAAGGCGTAATTTTTGGCAAATATAATTTTTTTTTAACTTGCATTTTAATAAAATTTTAAGCGAAAATTCTTTCAAATAAAATTTACTACCTTTTTTCCTGATTAAAGATTCACAACTTAATGTTCACAAACAAATCATTTTCTTTATTTTTGTATTTCTACACGAAATAATAAAAAATGCGAACATTTGTTATAGGCGACATACACGGCGGACTACTCGCACTTGAACAAGTGATGAAAAAAGCCAAAGTTACAATTGATGATACTCTTATATTTTTAGGCGATTATGTTGATGGATGGAGCCAATCGCCACAAGTAATTGATTATTTGATAGACCTTAAAAGCAAGCAAAACTGCATTTGCATCAGAGGAAATCATGATGACTTATTATTGTCCTGGTTTAAAAATAATACCGAAGAGATTGACGAGACTTTGTGGTTTAAACACGGTGGAGAAGCAACGGTTTTGGCCTATAAAAAGGTAAGCGAAGAGAAAAAGCAGGTTCATATAGCTTTTTTAGAATCTTTAGAAGATTATCATCTGGACAATGAAAACCGACTGTTTGTTCATGCCGGTTTTACAAATCTAAATGGTGTGCAGTATGAGTTTTTCTCAAAATTATTTTACTGGGACAGAACTCTTTGGGAGATGGCACTTTCATTAGATCCTAATTTAAAAACAGACGACTTGTTTTACCCAAAACGTTTTACGGTGTACAAAGAAGTTTTTATCGGGCATACTCCGGTGACCCGAATTGGAAAAACTGTTCCGGTACAAAAAGCCTGCATTTGGAATGTAGATACGGGAGCTGCTTTTAAAGGTCCTCTGACGATTATGAACGTCGATACCAAGGAATTCTGGCAAAGCGATCCTTTGAATGAATTGTATTCTGCCGAAAAAGGTAGGAATTAGTTCATAAAAGGTTATTTTTGCACTTTAAAAATTAAATATTTAAGTTTATGAAAAAGGTAATTACACTTTTGTTTTTAGTATCATTTGGATTCACACAAGCTCAACAAGCTTTTAAAGGAAAAGGAGATGTTAAGGTTAACGTTGGTGCTAACATACAAGATGGTGGTTCAGGAATTCAGGGTTCTGTTGATTTTGGCTTAGGCGAAAACTTCTCTTTTGGTTTTGTTGCTAACTACTTATTAGGCGTAGATAATTTTAATGGTTTTTACCACGGTAATCCAACTCCTTATAATGATTACAAACCTGATTTTAGTGATCGTTTTGATGCTAAAGCCAGAATTAATGCTAATTTAAGCAGTGTTATTGGTATTAAGGAATTAGATGTTTATCCAGGTTTAAGCTTAGGATTACACAATTTTGGTGGTCATGTTGGTGGCCGTTATTTCTTTACTGAAGGATTTGGTGTTTTCACAGAAATTGGTTTCCCAATTGCAAAATATGGCAATAACAATGGTGTATTTGATCATTTGAACAATCAGACAACTTTTAGTTTAGGAGCTTCTTTTAATTTGTAAAAAGCCTTTTGCTACAAAGACACTAAGTCGCAAAGTTTATAAAATATGAAACCGCCTAATTGGGCGGTTTTTTTTAGGCCTTAATTATCGCAATGCCCACATAATATAATGTTTTCAAAGCTTTGTGTTCTCTGTGTTTTTATTAAACCTAATTGATAAAAATACTTTGTACACTCTGTGGTATTTATTTAAAAACAAAAACCGCCTGATCAGGCGGTTTTATCGTTTTAAGCTGTAATTGCTATTTATTTACTAACCAAAATACTCCAGTCAGCTCCACTATAGATTTTATGTTTTGCAGAGAAACTTCCTTGGTTTACTGCCAATGAAAAGTTTAAAAGACTATTGAAGTAACAAACATCAGTCCCAACAGGAACTTCTCCAAAAGTATGTACCAATTTTAATTTCCCTTCATATGCTTTTTTAGTTCCGTTGAAGATTTGAATTTTCACCATATCACCTGCTTTTAAATTTAAATTAGCAAATGTTTTTTTATCGATGTTAGTCCAAACATTTCCGTATTGAATATCTAAAATCGGGATTCCGCCTTTGATAATTCCTTTTTCGAAAACCGGTTTTTGGTACTCGATTTTTACTACTTCATTTGGCAATTTAGGCCCAACTTCTTCAAAAGTAATAGTTTTAGACGCTAAACGAGCTCCGGTAAAAGCATAAACATCACGACCGTGAAATGTATAAGATTCATTTGAGTTCTGACGACGGTTTTTTACTTCGTCGATTTCACGAATTTCCTGAATTCCTAATTGTTCCGCAACTAAAGTTAAAGTTCCGTTGTCCGGAGTAACAAAGTAATGACCTGATTTAGTCAGTAAAACTACTGAATGTCTTGCTGTACCAACTCCGGGATCACAAACAGATACAAATACAGTTCCTGCAGGATAATATTGTGCCGTTTGAGACAAACGATAAGCCGCTTCCCAAATATTAAATGCCGGGATTTCGTGCGTTACATCAAATATTTTAATATCGGTAGAAACCCCCATTGCAACCCCTTTCATAGCAGATACTGCCCCATCTTTCAAACCAAAATCTGATTGAAAAACCAATACATTATTTTGTGCGAAACCATTAAATGTCAGAGCGCACAAAAAAAGTAATAAACGTACTTTCATTTTTTCTCTTTTTAAATTTTCAGCAAAGATATTTTATTAAGCCCAATTTTAAAGTCTTCTTTTTATAAAAAACAGTAATTCGTTAAACGATTTCGATTATTTACAATTACATTTGCATTTTATTCAATACTCTATATAAATAGTAGGCATTAGCTTTCAGCTTCTTCTATTCGAATAATTATTACATCATACTCAAAACCAAAACCATCAATGAGAAAAAAACTAAAAATTGTCATAACTGCAATTCTTACTTTATCAAGTACTTTGTTTTTTGCACAAAACCACGAGATAAAAGGAACGATCACAAATGAAAATGGAAACCCGATAGAATTTGCTACTATTCTAATCAAAGGAACTCAAAATACTACGACGAGTGATGCTTTAGGAAAATTTACAATCAACTCATCTGTAAATAACCCAACACTTATTGTTTCATTATTTGGTTATCAAAAGAAAGAAGTGGTTGCAAAAGATCACTTTCTGGACATTCAGCTTATTGCAGAAAGCAACAGTCTTGATGAAATTGTAGTTGTAGGAAGTAGAAATCCAAAGAAAAGCAAATTAGAAACTGCAGTTCCTGTTGACGTTGTAAATTTGGCAAAAATCCGTAATACAACTCCACAAACTACAACAAATGACATCCTTACTTATTTGATCCCATCGTTTAATTCAAACAGACAATCATCTGCTGACGGAACAGAACATATCGATCCGGCTTCTTTAAGAGGTTTAGGTCCTGATCAGGTTCTGGTTTTGATTAACGGAAAAAGAAGACATACCACATCGTTGGTAAATTACCAAAACACAGTTGGAAACGGTTCTGTTGGAACAGATTTAAGCGCTATTCCAGCTTCGGCAATTAAACGAATTGAGGTTTTACGTGATGGTGCAGCAGCACAATATGGTTCTGATGCAATTGCAGGTGTGATCAATTTGGTTTTAAAAGACAATGCAGGTTTAGAAGTAAATGCTACTTATGGTTCGACATCTAGAAACGATGGTCAAACTACAAATGTGAACCTAAACTATGGAGCAAAAATTGGCAACAAAGGCGGTTTTATCAATTTAACAGCTGAATTCAACGATCGCCAAAAAACAAATCGTTCTCAAAACAACAACCTAATCATCTTTGATCAATCGGCTGAAGGTAACTTCTTTGCTTACGATTTTGCTGAAAATCCGGCACAATCACGCCAGATTGATAATAATTTATTAGCTCAAAATGGTTTGAAACGTGATGATTTTAATTTTCAGATTGGAGATGCAAAAATCCAGAATATTCAGGGATTTTTTAATGCATCTATTCCGTTAAACGATCAAATTGAGTTTTATGCTTCGGGCGGAGTAAGTCACAGAGAAGGAACTGGTTATGGTTTCAGACGTTTACCAAGTGAGACTGAGAATGTTGTTGCTTCTATTTTCCCTTTCGGATTTCAACCTGAATTAAACTCTGTTGTAACGGATCTTTCTTCTTCTGTTGGTTTCAAATTTAAATTTGGAGAATGGAAACTGGATGTAAGCAACACTATTGGAGAGAACAAATTTATTTATGATGTATCGAATACCAATAACGTTTCGTTAGGAGATAATGGCCAGACAAATTTTAAAGCCGGAAATCACTCTTTCTTGCAAAACACCGTTAATGCTGATGTTTCAAGATTATATAAAGATATTTTCAGCGGTTTGAGTGTTGCATTTGGAGGTGAATATCGTTTTGAAAAATACAAAATTGTTCCTGGCGAAGAAAACTCTTATATCGATGGAGGATCGCAATCATTTCCTGGTTTTTCTCCTTTGAATGCTGTAAACGAAAACAGAAACAGCGTTGGGGTTTATGCCGATGTTGAAGCTGATGTTACGGATAAATTATTGATTGGAATTGCCGGACGTTACGAGGATTTTACTGATTTTGGAAATACCATTAACGGAAAATTATCTGCCAGATATAAAATACTTGACAACCTTTTTGTTCGTGGAGCAATTAGTACAGGTTTTAGAGCGCCATCATTACATCAACAATATTTTAATAATATTGCAACAGATGCGGTTGACGGGCAAATTCTGAATTCGGGAATTTTTAGAAATGACAGTCAGGTAGCGAAAGAACTTGGAATCCCGAAACTGAAAGAGGAAACATCCAGAAATTACAGTTTTGGAATCGTTTTTTCTCCAACCAAAAAACTACACATTACTGCTGATTATTACCACATCAGAATTGATAACAGAATCATTCTTACAGGAAATTTAGGAAATGATGCTGCTGGAGAACCTGTTCCTGCACTACGTGATTTGTTTGCACAATACGGTGCTCAAACCGGACGTTTCTTTACTAATGCCATTAACACTACTACAAACGGAGTTGATGTGGTTATTGATTATGATATGAATGTTGGTCCCGGCAAAATGAATCTTTCGTTATTGTACAACTACAATGCTAATCAAGTAGATGATAAATTAAATAATATTCCGCTTTTATTTGTTGGTCAGGAAGATGTGTATTACGGACCTCAGGAAAGAAGTCTGATAGAAACAAATACACCTAAACACAAAGGTACTTTTGCAATCAATTACAGTTTGACAAAATGGAATTTCTTAGTGAGAAATACTTATTTTGGAGAAGTAATTCGTGATGGTTTTCCTTTTGGAGGAATCCAGAAACACAACGGAAAAGTGGTTACAGATATGACTGTAGCTTACAAAATAACTCCAAAAATTCAGGTTGCATTGGGAGCAAACAATTTATTTGATATTTTCCCGGACAGACAAATTTACGAGAACAGTTACTATGGAGTGTTTAAATATGCGCCGGTACAAATGGGTACAACGGGAGCATATTACTTTACCCGCATGAGTTTTACTTTGTAAATCTAATTTCAAAGCTTTTATATGAGCCATAAAATCGGAAAGAAACAATGTCTTATTTACAATAGAACCGCCTATATCGGCGGTTTTTGCTTTTATATTTAGATTGAATTATTAAATTTGATTTTTTTGACCTACTACTTTTTAATGAAACATATTACTTTTAGCGTAAAGTAAATCTTATAAAAACATCTTAAAGCATTTGTCAATTCGCTTTTCCCAAATTACATTTGTAAAAAAATTTAAAAATGAAAAAATTACCCCTCTTTTTTCTTTTGTTGATTGTCGCAAGTTGTAAAAAAGAAATTGACCCAAACATAAACAATGGCAGTAAAATAGAAACTGAGCTTCCTCAGGTAAAAGTCTTAAAAACAGACACAATTGCCATTTCAGGTTATGACACAAAAACCAATTATATAATAGCTTCATTATTAAAAAAGACAGTAACGAAAGAGGGCAACGAAAATGTTCAATACAGACTTGCTTTTTATACTAATAATAAACAAATTGCTTCTAAAGATCTTACTATTAATGATTGTTTTAAGGATTCTGAATGGAGTGCAAATTATGGTTTATCTCCAGATGATGATTCTTCAGTTTCTCCTTTCATTCAACTTGATTATGGTGTTCAGACTGATGGTTCTTTACAAAAACAATATTTATTTTATCTCGCCGATAAAAAATTACAATTAGTGCATGAATGGGAATCTTCAAGTGATAGCGGAGTAGGTTCCTGGACTGTATTTCTAAATGCGAATCCAAAAAATGAGAAACAAACATTTTATTCCAGAAGTGTTTCTTTTGATTATAAAGATGACAATAATGACACTATAGGAATAGCTACTTATTCAGATACTATAAAAATTTATTTTGAAAACGACCAATGGAAAAAGCAACTACTAACTCCAAAGGGTAAAATTTATAGAAAAAAAGAAGTTTCTATTGATAATTTTGACTTTAAAAAATAATTATAGAAAAGCCCGCAATTAAAACTGCTAGGCTATTTTAGTTACCAGAGTTGCTGTAGAAACTGCTTCGCATGAATCTGCAAAATCACCATGTTGGTTATAATCTATAAAGCAGCATATCTGTCACTGACTAAATTTTTAAAATAATCTATAAATAAAAGCCAGCCTTTTAAAAAGCTGGCCTTAATACATTTTTAAAATAAACTGAGAATTTATTTTATATCCATTTCCGGAATTTCTCCCTCAATAATCAAATCTGCTTCTGTCGAAGCGACGATATGTTGTACAGAAACACCTGGCGCACGTTCTAAGAGCTTAAATCCATTTTTTGTTACTTCGAGAACTGCTAATTCAGTTACAACCTTTTTAACGCATCCTACACCCGTTAATGGCAAAGTACATTTTTTCAAAATTTTAGATTCGCCTGCTTTATTAACATGCATCATGGCCACGATTATATTTTCGGCAGATGCTACCAAATCCATTGCGCCTCCCATTCCTTTTACCATTTTGCCGGGAATTTTCCAGTTGGCAATATCTCCGTTTTCTGAAACTTCCATCGCTCCTAAAATCGTCAAGTCTACTTTTTGACTGCGAATCATCCCGAAACTAAAAGCCGAATCAAAGAAACTCGCACCCGGAAGCGTGGTAATTGTTTGTTTTCCTGCATTGATAACATCCGCGTCTTCTTCTCCCGCAAAAGGAAATGGTCCCATACCCAAAACGCCGTTCTCACTTTGAAACTCAACCGCAATATCTTCTCTGACATAATTCGCAACCAAAGTTGGAATCCCAATACCAAGATTGACAAAATACCTGTCTTTTACTTCTTTTGCAATTCGTTTTGCAATATCTTCTTTTGTTAACATATTTTTGAATGTGTCAATTTTTAAATGTGTCAATGTGCAAATGAGTCAATTAGATAATGCTACATTTCGCACAATCTAATCAATTATCTAATTATCACATTTTCTAATTATCTAATTTTTAACCCTAACAGTTCGTTGTTCGATTCTTTTCTCAAACTTCTCACCCTGAAAAATGCGTTGCACCATAATTCCCGGAATATGAATTTGATTTGGATCTAAAGTTCCAACAGGAACCAATTCTTCAACTTCGGCAATTGTAATTTTTGCAGCTCCGGCCATACAAGCATTGAAGTTTCTTGCAGTTCCTTTAAAAATCAGATTTCCGGCTTCATCACCTTTCCATGCTTTTACAATCGCAAAATCAGCTTTAAATGCTTCTTCCATGATATGCATCTTTCCGTTGAATTCACGGACTTCTTTTCCCTCAGCAACTTCAGTTCCATAACCTGCAGGAGTAAAAAAAGCAGGAATTCCAGCTTGTGCAGCACGACAACGTTCAGCCAAAGTTCCTTGTGGAGTAAGTTCAACTTCTAATTCTCCTGAAAGCATCTGACGTTCGAACTCGGCATTTTCACCAACATAAGACGAAATCATTTTTTTGATTTGTTTTTTCTGCAAAAGCAATCCCAAACCAAAATCATCAACTCCGGCATTATTCGAAATACAGGTTAAATCTGAAATTGTTGTATTTACTAATGCCGCAATAGTATTTTCAGGAATTCCGCACAAACCAAAACCACCAAACATAATAGTCATTCCGCCTTCGATTCCTTCTGTAGCATCCTGAACGTTATTTACTTTTTTTGTAATCATAACAAACTGTCTTTATAACTGTATATTTTTGATAAAAATAAGATTTTTAGATCAAATTATAACGATTTCGTAAAAAATAAATCTACATTTTATTTCATTGTAATTTAACAGCCAACTGCAATTAACCGCAGAGTTCACAATAAAAAATGCAAAGTCCGCAAAGCGTAATTTATTAAATAGCTTTGCGAACTTTGTATAAATCTTAGCGCTCTTTGCGGTAAGATCTTATTCCAAAAAAAATCCTTTTGTTTTCTTCTAAATTACTGAAGATTACAAAAGGATTTTTTATTTTAAAGTGAATTTAAACTACAGTTCGAATTCGTCTGTATTTTGTTCTGTTGCAGTGGTATCTTTTACTTTTGGAGCACTGTAACAATCTACTTTTATCGAAAGATTTGCTGGTCGTTCAAACTCTGATTTCGAAACCTTAAGTCCGGCATCAGCATAACAAAGTTTCATGAAATAACCCCAAATTGGCAATGCTGCAGTTGCACCCTGTCCGTAAGTTAAACTTTTAAAACGTGCTGAACGATCTTCACAACCTACCCAAACTCCAGTTACCAGATTAGGCACCATACCCATAAACCAACCATCAGACTGGTTTTGAGTTGTTCCTGTTTTACCGGCAATAGGATTCCTGAACATATACGGATATCCTGTCCAACGCTTGTCTCCGCTTCCACCTCCTTGCGTACGTAAACGTGCACCAGAACCGGTTTCAGTAACACCTTCTAATAATTTGATTACTGCAAAAGCAATATCTTTATTTAAAACGTCGTGAGATTCAGGAATTGGTTCATAAATAACCTCTCCGCTTTTATTCTCAATACGGCTTAAAAATTGCGGTTTTACATATACTCCCTGATTTGCAAATGTGCTGTAAGCAGCAACCATGTCTTCAACCGTAATATCAACAGCACCAAGTGCAATGGATGGCTGTGCAGGAATTTCAGTTTTCACACCTAATTTATGCGTTAATTCGACAACAGCTTCCGGTCCTACGCGATCTATTAATTTTGCAGAAATGGTATTGATCGAATTTGCCAGACCTTGTTTCAATGTAACCATACCGCGGTATCTGTTATCAGAGTTTCTTGGCTCCCAATCCGCAGTAACATTATGACGCCCTTTATGAATCATAAATGGTCCGTCAAGAATAGAATCGCAAGGAGACATATTCAATTGTTCGATTGCAGTTGCATACACAAACGGTTTAAAAGTAGAACCTACTTGTCTCGCCCCTTGCCCAACGTGATCGTATTGGAAATATTTATAATTGATTCCGCCAACCCATGCCTTAATATTTCCGGTTTGCGGTTCCATAGCCATTAAACCAGATTGCAAAAAGTGTTTAAAATAACGAATAGAATCAAGCGGTGTCATTACTGTATCACGTTCACCTTTCCAGGTAAATACGCGCATTTTTGTTTTTACCTTGAAAGAAGCAATGATATCATCTTCACTTTTATCCATATCTTTCATAATGGCCCAACGCGTAGAATTTTTCATCGCCTGCATCATTAGTCGATCCGTTTCTGCCTGAGAAATATTTACAAAAGGCGCATTTTTATTGGTTTTCTGTTCAATAAAAAACTGTTGTTGTAAATTTTTCATAT
The DNA here is from genome assembly GCF_027980145.1 of Flavobacterium azizsancarii. GTDB lineage: Bacteria > Bacteroidota > Bacteroidia > Flavobacteriales > Flavobacteriaceae > Flavobacterium > Flavobacterium azizsancarii. The sequence goes on along the minus strand of NZ_JAMZNK010000001.1, from coordinate 79,149 downwards.
GTTCAGAAACAGCTTCTTCAGCATATGACTGCATTCTTGAATCGATAGTAGTATAAATTTTCAGACCATCTTTGTAGATATCATAATCTGAACCATCAGGTTTTTTATTTTCAGACACCCATTTTTTCATATAATCACGAAGATATTCTCTAAAATACGTAGCTGTTCCTTCGCGGTGACTTTCTAATTTAAATTTTAAGGCAATCGGCAAAGCTTGTAATCTTAATTTCTCAGACTCTGTAATCATTTTGGCTTTTTCCATTTGAGAAAGCACAACGTTACGGCGATTTTTTACTCCTTCAGGATTACGAACCGGATTGTATAAACCTGAATTTTTGAACATACCAACTAACATAGCTGATTCATCCATCGTTAAATCTTTTGGATCTTTAGAGAAATAGGTTTGCGCAGCAGAACTTACTCCAACGGAATAATTTCCAAAATCATATACATTACAATACATCGCCAGAATCTCATTCTTGGTATATTGTCGTTCGAGACGAATGGCAATAATCCATTCTTTTATTTTTTGTACAATCCTGAACGGAAGAAACTTAGATCCTTCTCCGTGAAATAATTGTTTTGCAAGCTGTTGCGTTAATGTACTTGCTCCACCATTAGTTCCTAAACTGAAAACTGCTCTTAAAGTTCCACGTCCGTCAATACCCGAGTGATCATAAAAACGAGCATCTTCAGTAGCAACTAAAGCTTCTACCAAACTTTTTGGCAAATCTGAATACTTAAGTTGAGATCTGTTGGTTTTGAAATATTTACCAATTACTACTCCATCAGACGAAATGATTTCTGTAGCCAAATTAGAATCCGGATTTTCTAAATCTTCAAAAGAAGGCATCGATCCGAATAAACCCCACGAGGCAAATAAAAAGAAAGCTAAAATACCCAATAAGGTATAAGCAAAAATTCTCCAGAATTTCTTTTTATAGTAGTTAATATCCTTATTACTATTAGGTTGATTGTTTTTCTTGATGGCCATAACTATTTTTCTAATCTTTTTGTTCTATTCTAAAACCTACGTCTGTAATACCTTCTAAAGCCTGAACTCCGGGAATTTTTCCTGATTCCCGAACAGCTTGTTTGATATGTACTTTATATTTTCCTTTAAACTTTACATCTTCTTTGTAGTACAGCTTACTTTCTTTTATATCCGTAAAACCATTTCCTAATAAGGTTCCGTCAGGTTTTGCCATTTCATATTCTAAAGTATCTACTTTAGTGAAACCACTAGGTGTTTCAATAGCCACAATTAAAAACAAATTTTTGAACGGATAATTGTTATTATCTCTCAAATTTATAAATAAATTGTATTTTTTGGTGGAATCTAAAACCGGCAGGTCAAAAGTTACAATACTGTCTTTGTTCCAGGCACTTCCAACAGATTTGTACTCATCAAACACTCTTTTTTTATCACAAGAAAAAAGAAGTATTGCTACCAAAAGAAGAATCCCGCTATTTTTTATTCTCATTTTTAGTAATAATTATAGGTTTTCTAGGTTCAGCCGGTTTGTTATCATTCGAATTATTAGCTTTATTCGCTTGATTTGGCTTGTTATTATTCGGTTTGTTCCCTTTATTTGAATTTCCATTTCCTGCCGCAGGTTTATTTTGATTTGGAACTGCCGGCTTGTTTAGATTTGGAACTGCCTGAGGTTTGTTTGGAGTTGCCACAATCGCAGCTTCAGCATTTGGTTTGCGTTTGCGACTTGGTTTTTTCTTTCTTTTTGGCTGGTCAAAACGAGTTAAACTCTCTTGTCCCATTGCGTTATTAAAGTCTTTTTCAGGTTCTGAAACTACTTCAATAGCAAAATCTTCTAGTGATGAAACTTTATTTTTCTGTTTGTTTTCGGCAATAATTTCTTTTACCTGATCAATTTTTAAAACATGCCAGTTTGCAAAATTATTCGTGTAGGCAAACCACATTAACCCTTTAAAAATATCTTGTTTCTGGCAGATTGCATCTCCTTTTTCGGTCACTAATTTAGTATCGTAATCCGGAAAATCTCTCAATGCATCCATATAAGTATCCAACTCATAATTCAGACAACACTTTAATTTTCCGCATTGTCCGGCTAATTTTTGAGGATTTAGCGAAAGCTGTTGGTAACGTGCTGCAGAAGTATTCACACTTCTAAAATCAGTTAGCCAGGTCGAGCAGCAAAGCTCTCTTCCACAAGAACCTATTCCTCCCAAACGAGCTGCTTCCTGACGGAAACCTACTTGTTTCATTTCGACTCTTGTACTGAATTCTTTTGCAAAATCTTTAATCAAAAGTCTAAAATCGACTCTGTCATTCGCAGTGTAGTAAAATGTAGCTTTAGATCCGTCTCCCTGAAATTCAATATCAGAAATTTTCATTTCAAGTTTATGCTGAATAGCCAATTCACGTGCACGAACTTTCATTGGTTCTTCACGATCACGCGCTACAGACCAGATATCAATATCTTTTTGGGATGCTTTTCTATAAATTTTTGGAATTTCGTTGCTTTCGTGATTTACACCTTTCTTTTTCATTTGAATTTTTACCAATTCACCTGTCAAAGTTACAATCCCTATATCATGTCCTGGCGATGCAACAGTTGCTACAATATCGCCAATACTTAAAGTTAGTTTCTCAGAATTTCTAAAAAATTCTTTACGTCCGTTTTTAAAACGAACCTCAACACAATCAAAAATTGCTTCTCCATTAGACGGACTCATGTTTGCGAGCCAGTCAAAGACCGTCAATTTATTGCAGCTATCGGTGCCGCAAGTCCCATTATTTTTACAACCTTTTGGTGCGCCACCATCTGAGGTTGAACAACTTGTACATGCCATAATTTTATATGTAGTGCTGCAAAAGCAGCTTAAGTTCATAAACGTTTGAATCCGTAAAGATAGTATTTTTTTTAGTTTGCTTTTTTATCGATTATTCTAAAGCTCTGTTAAATAGGTAAACTACTCATTTATAAGGCATAATATTTTTAAGACGTTGTTTAAAATGTCTTATTCTATTACTAATTTGTCGTATCACATTAAACTTCAAGAGCATATTATTAGAACTTTGCGGGTTGCAAAAAAACAATTGAACAGATGGAAAAATATTTTAATAAAGATTATGAAAAACTTCTCGTTCATTCTCTTCGTCAACTTTTCAATACAATATACAATCTAGATGTTAAACAGAGTAATAAATGGCACTAAAGGCATTAAATAAAATCAATATATTGTAATAATACAGGAAGTTGCTGACAATCCGCTAAACAGCAAATAAGTTTGTGATTTGGCAAATCATTTTTTAAGTAATCAATTTTAATTTGTCTTCTAGCCCTCTCTGCGAAGCCTTTTGATTTCGTAGCGACAACGATAACTCGTAACAGGAAAATTGTTTCACAACAACAATAATTAAGCACTACGGCTTTATATTTTACGTTTTAATTTTTACAACTCTTTTTTTATTCCAAAAATTCACATAAATAATAATTTTAAGTTTTATATTCATTTTCATAATTTTTTTAAACATGTCAACACAAAACAAAATAGGAGAATACATCTTTCAGGAGAATTTCGATGCTGCCAGAGCAGCGCTTAAAAACGGAGAATCGTTTAACGAGCAATATCTTAAAAACAATTTTTCGCAAATAATCACTAAAATTCTTAACGCAAAAGCTATTGATCTAATAGATGCTTTGATAAAAGCGGGTTTTATCGAAACAGATATTTATGAACTGGACAATTTTGACAAATCTATTTTTAGTACTGTTTCCCGGGATTTAAAAGGTGACGAAGAATCTGTTTCATTTTTTAAAGCTCTGATGTCAAAAATGGAAAATATTAATGATGAAGTCAGCGACCAGACTTTATTAGGATATTGCATCGAGAAAGGAGCTGCAGCACCCCTTATTAAAAGTCTAATTGAAGATTCTGGCTGTAATACTCAGTTTAAAAACAATGCGGGAGAAAATTTGATTTACCGTGTTATAAACATTTACGGTTTAGATCCAGAAAAAGGAGCAGCATACATTCGTTTATTAGTGGAAAACGGTCTCGATATTAATGAAAAAAATATCGTTGGTACAACAGCCTTACTTTGTGCGGTAAAAAAGGTCAAAAAAGAATACATTGCATTATTGCTTGATAATGGCGCAGATGCAAATGAAACAGACAACCTCGAGAACAATGCTTTTTATTATGCTGTAGCCGAGCAATCTTCTTATGAAATGTATGATCTTTTGGCTGCTGCTTGTACTGTAAATTTCAATATCATCAACAAAAACGAACGAACGTTATTAACAGAATATATCCGATCGATGTCAGATTCAGAAAGTAGTTTGAAATTTTTAGAACGATTATTATCAGATGGTGCTGATCTTAATTATTGTGCTCAATACTACGGAAAACCAAAATCAGCATTGGATTATATTGCAGAAAAAAACGCCACTATTCTAAAATCTGTATTGGATACTTCATCCATTGACCTCAACGAACAGGACAATGAGGGTAACACATTATTGCATAAAATTTGTGAATACAACGTAAATTATGATGCCGAAACTGCAAAAGAAACGTATAGAAAAGTAAAATTATTATTGGAAAACGGTGCTGATAAAAACATTACGAATGATAAAGACGAAACTGCCCTTATGATTGCTTCGGAAGACAACCTTAAAATAAAAACTGTCGAACTTTTAATGAAATCCTAAGAACAAAATTATATAAAAAAACAACAATATATGTCCATGTCATTTATACTTGCCTGCGAAAACGGCAACAGAAAAATAGCCGAATTACTGCTTCAAAATAAAGAAGTTGATGTAAAATATACCGATGAAAAAGGAAGAACAGCTTTGCATTATGCCGCCCACAGAGGATATCTGGATATCGTGAAACTATTATGCGAAGATGGTGCCGATATCAATTATGAAGATCACGAGGGAGAAACGCCTTTATTCTTCTCCTGTTTGCAAAAGCAAAAACAAACTGCACTTTATCTCCTGGAAAATGGTGCAAAAATTGAAATCAACGACAAAAGCGGTAACAGTCTTTTGCATTTAACAGTTCAGACTGCACAAGTTGAAATAGCTTCAAAATTATTAGACGCCGGAATAGATGTGGATCTTTTGAACAACAATGGCGAAACACCTCTGTTAATTGCTTCCAGAAAACAAAATCGCGAAATAATACAATTACTTTTAGATAAGGACACTAATATTAACGCCACTGACAAACAAGGAAATACTCCTTTGATTTTCGCTTGTTACACAAAATCTTTACCAATGGTAACTTTGCTGCTGGACAATGGCGCCGACATTAACCACATGAATCACGCAGGTGAAAATGCACTGCTCAGTGCGTGTTACGAAACCAACAGAATGCTTGCCAAATTATTAGTTGAAAGAGGTGCTAATGTATTTACTTCAAACAGTAGTGGTCATTCACCTATTTGGTACGCCTGCAGCAACAATCAAAAAGAAATCGTGGGCTTATTTTTAGACAATGGGGTTGATGTAAACTTTAGCAAACCAGTTGCCGAAGATACCTCATCGATGAATGATTACCTGGATTGGGTGATCAGCGCAACGAATATTGCGGTCGATTCTAGTTTTACACTCAACAGCAGTTACAGTTATGGTGGCGAAAGCCTGTTGCATATTGCCACAAAAAAAGGCAATCTGAGTATGGCCAAACTGCTGATCGACGCAGGCGCAAACATCAACATACAAGACGAATCCGGAAATACACCTTTGCATTACAGTGCGGCAAGCGGCAAAAAAGATGTAGTGAAGTATTTACTTGAAAACAACGCCGATGCCACAATCGTAAACGTGAAAGAACAAAAAGCTATTGATTACTCAAATGTAAAAGGATTTAATGAAATTACCGAAATGATTTTGAAAGTTGCGCCATCCGGAACAGTTGTTACTCCAATTAAAACAGTTGCAACAGAAGAAAACAATAGTACAGTAAGTTCTATGGAAGAAAAGAAAAAAGCTTTATTGGATCTTAAGGAACTTTTAGATGCCGGTATTTTAAATACTGAAGAATTTGAGACAGAGAAAAGTAAAATCCTAAAAGGATAAAATTCAGACCTGGCAGGTTTTTAAAATCTGTCAGGTCTAAAAACTTATAGCTTTTTTTTAAGCATATCTTTAAAAAATTTTACAACCTACATTGACAAAGGCGGACTTTCTAATCAAGAATTTATAGATTTTAATAATGATGGTTATTTCGACATCTTGTTTTCTCGTGGAGAACAGAGGGGTGACCATGAACTTTATCTGTATGATTCATTAAATAATACTTTTGTGAAATCTATAGGTTTTGAACGTATCCGTGAGCCTGTTCAACTAAAATCCAATCCTAATTATTGGTATAGCTATTGCCGGGCAGGTTGCGCCGATATCAATTGAACAAGCAAACTATTTACATTCAAAAATTTTGAAAAGGTTGAATTAGGCAATATCTATGGGAAAGGTTGTGATGAAGAAGCAAAATCCCAAAGTATTCAAGTTTATAAGGTGCTTAAAAATGATGAAAATAATTTAAAATTGATAAAAAAACTTCCATATTCAGTCTTACCTTGTAATGCAGACAAATGGAATTTCATCGAAGAATATTGGAACAAAAACTATCAAAAATTCAAATAGTACTGAACACAAAATATACGCTGCCTAACATTCAGTTGGATTAGGTCGGGCTAGTTGCGAATTGCACGTTTGCACAGGCCTTCTCTTACTATTTTGAGCTGATAACGAGGTGATGGTACTTTTATAAATAGAGGGTTTTCATAAATGAACTATTTTTATAAAATATAAATTCCACTTAAAAAACATTAAACATTATCCTCATAATGAAACATTTTTTCTCACTTTTATTAATTGTATTAGCCTTTTCTTACTCACAAGCACAAAATGATTCTATAAAAGTTCTTACTTTTAAAGTCAACTTTCCTGCCGATTCATCAAGCATAGATGATATTGATTTTACTAAAGAAAAACCTGAATGCGAATTTGAATTAAAAGGTGAAATTCCCTTAAAATATTCTTTCCGTTTACAAAATGACTCAATTGCGTCACTTTATCAATTAAAAAACAATGAATTTCAATTTCAGGAAAATATGAGTTATCAACCTTTTCCCTGGAACTTTGATAATGATTTGCTTATTTCAAATTTTAAAATTATCGACTTTGACAATGATGGAGACGAAGATCTACTGTGTTGGGTATTTTCTAATGTAAATACTAATGAATGGACCATTATATTTATTAATGATCAAACACAACAAAAACTCGTAAGGCTCTATAATACAGCTGACGATACTGATATCTGGAACAGACCTGAATTTGACAAAGAAACCAGCACTATAAATACCGAACTTTATGGAAGCGCTTATGGAAGATCTGAAGAAAGCAGTTATCTTTTAAAAACCGATCTTACTATTATACCCATAAAAAAACATTTTCAGCACCGAACAGGAAAACATATGATTGATTACGAATACATTGGAAAAAACGGGAAATGGAAATTAAAGTCTAAAAATAAAGTAAAAGCAGAGAAAGACTAACAGAAACATAACCATTAGACATTTATGAATAAATACTTAATATTTACAACAGCAATTTTAATATTATTAGGAAACGTTAATTGCAGTAAAACAAAAAAAGGACCAGCACAAATTCAGGAAGCCCTTAATGTGGTGGAAGAAGTTCCTGAAAATGAGATTTCAGAAATTGAAATAGGAAAAAATCCTGCAGATTTTGTTCCAAAAGGCTATGTAATCTTTGATACCATTTATGGTGATTTAAATAAAGATAAAATCGAAGACTGTGTTCTAATTATAAAAGGCACTAACAAAAGTGAGATCGTTAAAGACGAATACCGCGGTGAATTAGATCGTAATCGCAGGGGCATTATCGTTCTGTTAAACAAAAATAAAGGTTACGAACTGGCTGTTAAAAACTATGACTGTTTTTCTTCTGAAAATGAAGAAGGCGGTGTTTATTTTGCACCGGAACTAGGCGTTGAAATAACCAAAGGAAAACTTTTTGTACATTATGCCCACGGAAGATACGGCTATTGGAGATATATGTTTAGACTTCAAAATTCAGATCTTGAACTTATTGGCTACGATGCAAGTAGCAATCACGGACCTACAGTTCTTACTGAAACAAGTATAAATTTCTTAACCAGAAAAAAAATAGTAAACGAAAACGCAAACCCGAATATCGATGAACCTGAGATGTTTGAAAAGAAGGAAACAAAAATCAATAAAATAAAACTACTTAAATTATCTGAAATAGAAGATTTTGATAAGCTTGAAGTTTCAGAAGAGTAAAACAATACTTATTAATGAATATCATTTAAGTTGTATCAAAAATAGACTCTAATCTTTAAAGCATTTTCAAAATCAAATATGAAACTAAAAATTTATTTAATAATTTTTCTCTTAACAGCAGTATCTACTTTACACGCACAGAAAGCCTATTTTATTAATGATTTCATGAAAGGCTATACTTTGTACTTTGTGCGGGATACAACCAACTCAGAAATAAAAGAATATTATAAACTTACTGAAAATGAAAGTAAAAAAATAGCACTTGAATATGGTACAAAAGAACTTTCTACGCCACAAATCAACAAAACAGCGAAGACAACAACATTCAAAAGCATATCTAATAAAAATATCAGTGTACTGGGAGATGTGAATTTTGACGGAAGACCCGATATTATCATTTTTTATCCAGAACTTTTTGATGAAGGATGCTATTCACCACAGGCAACAGCAAGTATCTTTATTAATACGCCAGCAGGTTTTGTCCCTAGTCCAAATATAAGCAGTATTTATGATAATACTCATTGTGTGCGAGGCGGTTCATTTGAGATTAATCCTAAATACAAACGAATCATAACATCGAGTTCTGGCGGAGCTGCTCTTCATGGCATCGAACATTTCACCGTTACCGGTAAAGAAGCAAAAATGTTGTCCAGTTATGTAGAAGATGGTTTTGTAGAAGGTCCTTTTTCTCAAATAACAGGAAAGAGATGGGAAAACAACCAATATGTTCCTTTTACTTCTTTGTCGCTCTATGAATCCAGTTTAAATGAAAGAAAACTACTTGCTTTCGACACAAAAAACGGCAAAGGACGTGTGATCTTATTTAAAGCTGATAACATATTGTATTATGCTTTTCAGCAAAACGACGAATATAAATTTGTTTCTTTTGCACATCCGTCCAGTCCGGAAAAAGCCGGTAAAGCAATATTTAAATTCAGGAAACAAAATGCAGATTACGAATTGGAGTTTAATAGCGGCAACATAAAATACCTCATCTATGAAACACCTAACGCAGTTGGTATTAAAATTAATGTAAACGGAAAAATATCAGATTGGCAAGGTATGGATAAAGAAGGAACTTTGTCTTCTTTGACAAATGCTAAATTTGTAAATCTTGTTAAATAATAGTCAATCTAAAAAGATAAAAGAGCCACAAATTGTGGCTCTTTTTATTTATAATCAGGAAAATAATCTAAGTCTCCTTAACCGTAATAATCTTCACCGGACAAGCCTTCGCAGCCAATTCACAACTTTCGACAATTGTGTGATTGGGAGATTTTAAAGTAAAAAAGCCTTTCGCATCTTTCGAATGAATCAAAACCGATTTGCCGTCTTTTTTAGACATTTGAAAATGAACCGGATCCATTTCGACGCAATAATTACAGCCAATGCATTTGTCTCTTTGTAAAGTGATGATAACCATTACGCCTCCACTATTTTATATAATTTATCAGACATTCTTATTCTGAAAGGCAATTTAAAAGTACAATCGTCACCTTTTGTAGCCTTTTCAGAAACCAAATCATTTACCATCATTTCATCAATAATCATTTCCTGCGCTCCTGTACTTGGACCGGTAACTAAAATTCTATCTCCAATCTTAATATCGTAAGCTTCAATTTTGAATTGTCCAACTTCAGCTTTTGGGAAATAATGCGTTCCCTTGCCTACATAGACTTTCTTTTGCGTCGCCGCAGAACCTGGAATATCACTCCATTCTCCTAATTCCTGACCCAGATAATACCCTGACCAAAAACCACGATTATAAACTGTATTCAAAGCTTCCATCCAAACAAAAACCTTTTCTTTAGAGAACGTTTTTTCGTAATACGAATCTATAGCTTCACGATACGTTTTGATAACCGTTGCTACATATTCCGGCGCACGGCCACGGCCTTCGATTTTCAGCACCTGAATTCCAGAATCGATTACCTGATCTAAAAAATCAAGCGTACATAAATCTTTAGGCGACATCAGGTATTCATTATCAACTTCAATCTCAAAACCAGTTTCCTGATCGATAACGGTATATTTTTTTCGGCAGTTTTGCTTGCACGCTCCACGATTTGCAGATGAATTATGTGAATGTAAACTCAAATAACATTTACCTGAAACCGCCATACACAAGGCACCGTGACCAAAAATTTCGATTTCGACTAAATTGCCGTTTGGACCTTTTATCTCTTCTTTCTCTATTTGATCAGTAATACTTTTTACCTGACGCAAACTCAGTTCACGGCTTAAAACCATAGTATCAGCAAATAAACTGTAGAATTTTATGGTCTCAATGTTCGTTACATTCAATTGGGTCGAAATATGAACTTCCATTCCAATTGTTCTTGCCATTGCAATCACAGCTTGGTCAGAGGCAATTACAGCTGTAATATTCGCTTCTTTGGCTTTATTCAACAATGTCCTTACAACAGATAAGTCGTGATCGTAAATGATCGTATTTAAAGTCAGATAACTTCTAACTTTTTTGGCTTCACAACGATTGGCGATTTCCTGCAAATCATCCATAGTAAAATTTACTGTCGAACGCGCGCGCATATTAAGTTGTTCTACTCCAAAATAAATAGAATCAGCGCCATTATCGAGCGCTGCCTGAAGTGAATCAAAGCTCCCTGCGGGAGCCATCAATTCAATTTTGTTATTTGTTGTCATTTTTATTTGTATTGTTTCCAATAGTTAAAACTATTGGTTATTTTTTTCAATTATATAGTCCCTATTTTATGGTGTCCAAACGGTTGAAACATCGGTACGCATCATTGAGCATTTTATATCGCCTCCAAACGGTTGAAACCGTTCACTATGTTTCGAGATACATTTTCTAAATATTTTTAGACATAGCCCGAGGTTTTAACCTTGGGGACGCAACGTCAATCATTTTGTATTATTTCCCAGTTTATGCAATTTTACAAATTCATCAAATTCATCTTGTCCATTGATCTTAAGATGATGTTGTTTTTGATTTTTTATATAATTATACACAACCTCTCACTGAGATTCGCTGACTGAATAAGCCGCAAATCCCGTTTGCCAGGCAAATTTTTCAAGGATAAAATCCCCACTATTTATAAAATGCGAAGAACTTCCTTTTATTTGCTTTAAAAGGTCTGAGATAGTTTTTTGTGGATTTTGTAAAAATAAAACATGCACATGATCCGGCATTCCATTAATGATTCTAACGGGACATCCTTGTTCAATTAATTCCTCTCGGATATAATCATACAATTTTTCCTCAATTGAATAATCAATTAATTCCTGACGGTTTTTGGTTGCCCAAATTGCATGAATCCATAATTTGGTAAACGAATTCGACATGTAAATTAGCTTAAAATTTCAACTAATTTACAATTTTATACAACTTATCTGACAAACGAATACGAAATGGAACTTCAAAAGTAACTCGATCTCCAATTTTAGCAGTGTTGGCATCTGCATCGTTGACAATCATTTTATCTAAAACCAGTTCCTGATTACCTGTAGTAGGCCCGGAAATTAAGATTTTATCACCCGAATTTAATTCGTGGTTTTCTAAAGTAAAAAGACCAACTTGTGCTTTTACATAATAATGTTCCGCTTTACCAAGAAGTACTTTTTTGACTTTTATTTTTTGGCGAATATCGGCAGGCTTTTGCTTCCCCTGTTCGCTTAAGCTCGGGTCGACTGTAGCCAATGAATTATCTGATAATTCCCCTGAATGTTTGAATTTTAGATTTTCAGATTTTCCTTTTCTAAAAACTTTGTTTCCAACCTGTTTTCCGGTTCTTAAACGAACTTGGTCAACCAAAGGCATGTGTATAACATCAAGACATTCTGTAGAACAGCAGTTTTCCATTGCAGCTTTACATTCGTCACATTGAATAAATAACAAATGACAGCCGTCATTTTCGCAATTGGTGTGATTGTCACAAGGTTTTCCACATTGGTGGCATTGAGAGATAATATCTTCAGTAATTCTTTCGCCAAGACGATTATCAAATACAAAGTTTTTCCCAATAAATTTGCTTTCTAAACCTTCTGCCTCAATTTGTTTGGCGTAATTAATGATTCCGCCTTCTAATTGAAAAACATTTTTAAAGCCCTGGTGTTTAAAATAAGCACTCGCTTTTTCGCAACGAATTCCACCGGTGCAATACATCACCAGATTTTTATCATCTTTATGGTTCTGAAGCTGATCGTTGATTATAGGCAAACTCTCTCTAAACGTTTCAACGTCTGGAGTAATAGCGCCTTTAAAATGTCCTACTTCACTTTCGTAGTGATTTCTAAAATCTACTACAATCGTATTGGGATCATCAAGGATTTCATTAAATTCTTTGGCTTTCAAGTGAACGCCTATATCGGTTACATCAAAAGTTTCGTCGTTCAAACCGTCAGCGACGATTTTATCACGAACTTTAATAGTCAATTTTAAAAACGAATGATCATCGTGTTCTACCGCTTCATTCAATCGTATACCTTTCATGAAATCATAAACTTCAAGAGTAGTTCTAAAAGCCTCCAAATTTTCTTCCGGAATACTCATCTGAGCATTTATTCCTTCGTTGGCAACATAAATTCGGCCTAAAGCATCAAGCTTATTCCAGGCTACAAATAAATCATCGCGAAATTTTTTGGGATCTTGAATTTTGGCATACGCATAGAAAGACAACGTTAGTCGTTGTTTACCGGCATCATCGATCATGATGGCTCTTTCTTCTGCGCTTAAAGTGTTGTACAGTTGCATGCTATAAACAGTTTTTAAGTTTAGAAATTATTTTTTGAGGTGCAAAAGTACGGAAAAAGGTTCGAAGTTGCAAAGGTTCCTAGGCACAAAGGTCCTGAGACGCTAAGTTGCTTAAGGTTCTAAGTTGAAAAACTAAAATTCTTAGTATTTCTGATTTTTAGCCCAGATGGGAGTGGCATCCTTTTGGGCCGGTGTTCGGCACAAAAGATATAACGGACAGCTGGATTAGCTTCAAATAAAAAAGACTGCCTAAATAGACAGTCTTTAATATAACTTAGAACCTCAGCAACTTAATTAACAATACTCGTTAAACGCATCTTGCAAGTTCTCAGCGATTAATTCTGCTGGGCGACCTTCGATGTGGTGACGCTCTAACATGTGAACCAACTCTCCGTTTTTGAACAAAGCCATAGATGGCGATGATGGAGGAAAAGGGAACATATGTTGTCTTGCAGCATCAACAGCTTCTTTGTCAACACCTGCGAAAACCGTGATTAAGTGATCTGGTTTTTTAGCTCCTTCTAAACTCATTTTTGCTCCCGGACGTGCATTTCTTGCAGCACAACCACAAACAGAGTTTACAACAACTAAAGTGGTACCTTCGGCTTTGATAGCATTATCTACAGCGTCAGCACTATGTAAATCTTGAAAACCTGCAGTTGTCAATTCAGCTTGCATTGGTTTTACCATTTCTTCTGGATACATATCTCTTTATTTTTAAATTTTACTTTTGATCTGCAAAGTTACAAAGTTTACTCGCAACTAGTTAATTTCAGGTATAAAGTTTTGTTATAGTTGAATTGATATTTTATGGTATGAGAAATGGCCCGCAGATTTGGCGGATTTTGGCTGATAAATGCAGGTTATTTTAAATTTCTACAAATATTTTAGATAGAAAACACCTTAAATATTCTGCTAAATCTGCCTGAAACAAAAAAAGTATAACCTAGTTTTAATTTATAATTGATGTTATTTCGTAAATTTATTTTGGTAGGGATAGGTTTCGTAGATTGTATTGTCTTCATTGATAGAAAATCCCTTTGCAGCGTCTTCCCGCGCTATTCCTACCAAAGCAATTACTTCTTCTTTAGATTTCCCCTGTTTAAGCAAGCAAAAGGCTTTGTAATATTTAGCATCTGAGAATTCGGGATAAATTTTTATTGCTTTATCAAAAATAGCTATTGCTTCATCCCATTTTTTAAGTTCATATTTAGCAATTCCCTGATAAAAATAAGCAGTTGGATGTTCTAATTTTTGCCTGTTTTTATAAATATCATTTACATAATCATCAAAAAGTTTTTCTGCTTTTGTGTACTCATTCAATTGCAAATAACAAAGTCCCATATAAAAACCATAAGTATGATCCATCCTATAACCGTTTCCATAGAGTTTAATACATTCTTCTAAATCTTTGATAGCATCTTTATAGTTTCTTGAGAAAATACATTTCATAAAACCTCTGTAAGGCAACCATTCTTGTTTGTCGTACAAAACAGCCTTATCCAGATATTGCATTCCAACTTCGTATTTTTTGCATTTAAAATAAGGCATTGCTTTTTGCTGCCATAAATAAGCAACGGTACTGTCTTTTTTAAGACCCTGATCAAGACAATCCTGCCACGCGGTCATTTCAAAAACATAGTTATGTTTCTCTGCACAATTGGTTAGAAATTCTTCAACAATTGCATCGTGGTTTTTGTTTGTAGAAACTTGTCCAAAAGATAAAAGAGTAAAAAAGAGACTAAATCCTAAAGTAATATTTTTCAAAGGTTATTGCTTTTTGTTAAAATTATTTGAAAGAAAAATCACTCTAAATAACGCCTTTATAAATGGCATTTTAGGACACTTTAAAATAACTTTAACATCTTGAGGCAAAGAGGTTTCTTCATCCAGAAATTTAAAAATTAAAGCTGGGTTTCCTTTTTTGAACATGGATGAAAAAATAGCACTTCCTAACTCATTACGACGATACAGAATATCTAAAAGCAATAAATCATAAAACCAAAATTTGTTTTTCTTGTAAAACATTGTCATCGTGAGCGGAATCGAAGGACTTCTATCTATTAGAAAATCAACTAATTTTGAAGATTTTTTATCTGAATTTTTAAAAGTATAACCCGTACTTGCTTTTGTCCATCCGCCGGCAGTTCCTATATTCAGGACTCGTTTTGTATTCTTTTTCCAAAAAGGAAAACACGTCATTGGAATACTCCCTTGCTCCTTCTCAATAATTTGATATTGATCAGCTCCGAGATTTCGCAAGTAAATTTGAATCTCGTTTTCGTATTCTTCTTTTGGCAGAAGATCTTCAGAAAAGAGTGTATATTCTATTAAAGCTTCGGTTTTAGAAATAGGCAAAACATACATAAAACGTGTGTTCCCCCTTTGTTCAACCGAAAAATCCATGAAAGTCGCTTGTTCCGAATTGAAAATTTCCTCTTCGGTTTTTACAAACCAACCTATAAAATGTTGTTGCAAAACCGGATATTTGGTTTGACTTAAAGCAAAAGCTTTGGTGTAAATACTATTGAATAAATAATCGCAGGTATATCTGTTTTCATCTGTACCCACAAAAACATGGGTTTCGAGTTCATTGATATCGGTTACTTTTTCGTTTAAAAAAGTAATGTTTTGATGTTTTGAAATCGCTGTAAAAACAAAATTATAGAAATCTAATCCTCGTATTTGATTGTATTGATAAGGTTTCAACGCTAAATCACGTTTGAAATCTTCATTGGCAAAAAGAGCCAAATCCCATTTTTTAAAGATGATAGAATTCCAAAGCGTTTCATCTTTTGCCCAAAAACACCATGTTCTGTCATTGGTTTTCTTCGAATCTTCGTCTAACAATAAAATTAATTTATCACTGAATTTTCCAGACACTACCATTTTATAAACGGTCATCAAAGCAGATAAACCTGATCCTGTAAAAATGTAGTCGAAGTGTTTGATTTGTGAAGATTGCATTCTCAAAAATAATAAATTTTATTCTTCCAATTTTTCTAAAAGTAGTTTAAAATCCTTTGAATTAAGATAGTTGTTGTATTGTAGGAGAATCTCCTTCTTTTCATTCAAAACACATAAAACCGGATATACGATTTGATTCTTGATCGTTCCTAATTGCAAGGCCAATTCATGAACACCAACATTGTTCCCCGAAGGTTTGTATTTAAAAATCTGATTATTAAAATTAATATCTCGTTTTTCCTCTGCATTCAAATCCACAAAATAAAAATCCGAATTCAGTTTATCAATGATTTCCTGATTTTTGAAAGTCGTTTGTTTCATTCGTTGGCAAAAGTGACACCAATTGGTATGAATAAAAACGATTATTTTCTTCTTTTGAATCTGCTGCAAACTATCCACTTCCTCAAAAGAATGTTGCTTTAACTGGCAAAATCCTGTTGAAGTTATAGCTAAGAAGATTATAAGTAATAGCTTTTTCATTTGTTTTGTTTGTTTTGCCACAGATTGGAAAGATTAAAAATGATTTTATTTTTAATACTGGAAAAAAGTTTGCCACGAATCACACTAATTTACACTAATTAAATTCGTGATAATTCGTGCAATTCGTGGCAAAAAAAACTTCCTTCATTTTAAATGATACAAACTCGACTGTCATCCTGAGCGGAGTCGAAGGCTTGTAAGTTGGAGCGGGCTTCGACTCCGCTCAGCCTGACAGATGTTTATCAACAATTTTAAAAATATGAATCAGCGAAAACCTGTTTAATCCGTCTAATCTGTGTGCCATCATTAATAACTTATCTCAAAGTATATCGCAACCCAAAAAAACCACGAATCTTTTGGTTTTGCCCGTAGACATAAGTTGTATCAAAAGTCAAACCGTACGGATTGTCAGGCGTTACCAAAACTTTTCCGGCTGCATCATATTGTACATTTTTATCGAAAGGATCATTGGTTCTCGAAATCAAAAACGGATTATTTCGTTTTGGCGTGAAGTTCAATAGATTCTTTACTCCGCCATACAATTCAAAATTCTTCCAGCCAAAATATGTAAACTGAATATTCTGAATACTATACCACGGCGAGTTTGGATCTCTTGGATCTAAATCGCTCAATAAAGGCAATTTCATTGGGCTGTAGACATTCCCGGTATAATCCAATGATAAATTCCACGGTTCTATCTTATAAGAAATACTCCAGGTTCCCGTGAATTTTTCAGTTAGAAAAGGTCTTTCTGAAATTCCGTCCTGAACATTTTTATTATCTAAAACTGTGGCTCCAAGAATAAATTTTAATCCGTTTGTGAGGTTCAAATCAACGTTAGTACTAATTCCCTGGCTAATGGCATAACCATTGATGTTATCGTAAATGATTTTATTGGGATCCGTTTCATAATCGGATATAATTTTATTGCTGAAGCGTGTATAAAAAACCGTTGTTTCTATTCCTATAAAAGTTCCGTTTGTAAAGTTTATTTTCTGAATGTAATTCAGGTTTGCATTTACAGATCGTTCCGGTTTCAGATCGCTTTTAATCACCACATCCCTGGAACCTGTAAGCGCCGCGTGATCTTCGGTAAATAAATTGACAACACGAAATCCGGTTCCCGCATTCAAACGAAAAATAGTATTGTCATTCGCTTTCCATCGATATGCAACTCTAGGCGTATAAATCGAACCGTGAATCGAATTATAATCATAACGCATTCCTAACAAAACCTGACTTTTTGGAGACAGCGTAATTTCGTCCTGAACAAAAATTCCCGGCAACCACGTACTTTCCGGTTCTTTTGTGGCAGTTGTATTATCGTCGTAATACGAATATCGAGTGGCAATTCCTGCAAGAAAATCATTTCGACCAATTTTTTTATCCCAGGTCAATTGCAGGAAACCTATTTTTTGATTGGCGATATACGATGTTGTTCCGTAACGACTGTCCTGATAATGCACATTTCCGGAGAACGAAAGCATTAGTTTTTCTTCGAATGGCAATTGATAACTTCCTATTAACTCTCCTCTTTTGGTATAAATACTTTCGCCATAAATTTCATCGCCACCTCGGTATTTTTTCTCCCAACGCACGTCGCCTCCCCAACGGTCTTCATACATTCCGCGTGCTGCGATGCTAAACAAACGGTTATTTTCTCTTTGAAAATTCCATTTATTAAAAACCGAAATTCTTTGCGAAAGTGTAACATCAGTAAAACCATCCCTGTCTTTATCGACAACCTGATTGTAATCGAAATAATTGATTCCCAAAAGTGTTGTTGATTTTTTAGTCGGGCTGAATTTCATTCCCAAATCGACATTGGTTTCCAGATACGAAGTCGTAAAAACATCCGCAGAAAACAAAGGCGCGTTGGTTGGGTTCTTGGTAATAATGTTGATCAAACCTCCAACCGCTTCACTTCCATAAAGAGACGATGCCGGGCCTTTTACAATTTCGATTCTTTCGACCAAAGAATTAGGGATTCCGGATAATCCATAAACGGTTGAAAGGCTACTCACGATTGGCATTCCGTCTATCAAAACCAAAGTATACGGACCTTCTAAACCGTTGATATGAATATCTCCCGTGTTGCAAACGCCACAATTGAGCTGTGGCCGAACGCCATTGATGTTTTGAAGTGCTTCATAAATACTTGGCGTTGGATTCTTCTTGAAGAAAACCGGCGAATAAACCTCAACCGGAACAGCACTTTCTAATCTTCTTACCGCTTTTAAAGTCCCCGAAACTACCACTTCGTTCAGTTGATTTTCGTTATCCGTTAATTCAAAGTCATAGGACTGAATAGAATCTTCAATAACTTCTATTTTCTTCCTTATTGTCTGGAAACCTATTTGAGAAACTTGTAACGTATAACTGCCAACTGCAACATTTTCTAATTTATAAAACCCTAAACTATCGGTAACCGTTTTATGTTTTGTTCCTGTTAACTGAACATTTACCAACTGTAATTTATGCCGCTCGCCTGAGATAAATCCTGAAATATTAGAAGTTTCCTGAGCGAACGAAATTTGCAAACCAAATAAAAGCAATATCAAAAATAGTTTTTTCATTCTTATAAAATTAAATTTAGACAAAACTAAAAATTAAATTTGACAAATAATGTTTCTAAAGTAAAAAACTTTTAAATGTGTTTTAATTCAATACTTTGGAGTTATTTTTAACATATAAAAACATAGGTTTTATAGTTTCTTTTTCAAGCAGTAAAAGAAAGCTCGCTTTCTTCGCATAGTCTATGTGAATTAATGCAAAGTTGAAATGCCTTTTTAAGCGGTTGCAATAGCTATGTTATCAAAGGTTTAATGTGCCGTTAGGCACTAAATATTGGTAGTCATTAATTCACAATTAGTTTAGCGTGCCGTAGGTACGCAACAGCTATCGTTTTGTTGCGTACCTACGGCACGCTTCAATTATATTTCAATTCCTGTTTTCTACCGGTATTTAGTGCCTAACGGCACAAAAAAAAGAAATTTCAAACATTGATTTATATAGTTTCTTTATGTTTTAAAAACCGAACGTTCTTTGCATAGCCCCTAGCTTCAGCTAGGGGAACAAGATTGAATAAAAAAAGACTTTAGCCAAATTTTAGAGGCTTAGCTAGAGCTTTTTTTGTTTTCGTTTACATTCAATCAGGTTTAAGTTAAATAAATTCTTCGTCAATAATTTCTCTATTGATCATCGCTCCTGCAAAAGATCCTGAAGAAACCGCCATTGCAACAGACCGTGCCTGAATGTGACAATCTCCACTCGCAAAAACTCCTGCAATTGTCGTTTTCTGAAAAGGATCTACTTTCAATAAACCTTGTTCTGTCAATTCACAGCCTAAAGACTCCGGTAAAGAACAATGCTGCTCAAAAGGTGCTCTGAAATAAATCGCTTTTACGGATACTTTTGATTGATTTTTAAAGACAATATGCTGAACATTTCCGTTTTCGTGTTCCAAAGCCTCGATTTCATGTTCGATAATTTCAACTTTATGTTTCTTCAGCATTTGAGTTTGCTCTAAAGTCAATTTCGATTTCCCATTGGTAATCAATCTTAAATCTTTTGTCCAGTTCGAAATCATTTTAGCATAATCAAAAGCCATATCACCATTGGCTACGATGGCAGTTTTTTCTTTTTTTACTTCATAACCGTGACAATACGGACAATGCAAAACCGAAATTCCCCAACATTCTGCAAAACCAGGAATTTGTGGCAGTAAATCTTTTACGCCTGTTGCAAACAATACTTTTTTAGATGTAAAAATCTTTCCCGACTGAGTTTCTATTTCAAAACCAGATTCTGTTTTAATGGCGCTAATGGCAAGTCCGTTATAAAATTGAACCGTTTCATAAAAGTCTACCTGGGTTTTGGCTTTCGCCGAAATTATAGCTGGTTTCTCTCCATCGTGCGTGATAAAATTATGCGAATGTGGTGTTTGTCTGTTGCAAGGCAAACCACTATCGATCACTAAAACGTGTCGTAAAGAACGCCCCAAGCTCATTGCCGCCGAAAGTCCGCTATAGCTACCTCCGATAATTATAACGTCGTATTTATTATTGTATATCATAGTTTTAAGTTTTTTACTAATTTCTCGGAATTGGAAAAGGATCTTTTGTAGAGAAGAAACCGTCATGATAATCTACAATTTCATCTTCGGTGCAAAGACAGTTATTAAGTCCTTTGATAATTTCAGTTTCATTGATCTTTTGGCCAATAAAAACAATTTCGTTGAGTCTGTCCCCAAATTTAGAAGTCCAGCGTTCTTCTATAATATCCTGAAATTCAACAAAATTGTTAAAAGTCATTCTTTCGCTGAGCGGCATACTTGCCCACCAAACTCCGGCACCTTCGGCTTTCATAGATCCGCCCGCCTGACTCCAGTTAATGGCCTGCTCCGGTCTTGATGCCATCCATAATAATCCTTTGCTTCGAATAATGTTGGACGGAAAATGAAAAGTAATGAAATTCCATAATCGATTGGGATGAAAAGGTTTTGAATCCCGAAACACAAAAGAATTGATTCCGTATTCTTCGGTTTCGGGCGTATGAATTCCTTCTAATTCTCTAATCCAACCTGCGGAATTTTCAGCATCTTCATAATTGAATAATCCAGTATTTATAATTACATTTGGATTCACTTTCCCTAAAACCGAAGTAATTATTCTCGCCACTGGATTGAGTTTTTGAATCGAAGCTTTCAGTATTTCCAATGATTCAGAACTGATTAGATCTGTTTTATTCAAAATAATCACGTTAGCAAACTCTACCTGATCGACCAAAAGATTCACAATTGTTCGATTATCATTTTCAATATCAGATAAATTTTGCTCCTGTAATGTTTTGGCAGAACCAAAATCTTTAAAGAAATTAAAACTATCCACCACCGTAACCATCGTATCGATATAACTAAATCTCGATAAATCGATATTCTCATCTTCATTCACAAAAGAAAAAGTCTGTGCAACGGGAATAGGCTCGCTAATTCCAGTACTTTCTATAAGCAAATAATCAAATCTGTTTTCTTTGGCTAATTTTTCGACTTCAATCATTAAATCTTCCCGTAAGGTGCAGCAAATACAGCCATTGGTCATTTCTACTAATTTCTCTTGGGTCCTTGATAAAGTATGTTCATTTTTCACGAGCCGCACATCAATATTTACTTCGCTCATATCATTGACAATGACAGCAACTTTTAATCCGTCTTTGTTATGAAGAATATGATTGAGGAGCGTTGTTTTTCCGGCACCCAGAAATCCGCTTAGTACCGTTACGGGTAATTTTTTCATTGTTACGATTGTTTATGATTTTTATAATTTAAAAAATGCCCGATGATCATTCCGATACCTCCAATAAAGATCAGATCAAGATGAATCTCCAGAAAAAGTTCGCTTAAAACGCTAATCCAGATCAATGCCATAGAAATAACAAGGATTGTAGATATTAAAAGACTGGATTTATTTATAATTTTGAAAATGGCAAAAAGTCCCATCACCGCAAATATCAAATCGATAAAAGGATTGTGGCTTAAACCTATTGGCAAAATTGTTAAAAGCGGAAAAACCAGACAATGAACCAAACAAATGGTTGCACTTGAGATTCCTAAAATATCGTAAAAAGGTGTGGTAGATTTCTTCATTTTCAGTACATTTGCTTAATGCAATTTTGTTGCAAATATATCAATTATTTTTAATTGCAACATTGTTGCGATAATATTTTTAATTCCATAAAAATGAAAACAACAAGAAATACAGTAGCAAAGACGGCCGTTTTAGAGATATTTGGTAAATCTAAAACCGCGCTCTCGCACGCCGAAATTCAGAAACAAACGGGAGATTTATGCGATCGTGTTACTATTTACAGAATCTTAGAACGATTAGTTAATGACGATATCGTTCATAAAATCGTGAATCTTGACGGAACGGTTAAGTATGCAAAATGCCATCATCATGCACAACGTGTGCACATTCATAATCATGCTCATTTTAGTTGTGAGAAGTGTTTGGAAATAACTTGCCTTGAAAATGTAAAGCCGAGTTATATTATTCCGCACAATTACAAAGTCAATGATATAAACTTTACGTTGTCAGGATTATGCCCAAATTGTTTGAATTCTAACATTTAAGTTTTAGACTTGTCTAAAAATATTGTTGAGCGAATATAATTTTTCTATATATTTGTTCAAACAACATTTTTACAATGGGTAAATCTTTAGAAGAAGTTCACCAATCGGTCGCAACACAAAATAAAAAAACAGGTTTCAGAAAAATATTAGCCTTTTTAGGCCCGGCATATTTAGTAAGTGTTGGATATATGGACCCGGGAAACTGGGCAACAGATATTGCCGGTGGTAGCCAGTTTGGGTATTCTTTGCTTTGGGTTTTGTTAATGAGCAACTTAATGGCTTTGTTGCTTCAAAGCTTAAGCGCACGTTTAGGAATTGTGACACAACGTGACTTAGCGCAGGCATCAAGAGAAACCTATTCGAAATTCATCAACTATATTTTATACTTTCTGGCTGAAATTGCCATTGCGGCTTGTGATCTTGCTGAAGTTTTAGGAATGGCAATCGGGATCAATCTCCTTTTTGATATTCCGTTGATCGAAGGCGTTTTAATTACCGTTTTAGATACCTTCTTATTATTGTTCTTAATCAATAAAGGGATCCGTAAAATGGAGGCTTTTATTATTGTATTAGTCGCCATTATTGGTTTCTCGTTCATTTTCGAAATGATTTTTGCAGAACCTGAATTAGATAAAGTACTCTACGGACTTATTCCTTCAATGCCCAATTCTGCCGCTTTATACATTGCTATCGGGATTATTGGAGCAACCGTCATGCCTCACAACTTATACCTGCATTCCTCTTTAGTTCAAACCCGAAAATTCGACAGAACTCCGGCGGGAATAAAACAAGCGTTGAAATATAATCTTATTGATTCAACCATTGCCCTTAACCTGGCCTTTTTTGTAAATGCTGCCATTTTAATTTTAGCCGCAGCTACATTTTATAAAAATGGAATGTTTGAAGTTGCCGAAATTCAGGATGCACACCAATTTCTCGAACCTTTATTAGGAACCAAATGGGCGCCCATTTTATTTGCCGTTGCTTTGATTGCTGCAGGACAAAGCTCGACCGTTACGGGAACTTTAGCAGGTCAGATCGTAATGGAAGGTTATTTGAATTTAAGAATTCAGCCTTGGGTTCGACGCATTATAACCCGTTTGATTGCGATTGTTCCGGCTGTTGTCGTGATCTTAATTTATGGAGATAGCGTAACGGGAAAACTATTGATTCTGAGCCAGGTAATTTTGAGTTTGCAATTAGGTTTTGCAATTATTCCCTTGATTCATTTTGTGAGTGATAAATCTAAAATGAAGGGTTTTCACATTTCACGAACTACACAAATAGCTGCCTGGATTATTGCTTTGATTATTGTTTCGCTGAATGCAAAATTGGTTTACGACGAAATTAGTTCATGGATTGAAGCTGCAAGTCATCCAATAATTCTTTGGTTAACGGTTGTTCCGCTTGCTTTTGGATTTTTAGGCTTATTACTTTATATTGTTTTCAAACCTTTTATAGCAAGAGCAAAATCAAATATTGATAATCATTCACCTCATCATTTAAAATTAGTGTATGCGCCTAAAGAAATTTATAGCAAGAAAAACATAGCGATTTCTGTAGACTTTTCTAAAGCAGATGAAGCTGCACTAAATAATGCCTTCGAATTGGGCGGAATCGACGCGCAATACACCTTAATTCACATTGTAGAAACCGTTGGTGCATTAATGTATGGGCAACATGTTGACGATCACGAGACGACTATCGACGAAAAATTATTATTAGAATATAAAGAAATGCTTTCGCAGAAGGGATTCAGGATCGAAACTGAACTTGGTTTTGGAAAACCTAACACGGTGATTCCGAAGATTATTAATACCGGAAATTTTGACATTCTAGTTATGGGAACCCACGGCCACACTGGATTAAAAGATATTTTATTTGGCACAACGGTAGACAAATTGAGACATAAAATTTCAATACCTTTGTTGATTGTTAAAAAATAGTGCCTAAGGTTCTGAGTTGCTAAGTTTCTGAGGTTTTTCCTTTGAGGCTTTTAACTTAGAACCTTAGCAACTCAGAACCTTAGAACCTTGCAAAAAATGACTTTTTCAGAAGAAAATTATCTAAAATCGATTTATCATCTTACTACTTCTAATGATTCAGAAGTAAGTACGAACGCTATTGCTGAAATGATGGAGACTAAAGCTTCATCGGTTACGGATATGCTCAAAAAGCTGGCGGATAAAGATTTGGTGAATTATAAAAAGTACCAGGGCGTTTCTTTGACCGAAAACGGAAAGTTAGCAGCCAAAATGATTGTTCGAAAACATCGTTTGTGGGAAGTTTTTTTAGTGGATAAATTAAATTTCTCTTGGGACGAAGTTCATGATATTGCTGAGCAACTGGAACACATCAAATCCGAACAATTGATTAATCGTCTGGATGATTTTCTGGGAAATCCTACCGAAGATCCGCATGGTGATCCGATTCCCGACGCTCATGGAAGAATTGTTAAGATCGAGAAATACTTACTTTCTGAATTAACAGACAATCAAACCGGAGTTTGTGTGGGGGTTAAAGATACTTCATCTGAATTTTTGAAATATCTGGACAAACAAGAAATTGCTCTCGGTTCGCAAATTCAACTTTTGTCTAAAGAATCGTTCGACTTATCTGTTAAGATTAAAATTGATGGTCGTGAATTGTCTATTTCGAATAAAATAGCTTCGAATTTGTTTGTGAAGCTGGTTTAGGGTTATTTCACAGAGATTCACGGAGAATTGCACGAAGGTTCACGAAGATTTTTTATAAAGTTCCGGAGGAACGAACTATTTTGTAGCAACGGATTTTAATCCGTTGATGATGACGAATTCAGGAAACGAGGGCTTCTTCCGAAACTTCGGGATCGTTCAGCCTGACACACACCGAATGTCCTAGCCCCGATAGAAGTGAAAATCCTTTTGTGCCGGGGTTCGGCACAAAAGATTATAACGGATAGCGGGATTAGCTCCTAGAAATCCTAAAAGCCATTATTAAACAATTCCTTTCTCGATCATTTCTAACATTACCGGCGACGCATTTTTAAATGTTGGTTCTTGCTCAATAATACTTCCTGCATTTTTCTTATTCACTTTGAAAGTTATATCATTATCTGTAGTAAATAACAAAGCAGTTAAAAACGGATTTTTGATGTAAGTTCCCAACATCAATAAAGCTTCGTCTAAAGCATGAATACTTTCGATTTCTTCGGTTTTGTAGCGCGTTGTTAATGCGATTGAATAGGTGTTATCTTCGTTTATCGCTAAACGGAAATAGATGTTTTTGATTTCGGTATCACCGATGGTTTTTGCCAGAGTTAGTTTGGCAAAAGTACCGGCTTGAATGCTTTCTTTGACGCGTTCGCAAAAAAGAGCAAATATTGATTCGTAGGACATATTGTTTGTGTTATTATTTAACCGCAAAGTTCGCAAAGATTTACGCAATGTTCGCTAAGTTTTTTAATTTCCTTGTGTCCTTTGCGTAAATCTTTGCGAACTTTGCGGTTAAGAAAATTATTTCCCTGTAAATTCAGCTTTACGTTTTTCTAAGAATGCTGTTGTTCCCTCTTTAAAATCCTGAGTTCCGAAACATTTTCCGAATGATTTTATTTCGGTATCGAAACCGTCTTTACCGTCTTTATAATTGGCATTGATCGCTTTTATCGCTTTAGTAATTGCAAAAGGAGCATTTTTAATGATTTTTTGTGCAATTCCAGTAGTAAAATCTAAAAGTTCCGCCTGAGGTACAACGTGATTTACTAAGCCGTATTGTTTGGCTTCTTCGGCCGAAATCATTGCTGCAGTCATGATCATTTCCATCGCACGTCCTTTACCTACTAATTGTGGTAAACGCTGTGTTCCTCCGTAACCCGGAATTAATCCTAAACTAACTTCCGGCAATCCCATTTTTGCATTCTCTGAAGCGACTCTAAAATGACATGCCATAGACAATTCTAAACCACCGCCAAGAGCAAAACCATTTACTGCAGCAATTACGGGTTTCTTTAAATTTTCGATAAAATCAAACAACTTTTCTTGTCCTTCGGCTGCTAATTGTGCGCCTTCGACAATCGTATAATTGGCAAATTCTGAAATATCGGCTCCGGCAACAAATGCTTTTTCGCCACTTCCGGTAATTATGATTACCCGAACATCATCATTTTTGCCTAATAATTTTATTGCTTTACCTAGATCGCTAATCGTAGCTTTGTTTAAAGCGTTTAGTTTTGTAGGTCTGTTAATGGTTACGGTCGCAATTTTTTCTTCAATCGAGATTAAAAGATTTTCGTAGTTCATGACGCTGATTTTATGAGTTTGTGATAGGTAAAGAAACGGTAAATGTAGTTCCTTTTCCGTATGTTGATTCAAAGGTAATTGTTCCTTTGTAATTTTCGATAATGTTTTTTATAATTCCGAGTCCTAGTCCCATTCCGCTGGTTTTGGTGGTAAATTTTGGCTCGAAGATTCTACTCGTATCTTGTTTCTGGATTCCGATTCCGTTGTCTTTTACGGCAATTTCAACATTATTGTCTCTACGCTTTACAGTAACTACAATAGATTTATGAAACTGACTTTCGGGAATCGCCTGCGTTGCATTTTTAACGAGATTCGTAATGACACGGATCAATTGCGTACGATCCATTTTTGAGATAATCTCTTCTTCTTCGCTTTCGAAAACAATATAATCTTCGTTGAAAATATCTAATGAAAGCTCTACAACCTCGACCACATTTAAGGTTTCGTTTTGTTGCGCCGGCATCGAAGCAAAATTCGAAAATGCCGAAGCTACCGCCGTCATCGTATCTATTTGTTGGATTAAAGTTTCAGAATAATCGTTTAATTTCTGTTTTACATCCGGAGCTGTTGGATCAAACTTACGTTGAAAACTCTGAACGGTCAAACGCATCGGCGTAAGCGGGTTTTTAATTTCGTGCGCTACTTGCTTTGCCATCTCACGCCACGCTTCTTCACGCTCGCTTTGGGCAAGTTTTATGGCACTGGTTTCGAGTTTTTCAACCATTCCGTTATAAGCCTTTATCAAGAAGTTAACTTCTTTGCTATTGGCTTCTAACACAATTTTCTCATTTTTCTGATCCAGATTGGTTTCTTCTAAACGATCTGAAATCGTTTTCAGCGATTTCGTGATATAAGTCGAAAGGAAATAGGCCAATGCAAAAGCGACAACCAACATAAACGAATACACTTGACTTAAACGAATCAAAAAAGTATTCAACTCGTTATCATAATAACCGTCGTCTTCTAAATAAGGAAGATTTAAAATACCTAGCGGTTTAAATTTTTCGTCTTTGATCAAACTATATGATGAACGATTTTTGACTCCGTCGATGGTTTTAATGTCTACAAAACGCTTTTCTATGGATGAACGTACTAATTTCAGGATATAATCCGGAACAGGAGGCGCTACTTTATCAACCGCAAATGATTCTTTTGATGATTTTAGTAGTTTTCCGTCAAGGCTGTAAATATTGATTTCGATTTTGTGAATCTGGGCCAGTTCGTGGATTTTATCTTTAAAAATAAGATCCAGATTTCCTGTTTTTAAAGGATAAGTCGTCGTAGAAAGCACATAATTGATGTGTTCTTTTACGGCATTTTCTTTGCGCTCGAGACGTTCCTGATGGTATTCTTTGGCTTCATTCTTAAACTGAATAATCGAAATAGAAGCCAATAAAAAAGATGCGACAACAATCAATACAATCATCGAAAGGAAAATCCTGACACGAAGAGAAAGCATCGACATTTTGAAGTTGTTCAGCATATTTTTTTAATTGTTAATTATAAATTGTTAATTATGAATTATTAGTGCGTTTAAAATTCACCATTAACAATTTAAACTATTTTTTCTCTCTTATTCTTTTGTAAAATCGGAAACCAAGCATTATGATAATTGAGAATAAAAAGATTCCAATTACGCCGAAAATCCAGTTGATGGCACTTTTTACAATTATTAAAAAAACTACTGCAAATAGTATAATTGTTGCACCTTCATTCCATAAACGCATAAAATTGTTGGAATATTTTACCTCATCATTTTGTAATTGCTTAAAAATCTGATGGCATTTTGCATGATATAAATACAATGCAAAAACGAAACCAAATTTAACCTGCATATAATCCAAATATATTAATCCTGGATTGAGATACAATAAACTAAACGCAAAAAGACTCGCCAGAACTGCTGAAGGCCACGTAATAATGTACCACAAACGGTAGGTCATTATTTTGTATTGCGCTTGTAAAATTTCCTTTTCAGGCGATGGTTTTTCATTCGCTTCTATTTGATACACAAACAAACGCACAATATAAAACAAACCTGCAAACCAGGTTATTACAAAAATAAGATGTAATGATTTTAAGTAGTTATAGTATTCCATTATTATTTGTTTCAAGTTTCAAGTTTAAGGTTTTTTTAAAGTTGATCATAACTTGAAACCTTAAACTTGAAGCAAATATTATTTAGCCCACTCGTTAATCCAATTCCCAACAGTTTCACACCATTCGTCATCGTCATTCAAACATGGGATCGCTAAGAAATTTCCACCTCCGTTTTTCTCGAAGTCTTCTTTGGCACGCATTGCAATTTCTTCTAATGTTTCTAAACAGTCTGAAACGAAAGCTGGTGTTACAACTGCAAGATTTTTGATTCCTTTTCCTGGCATTTTATCGATTTCAACATCTGTGTAAGGTTCTAACCATTTGTCACCTGCTAAACGTGACTGAAAAGTCAGGCTGTATTTATCTGCCGGAAGTCCTAATAATTTCACGACTTGTCTGGTAGTTTCATAACATTGATGGCGGTAACAGAAATCGTGTGCCGGCGAAGGCGTATTACAACAAGAACCATCGATTTTACAATGCGATTTTGTCACATCGGTTTTACGAATGTGACGTTCCGGGATTCCGTGGTACGAGAATAATAGATGATCGTAATCAAAACCAACTAAATGTTTCTGAATCGAATCGGCTAAATTCTTGATGTAATCTGGTTTATTATAAAACGCAGGAACATCGGTAAATGTCATTTGCGGAAATTTCTTTTTACGGATTTCTTCGGCTTTCACTAAAATCGTCAAAGTCGAAGCCATGGCATATTGCGGATATAAAGGGAAAAGCAATACTTCTGTAACTCCTTTATCATGCAATTCCTGAAGTCCTTTTTCGATGGTCATACTTCCGTAACGCATAGAAAGCGCTACCGGTACATTCACTAAAGGCTGTACTTTTTTCTGCATTCTTTCTGAAAGCACAACTAAAGGAGAGCCTTCATCCCACCAGATTTTTTTGTAAGCATGAGCTGATTCTTCGGGTCTTTTTCTTAAAATAATTCCACGAACTAATAAAGCTCTTAATAAATACGGAACATCGATCACGTATTTATCCATTAAAAATTCATCTAAATACGGTTTTACATCTTTTGGTTCCGGACTTTCCGGAGATCCTAAGTTTACTAATAATACGCCTTTCATTTATTCTTTGCTTTACGCTTTAAGCTTTAGGCTTTAAGCATTTGTTTAAATTTTCGTCAAAAGTAGAACTTGCCACTTCTTAGAAATATGATAATTATTCTTTTTTATTTATGTACTGATATATAAAATTGATGCTTTTAAACATTTTAGTTTTTATATTTTTGAAATAGCTTTTCCAATGATTTATATTCTTCCTCTGTTCCAAAGTTTTCCATCTGAATTTCCCTTTTAGAACTAACTATATAAAACTGTCGACAGGAAAGGCATATTTTCGCTATCCCTGAGATTTCTTTATTCTTTTTAAAAACCAAAACATCTCTATATTGAGGTGCGCAGGCATATGCATTTTCAAACATATTTAAAGAGGATTTCTCTAAAAAAATATCATCTCTTAAATACTGAATGTCTTTTTTGGATAACTCAAATTTAGAAAACCCATTAGAATTAATTGTTTTGTAAAAAATAGCATTATTTACTTTCTCAGGATAATTTTCAAAAAAGATTTTATCAAAAATACCATTATCAATGCTATTACTATTGTTCTCTCCCATTTCCTCTTCTTTACTTTTATTCAATGAATAATATTCAACACTGTCAAAATCAAAAAACATTTTTTCTTCTTTTGATTTGCAAGAGATAATTAAGAAAACCAATAAAATTATTGAATACCTTCTTACCATTCTAAACATTCGTATTAATCGACATCAAATATTTCTTAGGCGTTGTGGCAAACTTTTTCTTGAAAGCCGCTATAAAGTGACTTCCGGTGCTGTAGCCAATTTTCAATCCTACTTCGTTTACATTATAAGAACCGCTGTCGAGTAGTTTTCGGGCGAAATCCATTTTATAATCGAATAGAAATCCGTAAACCGTATCGCCATAAATTTGCTTGAAACCCATTTTAAGTTTCTTCAAATTCAAACCAATTTCATCTGCCAACTCCTGTAATCCAGGTGGTTCAGCCATATTGGCGATGATGATTTCTTTGGCTTTTCGGATTTTCAAAACATTATCTTCATCAATCAAGAACGGACATTGTTCTGCGTTTGGATCTTCGGTTCTATTAAAGTATAAACTCAGCAATTCGTATCCTTTTCCTTTATAATAAAGGTTTTTTATTGATGGATGTAGGTTATAATGAAACAGCTGACTCAACACAATAGCCATAGAAGGACTAATATTTCCTTCGTTATAATACTTTTTGTCCTTATTATCAGGACTTAAAAAAGTAATATAATCTGCTTCTGCAGAAAACAACGCGTGAAATTTCTTAATTGAGACAATTACTGAGATTACCCAGGAATTTGGAGCTAACTCTAAATTGAGTGGTAGTTCTTTCTGCGGATTGTATAAAAGGAGCGATTTTTCTTCTTTTAGATCTAAAGCATAACTGCCTTGATTGAATAAGAATTTGGCATTCCCTTTTATCCCGAAATGAAACTGTATCAGGCCACTACCTACTTCATGTTGTCCGAAAAAGGGCTCTAAACTGTCGTTTTGAAAACGGATAAGCGTAAAGTCGTCTTCAATTTTAATAATTTCCTGAGAACTCATAGCGATGTTTTTTTAAAATAAAAATCAAGATAATCACCTGAGCTTATTTAGAATCACTCTAAACAAAACGTTTCTAACCAATTGATTTTGCTACAAAAATACTTCTTTTTGCATAAAAACAGCTCTTTAGAAACAAAAAAACATGTAGCGATACAAAAAGTACTTTGAGCGTTACTTTTATAAACACTATAATCATAATTTTGTTGACACTTTTATGAAAGTGAATTTATGGAAAACAATAACGTACCGAAACATCTTTATTTTTACTCAGTTGGTCTGAGTTATAAAAAAGCCGATGCTGAGGTAAGAGGTAAATTTAGTTTGGATGCAATTGCAAAAACGCGTTTGCTGGAACAGGCTAAGGAAGAAGGAATAGAAAGTTTAATTGTGACTTCGACCTGCAACAGAACCGAGATTTATGGTTTTGCAGAACATCCTTTTCAATTAATAAAACTAATTTGTGATAACAGCAACGGTTCAGTCGATGCTTTTCAGAAAGTTGGTTTTGTCTACAAAAATCAAGAAGCTATAAGTCATATGTTTCGCGTAGGAACTGGTTTAGACAGTCAGATCTTAGGCGATTTTGAGATTATTTCACAAATAAAAACCAGTTTTGCCCATTCAAAGTCTATGGGATTAGCAAATGCTTTCCTAGAAAGATTGGTTAATGCGGTGATTCAGGCAAGCAAAAAGATCAAAAATGAAACTGAAATTAGCTCAGGCGCAACTTCGGTTTCTTTTGCATCCGTACAATACATTATCAAAAATGTAGAAGATATTGGCAATAAAAATATTTTACTTTTCGGAACAGGAAAAATCGGAAGAAATACTTGCGAGAATCTTGTCAAACATACCAAAAACGAACACATCACTTTAATCAACAGAACTAAGGACAAAGCGGAGAAATTGGCCGGAAAACTTAATTTGATTGTTAAAGATTATTCGGAGTTACACTTAGAACTTCAAAATGCTGATGTTGTTGTTGTTGCTACGGGCGCTCAAAACCCAACAGTTGACAAAGCAATTTTAAATCTAAAGAAACCTTTATTGATTTTAGATTTATCAATCCCGAAAAACGTTCATGAAAATGTGGAGGAATTAGAAGGTGTAACCTTGATTCACATGGATTATTTGTCGCAACTGACAGATGAAACTCTTGAGAACAGAAAATTACACATTCCGGCTGCCGAAGCTATTATCGAGGAAGTAAAAGAGGAATTTGTAACATGGACTAAAGGACGCAAGTTTGCTCCAACCATTAATGCTTTAAAAGAAAAACTGAATGCTATTAAAGTTTCAGAGTTAGATTTTCAAAGCCGAAAAATTGCAGATTTTAATGAAGCTCAAGCTGAAATCATCAGCAACAGAATCATCCAAAAAATCACTACACATTTCGCAAATCACTTAAAAGACGACGACACCATGGTTGATGAAAGTATCGAATGGATCGAAAAAGTCTTTAAAATAAAAGCATCTTAAATAAAATTTAAACCATATAAGTTAAATAAGTTCATTTAATAGCAAACAGTTAATTATTTTTCAACCCAACTGCTTAAATTATCTTACATAACTTATATGGTGAAATTCAACAAAATGGCTGAAAAAACAATCAGAATTGGAACTCGCGATAGCGAATTGGCACTTTGGCAAGCGCATACTGTCGAAAAAAGACTAAACGATCTAGGTTATAAAACTTCGATTGTTGCTGTAAAATCTACAGGCGATATTATTCTCGACAAACCTCTTTACGAACTTGGAATCACCGGAATCTTCACTAAAACTTTGGATATTGCTATGATCAACGGCGATATTGATATTGCTGTGCATTCTATGAAAGATGTGCCAACGGCTTTACCAAAAGGCATTGTTCAGGCGGCAGTTTTGGAGAGAGCGAATGTTTTGGACATTTTAATTCATAAAGGAAATCCTGCTTTTGCCAATCCAAGTACTATTGCAACCGGAAGTTTACGACGCCAGGCACAATGGTTTAACAAATACCCTAATCATACTGTTGTTGATTTACGCGGAAACATAAACACGCGTATGCAAAAATTACAAGACAATAACTGGGACGGAGCTGTTTTTGCTGCTGCAGGTCTGGAGCGCATTAACCTGAAACCAGAAAATTTCATCAATCTAGATTGGATGGTTCCCGCACCTGCACAAGGCGCAATGCTTGTTGTGGCAATGGAAAACGACAATTACACACTTGATGCACTTTCGCAATTAAACCATATCGAAACTGAAATCTGTACCTATATCGAACGTCAGTTTCTAAGAACTCTTGAAGGTGGCTGTACCGCACCAATTGGAGCTTTAGTAAACTATAATGAAGAGGAAGATGCTTTGCATTTTCAAGGTGTTTTACTTTCTATTGACGGAAAACAAAAACTTGAAATTGACAAAACAGTAGATATCTCAGAATGGAAAAAACTGGGATTCTTCGCCGCACAGGAAATTTTAAACAATGGCGGAGCAGAATTGATGGCATCTATTAAAGAATCACTAAAAAAATAATGAGTAAATCAATTCAAATATTATCTACAAAAAAGCTATCGGGCGAACAGAAACAAGCATTGGTAAAAGCCAATATTGAAGTAATTGAATCTGATTTTATTCAAACACAAAACAAGCCTTTCGAGCTTAAAGACATTAACGAGAATCTGATTTTCACGAGTCAGAATGCGGTTCATAGTGTTTTAGCAGATCCAAAATCAGAAGAACTGAAAAGCAAGAATGTATTTTGTGTGGGCCTAAAAACTAAAATCCTTTTATCTGAAAGCGGATTTAATGTTGTGGCTTACACTGGATATGCTGCTGATTTAGCTGAAATTATCACTTTGATTTATCGCAATGAAAGTTATACTTTCTTTAGCGGAAATCTTAGAAGAGAAACTTTACCACAAGCTCTAAAAGAGGCCGACGTGAAATTCAACGAAATTCAGGTTTATGATACGTCATTAACGCCACAGAAAGTAAAGAATACCGTTGATGGCATCTTATTTTTTAGTCCTTCCGGCGTTGAAAGTTATTTGAAAGACAATACTATTAAGAAAGAAAAGTGCTTCTGTATTGGAGAAACCACTGCGGAAGCTTTAGATAAAATAACAAAAAATATCGTCATTGCTGATCAGCCAACGGTTGAAGATGTGATCGAGGATGTAATTCTTGAATACAGCAATAAGCTTTAAGCCTTAGGCAATAAGCAAAAAAATTATAGTTAAACATAGCTTAAAGCCTAAAGCTTAAAGCCTAAAGCAATAAAAACAATGTTAAAAAACGACCTATTTTTAAAAGCATTAAAAGGAGAAACTGTTCAACGTCCGCCAGTATGGATGATGCGTCAAGCCGGAAGATATTTACCGGAATTTATCGCTTTGCGTGATAAATATGATTTCTTTACAAGATGTCAAACTCCTGAATTAGCTGCCGAAATTACTGTTCAGCCTATTCGCAGAATTGCACCTGATGCAGCGATTTTATTCTCGGATATTCTTGTAATTCCGCAAGCAATGGGAATCGAAGTTTTAATGAAAGAAAATTTTGGTCCGTTTTTACCAAACCCAATTCGTTCATTGGCTGATGTTCACCGCGTTTACGTTCCGGACATTCAGGAAAGTTTAGGTTATGTAATGGATGCGATCAAATTGACTAAAGAAATGCTGAACGACGAAGTGCCATTAATTGGTTTCGCTGGTTCTCCTTGGACAATCTTCTGTTATGCGGTTGAAGGAAAAGGTTCTAAGAGTTTTGATACCGCAAAAGGTTTCGCTTTCTCAAACCCTGCTGCAGCTCATACTTTATTACAAAAAATTACAGATACTACTATTTTATACTTAAAAGAAAAAGTAAAAGCGGGAGTTGATGCCGTTCAGATTTTTGATTCTTGGGGAGGAATGCTTTCTCCGGTTGATTATCAGGAGTTTTCATGGAAATACATCAACCAAATCGTTGAAGCTTTGGCAGATCATGCTCCGGTTATCGTTTTCGGAAAAGGATGTTGGTTTGCTCTTGGCGAAATGGGTAAAAGTAGAGCTTCGGCATTGGGTGTAGACTGGACATGTTCACCAAGAAATGCTCGTTATTTGTCTGGTGGAAATATTACTTTACAAGGAAATTTTGATCCTTCAAGATTGCTTTCTCCAATTCCAACAATCAAAAAAATGGTTCACGAAATGATCGACGAGTTCGGAAAAGATAAATATATTGTAAATTTAGGTCACGGAATTTTACCAAATATCCCCGTAGACCATGCTAAAGCGTTTATTGACGCGGTTAAGGAATACGGGAACTAACTAGTTTCCAGTCTCGGTTTTCATTCTCAGTTAAATCTGAAAAACTGAGACTGGAAGCTTAAAAAACCACCTGTTAGATGTTTGCAAACATAAACTTCACTAAAAACTCGCCATTTTCTTTTGTAGAATATGGATTTCAGGCGTATTATGCGACTATTTTTTTGATGGTTTGGATGCATCCGGAACAACATCCGGTAAGTCTTATAAATGATTTAGCTATTTTAATGGCTTTTGAATTTATTATGGTTCATTCCGGAGTTTTTATGGCGGTTATGCCTAAAAAATTATCCCTTTTTGTATTTTTTCCTATGTATGGATTATTTGCATTAGCTTTTAATCATTCTGTAATCAATACAAATATTTTATATATTTATTTGTTAACGGTTTTAAACCGAATGCGATTTGCTTTTTCAGATGTGAGTCTGGAAGTCAGAGCGATGCAAATAGGTAAATCTGTTACAAAAGCAATATTTTATTTCTTTCTAATCTTTGCTGTATCATTTGGAAATGGGTTAATTCCAAAATTAGGATTAACAGATGATTTTTTAGAAAAATCTCATTATTTTGATACTATCAAAGCGGGGGGATTATTTACAGAGAAGCCTTATGTACCTATATGTATGGGCTTTATATATTATTCATTACCGGTTTTATATTTTGTTTATCGAATTATAAAAAAGATTGGCAATAGAAATAATGATCTTTTTCAGGATAGCAAATTAATATTTAGCAGAACAACATACGATCAGAATTTTAAATCGGATAAAAAACAATAAATCATGCTCAACAAAGGTCTAAGAGATAAAGAAAGTATCAGAATAGAGAATACTCTACGAACTTTGCATGCTTTAATTTTTGTCCCTAAATTTTGGAATGCAGAAGATACAGCTCTTATAGATGAGCAATTAAAAAGCTTTGGTTTAAGTTTACAAAGAACAATCGAAATACCAGAAGAAGAACTGATAATTCTGTTACAGCAATGCCACTTAGATTGGAATCAGCAGGAAGAATTTGCGGATATATTAATTGGTCTATCCCAAGAAAAACAATTTGATTTTTCAGGTAAGGCACTTGCCATTTACCAATATATTCAAAAGGAAAGCAAGGTTTTTTCATTTGGTATAAATACCAAAATTACTTCAGTTAAAAACAAGTAAAGATGAGTTTTACCGATTGGAAAACAGAAACGATAAACGATATTCTTCCTGAGGAATTTTATAACCTCATCGAAAAGAATAGCAATCATATTGGAAAAACTTTTCCGGTGACTTTGGCCAATTCTGATTCATTAAAAAAAGCAGAAG
Source organism: Flavobacterium azizsancarii (assembly GCF_027980145.1). GTDB lineage: Bacteria > Bacteroidota > Bacteroidia > Flavobacteriales > Flavobacteriaceae > Flavobacterium > Flavobacterium azizsancarii. Next base: position 41,890 of record NZ_JAMZNK010000001.1, on the reverse strand, counting down.
ATTTTCTTGCTGTAAGCCTTGAAAAAGAAAAAAATAACGAAGGTTTTTATTTTTACGCAAGAGACATTAAAACCAATGCTTTAATTGGTTATTTGTGTGTAAAAACAATTGATTACCGCATTTCAAAATGTGAATTAGGTTATTTTGTTGACGAAGATTATCAAGGAAAAGGGATTACATCAAATATGGTTTTGAAAGCACTTGAATTTTGTTTCAACGAATTGAAGATGAACAAGGTTTTTATCTGTACTTCAGAAATTAATTTAGCAAGCCAACGAATTGCATTAAAACATAATTTTAAACAAGAAGGCATTTTGCGCGAAGAATTTAAAAGCAGCGACGGAACATTAGAAGATGTCGTTTATTTTGGCCTTCTCAAATCAGAATATTATAGCAATGAAAGATAAACTAAAAAAAAATTAATGTCTTCTTTTGATAAATTTTTAACTGTTATCTTAGACTTTAACTTTGAAAGATTGAAACCAATATATCAAGGTTTTATTGTAATGCTCTTTTTTTCAATATTTTTTTGTACCTGTTCATATTTTTCAAACGATGCAAAAATTTGTAAAGACGCGTACAAAGATATGTTTGATGAAAAATTTTCAGGATTAATTATAAAAAAACACTTAAATAAAGATAATAGAATGTCTCCCACTTTTAAACTAAAAGACTTCAGCGAAGTATTTGGTTATTCAACACTTTGGGAAAAAGCTGAAGTAGGCGATTCATTAGCAAAAAAAGCAAGTTCAAGATTTGTAAAAATTTTAAAAAAAGACACTACAATAGTATTAGATATGAATGTTGCATTCAGATATCATGATACTTTCCCAGAAAATAAAGAATAAAAACATGAAAGATAAATTTTACGCATACATACAAAAATTACAAGACCAGATTTGTGCCGGATTAGAAGCTGTTGACGGAACTACAAAATTCCGTGAAGACCTTTGGAAACGCCCTGAAGGCGGTGGGGGAAGAACGCGCGTAATTGAAAACGGAAATGTTTTCGAAAAAGGCGGTGTAAACATTTCTGCCGTTCACGGAAAATTACCGGAAGCCATGCAAAAAATGTTTGGCGTTGGCGAAGCTGATTTTTTTGCATGCGGATTAAGTTTGGTTTTGCATCCTAAAAACCCAATGGCTCCTACAGTTCATGCCAATTGGAGATATTTCGAGATGTACGACGAATCCGGAAAAGTAATCGAACAATGGTTTGGCGGCGGACAGGATTTAACGCCTTATTATTTATTTGAAGAAGATGCAAAACACTTTCATCAAACGTGTAAAACGGCTTGCGACAAACACAATCCCGAGTTTTATCCAAAATATAAAAAACAATGTGATGCTTATTTCTGGAATGCTCATAGAAACGAAGCCCGCGGAATTGGCGGATTGTTCTTTGATTATTGCAAAGCAAATGAGCAAATGTCAATGGAAGATTGGTACAACTTTGTAACCGAAGTTGCTAATAGTTTCCTTGAAGCGTATGTGCCAATTGTTGAAAGAAGAAAAAATCTGGAATATTCTCCAGAAAACAGAACATGGCAGGAAATTCGTCGTGGTCGTTATGTTGAATTTAACTTAGTTCATGACAAAGGCACTTTATTCGGATTAAAGACGAATGGAAGAATCGAAAGTATTTTGATGAGTTTGCCGCCTCATGTACAATGGGTTTACGATCATCATGCAGAAACCGGAAGTATCGAAGAGAAATTAGTTAATGTATTAGAAAATCCTATAGACTGGATTTAATACAATTACCCCAAATTTTTATTTACTGCATAAGAACTTCATTTTAAAATCGTAATTTAGAGATGTTTTTTTAATTACAATTTCAAAATGAGGTTAAATCTGGTTTATATAGTATTTTTTGGAAGTGTTTTTGGGTGTTTTGCCCAAAAAGATACGCTACAGAATCCTTATTTTAAATCTTACGATGATAAGGTTACAGCTAGTATTTATTATCTTGATACCTCTAACAATTTTGAGATTGGTTTTAATTCCGAAGGCCAAAAGAAATACGTGGACCTTAATCCGAACCGACGCGAACAATTAGGCGTTGGTTTAAGTTACAAATTTATTGATATCAGTTTTGGTTTTGCGCCAAAATTCTTTAGCGAAAACAAAGACAACTCAGACTCTAAACTTTTTAGTTTCAACACCCGTTTTTACTATAAAAAATGGATGCAGTCTTTTACTTATATCCACCAAAAAGGATTTTATATCAGTGAAGGTGCGGTAAACGTTTTTTTACCTAAAATGCATACGACAAAAATTGGCGGAACAACTTCATACATTTTCAACGATAATTTCTCTTATAAAACGTTGGTCAGTCAAAACGAATGGCAAACGAAGAGTTCCGGAAGTTTTATTCCGAGTTTTTCTTTTTATTACACTAATATTAATTTAAACACTGAACCGGATTCTTCAAACGGTGATATTTATGTTTTTTCACTGGCTCCCTCCTATTTTTACAATTTTGTGATCAGTGACCGCGTTTTAATTGGCGCCGGAATTGCTGTTGGAGCAGGAATTAATGATGTCGACGGAGATGTTTCGGCATTGTACCAATTAGACTTCAATTTAAAGCTTGCTTACAATAGAGATCGTTTCTTTGCTTTTGCGAGTTTAAACACGCTTAATTTCCTTCAAAACGAATCGGCAGAAGCCCGACTGAATGACAATATATCAACCTTGAAATTTAATATTGGATATCGATTTGATCCTCCAAACAAAGTGAAAGAAGTTTATGAGAAGGTAAATCAAAAAACTGGCTTGTAAATATTTAATTAATCTAATGCCGATAGTTATCGGAACTAAAACATAAATAATATGGAAAATAGAGAAAGATACATCGCACAATTACATCGTATGCACTCGGGGAAAGGTTTTATCGCTGCATTAGATCAAAGCGGCGGAAGTACTCCAAAAGCGTTAGCGCAATATGGCGTACAAGAAAGCAGTTATTCAAATGATGATGAAATGTACACTCTTGTGCATGAAATGAGAACCCGAATTATTAAAAGTCCTGCATTTGACCGTGAGTATATTTTGGGCGCTATTTTGTTTGAGAACACAATGGACCGCAAAATTGACGGAGAATGGACGGCTGATTATTTGTGGGAAAAGAAAAACATCGTTCCTTTTCTAAAAGTCGACAAAGGACTTGCCGATCTTGCAAATGGTGTTCAGTTGATGAAACCTATTGCTAATCTGGACGAATTGTTGACACGTGCTGTAGCAAGAAATGTTTTTGGTACCAAAATGCGTTCTGTTATCAAAGAAGCCAATGCAGCAGGAATTCGCGAAGTCGTTGAACAGCAATTTGCAGTAGGTTTGCAGGTTTTCGAAAAAGGACTTATTCCGATTATTGAACCTGAAGTGGATATTTATAGTGCTGATAAGGAAAAATCAGAAGAAATTCTAAGAGAAGAAATCATAAAACAACTTGCTTTGCTTGGTAAAGATGTAAAGGTGATGCTGAAATTGTCGATTCCAACTGTAAATGATTTTTACAAAGAACTCATGTCAGATCCTCATGTTGTACGTGTTGTGGCATTGTCTGGCGGATATGGCCAGGATGAAGCTAATTTTAAACTTTCGCAAAACCACGGATTAATTGCCAGTTTCTCCAGAGCATTGTCTGAAGGGCTTTTTGCTAATCAGTCTGATGATGAGTTTAACTCTAAACTGGATAAAACTATTAAAGAGATTTATACAGCTTCTATTACTTAAATTAATGATGAATCCCATAAAAAAATCCCCAAGATCTTCTCTTGGGGATTTTCGCTTTATACCTTTTTACAGATTATTTGCTTAATTCTTCAGCTAAATCCAAGGTTTGTAGAATAATATTTTTATCTGATTTTGCTGCGTTTAATTTAAACCCGAAAACCAATTTATTATCAATCAGCTTTTTAGGCGATTCAATTGTGATATCATTAAACTGCTGAGTTATTCTTTTTATTTTATTCAACTGAGTTTTTCTAGTTTCACCGGTACTGTTATAAACATTCGCTAATCCGGCAAGATTCAGTTTTCCGGAGATATAATTTTTCTTTAAGGCATTTTTTGCTTCTTTAGCAAAAGATCCTTTTCCTGTATTAAAATAATCAAGCGTATTCGCAACTACAACAACATCTTTGTCTTTTTTAATAAAAAGTGTGCCATATTCTTCAGTTCCGGCTATTTGATAATAGTCGCCTTTTTGAACTAATAATTTCTTGCGAACTCCCAACTGGATGAGTTTATCACCAAATGTAGGATGCGTAGACGTAAAAACGACTGAAAATAAAGGAATACTCTTTTTTATTTTTTGCTCGGTTACCGTTTCTTCATAATTTTCGTCATAACCGTACGATTTTGTTGTAACCTCAGCTTCTTTCATGTTATAGAAAAACATACTTAAATCCCCATCAAAAAGCGTTGCTGTGGCTTCTTCATCAATTATTGTCGAAATCAAATCAGTCACAAGGGTTATATCTTCTTTAAGGAGCTTTGGACTTTGAAATAATTCAGCCGTTAGTGACGGGAAATTTTCAATGACCGCTTTGCTATTGAGATGATATGACATATATCCCAATGGTTTTTCATCCGGAAAATAATTAAAGATGTTTTTATTTATTTTTCTATTCGTCATTTTTTCGACAATTGAAGCCATTGGTTGCGAATATTCAACTACTTCTTCGATACGTGCATTATCATTGTCAAAATAAAAATCAAGGTTTATTCCTTTTACCAGCTTCCCAAAATTATTTTGCATGGGTAGAAATTTGTTATAACTGCTAAGCTGCGATAAAGCGCCATAAGAAGAATTTAGAGTAGACATTGCCGAACTGTAATTTAACCATGACGAAATATCTGCCGCTGCATTTATTTTATCTGAATTTGGGGCAATAAAACCATTTTCGAATAATGATTTAATAAAAAGATGTTGTTGCTCTGCCTGCAAATAATCAAAATCTGCTTTGGCTTTCTCATAATCCGCATTAGACGTTCCGGTATACTCCTCTTCGTCTTCTTCTTCAGCATCATCGCTTTCTGTTACTTTTTTATCATTTGATTCTACTGATCCCACAGCAATTTCTTCATAAGGTTCGTCAACTGAGACAGAATCTACTGCAGTAGTATCCCATTTGTATCTGTCTGAGACATACTTTTTGGTAAATTCTACAATTACCAGATAATTATCGTTCCAGGCAAATGATATTTTTTGATCTTTTTTAGTATAAACAACATATTTACCGAAATCCTGAATTATGGGAGGTCCAACTGAATCTGTATGCTGATGAATAAAAAACTGTTTAACAGCTTCTTTATTTTTTATGGGAATAGTAACCTGATAATATGGGATACTATCTGTGAAGTTTCCGTGAATGGTTGACTTTTGATCTGTTTGAAAGAGGGATGCATATTGCGCCAAATCAAGATTGGATGGGCCGTCTTTGTATTTGCTTATAAGCGGATGATTCAGAATATCAGCAATATTTACTTTTTTAGAAAGCTGGTTTCCGTTAAACTGCACAAAATAATCGTATTGTTTTTGATTGGTTTGACCAAAAGTCAAATGCATGGCGAATAATAAAATGAAAGTATAAAACTTCTTCATAAATCAGAGTGTTAATTGGATTGTATTGTTCATTAATGCCGATTTTTTAAGCACACTGTACATGCTTTGCTTTAAAAATACGGTCTTTTTGTTTTGTGAAATTTTACTGTTCGGATTTTGCACGGACCGTACGTCTTTATCGAAAGTATAAATGGCAATAATATTAGCGGCTTCAAGATCTTGTTTTTTCTTAGGATCTTTTATCAGCTTTTCGGGAATTGGATACGAGGCAATTCTTTCGAAGTTTTTAGCAGTACTTGCAAAATGAATCTGATCGCTTTGATTGTTTATTGTATTGACAACGGCGTTGAGTGCTTTGATACTGGCATAATTGAGTTTGATGATGAAAACGTAATTTTCAAAATCAGTCTTTGTCGTCACGTTTGTAATACCGTCAATTTTTAAAGCTTTTACTTTGAAATCTTCGAGTTTTTTAGAAATTTCCTGTTCGTTCGGGATTTTTACACCATCGACTTCTTCAAGCCAAATCGCTGATTTTGTTTTGAACCACGATTTCGAAAAGTCAACCATCAGTGTATACTCGCCACTCTGATCATCGTGATGTTTGATTCGTTCTGTTATTTCGAAACAACTTGTCAAAAGTAAACAACAGCATAATGCGAGAATTTTCTTCATTGGGCAAATTTAATTCTATTTTTTAAAAACCATAGTAGAATCCACCTCAATTTAATTATTAAAAAATAAGATTTTTCCTGAATTTGCAAAGCTAGCGCGAAATTTAATATTTGCAAATTTTTAGATAATATTAACGGATTCTACTATTTGCTAATCGCCTTATTCTGTTGATTTTTCTTTAACTTTGCAACACTTATAAAAAAAGTAAAGAATCTTCAAAAAAAGAAAAAACAACAGCATTTTAGAAACAAAGATTAATCAATCTGTATTTAGGAAAAATCAGATTAATCTGAAGTCTAAAATCTAAAATCTAGAATTATGTTCCCATTACAAAGAAACCGCCGTTTAAGAACTAATGAATCTATTCGTTCTTTAGTTCGTGAAACAAGTTTGAGCCCACAAGATTTTATGCTTCCAATGTTTGTTGCCGAAGGAAAAGATGTAAAAGTCGCTATTCCGTCAATGCCGGGAATTTACAGACATTCCTTAGACAACACCATCAAAGAAGTAAAAGAAGCTTGGGATTTAGGAATCAAAGCGGTAAATATTTATGTAAAAGTAAGCGACAGTCTTAAAGATAATAAAGGTGTTGAAGCCTGGAATAAAGATGGTTTGATGCAACAGACTATTCGTGCTATTAAAGATGCTGTTCCGGAAATGATTGTTATGCCGGATGTAGCTTTAGATCCTTACTCGATTTATGGTCATGACGGAATTATCGAAAACGGTCAGTTAATTAATGATGCTACTGTTGATGCTTTGACCAGAATGAGTTTAAGTCATGCTCAAGCAGGAGCTGATTTTGTTGCGCCAAGTGATATGATGGACGGACGTGTTCTGGCGATCAGAAAAGCGCTGGAAGAAAACGGACATCACAATGTGGGAATCATGAGTTATAGTGCTAAATATGCTTCGGCATTTTATGGCCCTTTTCGTGATGCTTTAGATTCTGCTCCGGTAGATTCTCAAAATATCCCAAAAGATAAAAAGACATACCAAATGGATTATGCGAACCGAATTGAAGGAATTCGTGAAGCTTTATTAGATGTTGAAGAAGGTGCTGATATCGTTATGGTAAAACCGGGAATTGCTTATTTAGACATTGTTCGCGAGATAAAAGATACTGTTCATGTGCCTGTTGCAGTTTATCAGGTATCTGGTGAGTACGCTATGGTAAAGGCCGCAGCAGAAAGAGGATGGTTAGATCATGACAAAATCATGATAGAGCAACTGTATTGCATTAAGCGTGCAGGTGCCAGTATTATCTCTACTTATTTTGCTAAGGAAGCTGCTTTACTTTTAAATAAATAATCATGAAAAAAGTATTATTCTTATCCGCTGTTTTAGCTTTGGCTTCTTGTAAAAAAGAAGCAACAGAGCATCCTGTTGAAAATGGAACAGAAAATTATACTGAAGGACATTCGGCAGAAGCCAAAACTCCGGAAGCCTTAGGAAAACAAATTTTTGAAGGACAAGGAAATTGCGCTTCATGTCATCAGGCTGATCAAAAAGTAATTGGCCCAAGTATTAAGGAAATTGCTAAAATTTATAAAGACAAAAAAGGTGATATTGTAACTTTCCTGAAAGGAAATGCAGATCCAATCGTTGATCCGGATCAATTTGCAGTTATGAAAACTAATTTCCCTATCACGAAAGCCATGTCTGATGAAGAGCTAAAAGCAATTGAATCGTATATCTACAGTCATTTAAACTAATTTTGTAATTCCTGCTGACATACTGTTGTCATTGGATCATTTTAAATTTGCGGCTTAACCAAAATGAAGTAAAATGAAAATTCAAAAATTCAGTGTAATTGGTATTTCGGTAAGAACTACAAATGAAAACGGTAAATCAGCAGAAGATATTCCTGCGCTTTGGAACAAATTTATCACTGAAGAAATTCAGTATAAAATTCCGGGTAAAATTTCAGAAGAGCTCTTTTGCATTTATACAGATTATGAAAAAGATCACACCCAGCCATACACCACTATTTTAGGATGTAAAGTTGAAAGTTTAGATTTCATACCTGAAAACATGATTGGCAAAACAATTGAGTCAGCAGAATATGAAGAACTTATTGCTAAAGGAAATTTGTCTGAAGGAGTTGTTTATAATAAATGGCTCGAAATCTGGAACTCAGATTTAGATCGCAGTTTTACAGCAGATTTTGAAGTTTACGGAGAGAAAACCCAAGACCCAAAAAATGCAGAAGTTGCTATTTATATCGCAATTCAATAACACATAAAAACGAAAACGGCGCTAAAATTAGCGCCGTTTTTTTATGGTTTGATATTACCAGATTTTAACTCTCTTATCAGGTTCAACATACATTGCATCTCCTTTTTTGATTCCAAAAGCTTGATAAAAAGCATCTACGTTCTGGATTGGCACAACTGCTCTGTACATTCCAGGTGAATGCGGATCCGTTTTAACCTGGCTTTTTATAGCCTCATCTCTTGATTTAGTTCTCCAGACAGTAGCCCACGAAATAAAGAAGCGTTGTTCCGGCGTAAATCCGTCGATTAATCCCGGATTACCATTTGCTTTCAAATACAACTGTAATCCATCGTAAGCAGCGTTAATTCCACCTAAATCACCAATGTTTTCCCCTAAAGTAAATTTACCATCTACGTGTATTCCAGGCAAAGGCTCCAAAGCACTATATTGATCAGCAAGTTTAGTACCAAGCGTTGTAAATTGTTTCAAATCATCAGCAGTCCACCAGTCAACAAGATTTCCATCAGCATTGTAGCGTGCACCAGAATCATCAAATCCGTGAGAAATCTCATGTCCGATTACAGCTCCAATTCCACCATAATTAACCGCTTCGTCAGCTTGATAATTGTAGAAAGGAGGTTGTAGAATTGCTGCCGGGAAAACAATCTCGTTATAAGACGGATTGAAATAAGCATTTACAGTTTGTGGAGACATTCCCCATTCTGTTTTATCAACCGGCTTGCCCAATTTAGCAAGATTTTCGGCATAAGCCCATTTTGAGATATTCTTAGAATTCTCAAAATAAGTTCCACCTTCGTTAACATTTTTAAGTTCTAGTTTAGAATAATCTTTCCATTTATCAGGATATCCAATTTTAATGGTCAGTTTCTTCAATTTTTCAATTGCTTTTACTTTAGTCTCTGCAGACATCCAAGGCAATGCATTGATTCTGTTTTCGTAAGCTAACATTACATTAGCGATCATATTTTTTGCTTTGTCTTTTGCTTCAGCAGGAAATAATTTCTCTACGTACAATTTTCCTAAAGCTTCTCCGGTTGGACCGTTGATTACCTGCAAGGCTACTTCTTCACGAGGACGTTGTTTTAACGCTCCTGTTAATGTTTTTCCGTAGAAATCGAAATTAGCATTTTCGATATCAGTAGTCAAAGTTGAAGCCGTTCTGTTCAATATAGACCATTTCAAATACTCTTTCCATGCTTGTACTTTCTTTTCAGAAAATGTTTTTTCTAAAGCAATCATATAACGTGGCTGCGCTACATTTACGGTATCTAATTTTGTCATTCCGATTCCGGCGAAATATTTATCCCATTGAATCGAAGGTGTATTCTTTTTTAAATCAGCAACAGCAGTTGGATTATATTGTTTTCTACGGTCTCTGCGTTCAACACGATCCAATCTTGGAGCAGACAATTCAACTTCAAGCGCTAAGATTTGTTTAGCACTTTCTTTTGCTTTTGCCGGAGATTCTCCAATAAACTGTAACATTCTTGCAACGTGTACTTCGTATTTTTCACGTTTTTCTTTTGAGTCTTTATCATCAGCGTTGTAGTAATCTTTGTCTGACAATCCTAAACCTCCAGGGGTTACATTTACAGAGTTTTTATTACTGTTTTTTGCATCAGCACCAACATAAACACCAAAGAAACCAATACCGCCCTGAGGCTGCATTTCGACAAAGAAATTTTGAAGATCGGTAACATTTTTAATCGCATCAATTTTCTTCAAATACGGCTGAAGTTCTGTAATACCTCTTTTGTTACGCCCTACAGTATCCATAATCGTATTGAACAAAGCAATTGCTTTACCCTGGTCTGTATTCGACTTGTACTTAGGATCTTTTGATGCTTCTTTTAAGATGGCAAGTGCATCATTATCTGTCTTCTGACGTAGTTCATTAAAACTTCCCCAGGAATTTCTGTCACTTGGAATTTCGGTTTTGTCTAACCAAGCTCCATTTACATAACGGAAAAAATCCTGTCCCGGACTTACTTTCGTATCCATATTAGCAAGATTAATACCCGGTTCTTTTGGTTTTGCATTTTGTGCTTCGATTGTTACGCAACAAAGCATTGCTGAAAATGCACAAAACATAGATTTGTTAAGCTGTTTTATCATTTTTATTTATAGTATTAGTATATATACAAACATATTGTTATTATTTTGAATTCTATGTTAAAATTCCTCACTAATTAATTTCGTGATTTCTGAGATAATTTATAGTCTGTAATTAAAAAAAAAGTAAATCTATAGGCCCTAAATTAAAATAAACAATACCACTACAACCAAAAAAGGTCGAAAAGTCCAATAAAATAAGGCTCTCACAGTAATGTGGGAGTTTTTTTTGTGAATAATTCAAATGTACATTTGTTACCATTAAGTATCATTTAAGTATCATTTAAAAGTGATTTAAAAAGCCATTACAGCTACGAAGTATCATTTAGCACTAATAGACTGTAAACAACGGTAAAACTGCCGTAATAACCCGTTTTTAAGAAGTGAAAAAATCAGTTTTAAGAGGTGTTTAAAATAAATATTTGTTTATGTCAAAAAATGTAATTTTTAGTAATGCGTAGCCCAATGGGTAGCCTAATGGGTAGCCTAATTTTTGTATTAAATTTTATCGAAGAGTACCCCGTAATGTCAAATTATCACCTTAAATTAATAAAAAAAGGCTTGTAGCATACCCCGTAATGCACTAAAAAACAACTAAACAAAACTCAAAAGACTGATATATAGCTAATTACGTTTTAGTACATCGAATTTATTCTAACGCTAGCCTTAATTAGTGCCAACCCCTTAATGTTTCTGATATGAAACTCCGTTGGTTGATGATGTCTATTTTCAGAAACAAGCTTAACAAATTCAAGACCCTGGTCTGATCGATGTAACCACTTAATCATAACGAATTCGTCTCCATAGTCATTAATTATAGAAACAAGGTACATTTCGCCCCAAAATATAGCGTCTAAGGCGTTTTCTACTTTTTTATACATAATAATATCGCCAGACTTTAATAATGGATACATACTATCACCACTGACATATATGGCGCCGTCACATTTTGGCAAATTTGGAATTGTGATATGATCAATTGGCTTTTGGCCACTCTGATTACTGAATAGAGCAACTACTGATGCAGATGCTTGTATATCATAAAGAGGGATCGATTGCTTTTCAATTATTTTATCGGTTTTCATTTGAAAAACATTTGAAGCAGGTAGACCTGAATTTTCTTCAAGATTTTCTTTAATTTTTTCTAAAGTTGGAGAATTATTTGTCATTTCACCAGTTCCCAATAAAAACCAGATCGGACTTAAATCTGGACAATTTTCTATTATTTTAGTAAATATACTTTCGCCTAAATCTGCGCTTCTGTTCAATTGCTTACTCAAATACCCATTTGAAAGGCCTATTTGCTTCTCAAAAGGCCCCGGCTTAACTCCTTTATAATCAATGTATTGGTACAGTCTGTCAATTGCTTTCATGTTAAAAATAGAAAAAAGGTTATTTCTTTGTTGTAAAATAGAAAATTGGTTATATATTTGTTCCTTTTAAAGGAACAAACTAAACTATGGACAAACATACAAAAACGAAGAGTAACCACAATACGGAAATCCTTAATCGCATTAAAGAAAAATATGGATTCTCTCTACGCTTTATCAGAATGAGCTTAGCAGGAAACCGAAAAAGTGAAATGAGTGATATGGTTAAAAAGGATTATGAAATTATGCACAATGCTGTAACCAAACTTTTAAAAACTCTCTGATTTGGAAACGCCATATGAATATCACGATAAGAAACTAGGTGTGAAGATCAAATACTTAGTTTATGATCGTTTCGAACGATGCTTTCACGCTGATAGCTTAAAACTTATAAGTTACAACGCATTGTACAAACGACTTAATTCGAAAAAAAGTACTGAAACTGAATTGCGCCGTGCTTCATTAGGCTGTGATGCTCTTATTCTTCATTCGTCAATAGCTCAGGACTGGAAAGATCAGTTAGCTGTGAAGTTTGGAAAACCGAACGAGGAAATAAAAAAAAGTTGGTTTGCCCAACATTACATAGCAGATCGGGAAGCATATAATTTTTATATAGACTACCAGTACGGTGAAAATGTAAAACTTGATCCAGCAGTAATTCAAAAATATGTCTATCAAGCCTCAGTTTTAAATACTGTTTTACTAATGAAAAATAATCGCAAGCAATATTTAAAAGCCCTTGGTTGTACAACAGTGGATATATGGGAAAGTTTAAGTCGTGATGTAAATGCTTTCAGAGAAGTAGATCACAAGTTACCCACTACAAAAAGTTCTTTGAGATTTAAGGCAAATAAGTATGCAAAGGAAGGTTACGCCGGCATAATTTCAGATAAGTTCGGAACGCAAAATGCTTTGAAGGTGACTTCTAAAATTGAAAACTTGATTTTGAGTTTGTATTGTTTACCAAATAAACCTTACGTAGAAACGGTTCACGAAATGTACGAAGAGTTCTTAAACGGAGAAATTGACGTTTTTGACATTAAGACAGGTGAACTTTTTAATAAAAATGATTTTTTCAAAAGAGGAAAACCAGTAGAGTTAACTGTTGCGACTGTTTGGAACTACATCACAGCGCCACATAATGATGTCATTGTAAAAAAGGCAAGAAATGGAGCTTACGACTTTAATCACAAGATACGCCCGCACGTTACTCGTACACCGCCTGTCTATTCAATGAGTAAAATTTCACTCGATGACCGTGATATTATGCATACAAAATTACACGATGGTTCAAAAGTTATGGCGTACTATGCTTTTGATGTTATGAGTGGTGCAATGATCGGAATTGCACATTCAAAATCTAAAAATCACGAGTTGTATATAGATTGTCTTCGTTCAATGTTTCGTTTTACAACTTCTAAAGGCTTAGGAGTTCCAATGCAAATGGAAGTAGAACAACATTTAGTGTCCGACTACAAAGATGGTTTAATGAAAGCAGGAAATTTATTTCCATTCGTTCGTTGGTGTAATGCTACCAATTCCCAAGAAAAAGGAGCTGAACATCTGATTGGAATGAAAAAATATGGTGTTGAAAAAGACAATAATCAAAACGTGGGTCGCCATTATAGCCGTAGAGATAGTAATAGAACGACTATTCAAAAGATTTTCGACGAACACAATGACACCTACAAGGAAGCCAAAGCAAGTTTTGAGCAAATTGTCGCCAATGAGTTGCAGGAACAAATTGCGTATAACAACGAGCTTCATTCCAACCAAAAAAAGTACAAAGGTCAGACTAGATTACAGGTTTTCTTAAACAACATCAATCCTGATTTACCGAAACTAGATTTAGCACAATTGACTAGATACATTGGAAATCATAGAGAAACGACAATTAGGCGTAACCAATATGTAACCATTCAGTATGAGAAATATCAGTTATCAAGCCCGCAAATAATTAGAAAATTGGCTCCTAATAATTACGAAGTCGATGCCTACTATTTGCCAAATGATAAAAACGAAATTGAATCGGTTTACATCTATCAAAATGGTTTGTTTATCTGCGAATGTGAGCCAAAACCAACATTTAATACAGCTAATTCTGAATGGACAGATAATGATAAAATAGGATATGAAAACGCTACAAAATACATCAGTCAATTTGATAAAATGGTTAAGGAAGACAGTCAAAAACTTCAAAAAGTATCGATTATTCGAAATAACAAACCAATAATCGACATCACACCCGAAGTGGTTCCTAAACAATTTCCAGAGCCTGAATACAAATACGAATATGTAAACACACACACTGAACGCTCCCGAGCAATTAACGATTTATAAAACTACAAATTATGCTAACTACAGAAGTAAAAAACAAGATTATCGTTCAAATGAATTCACACCGTACCAACTACACTAGCGACAACAAACACGCCATCGTTTTAGGTATAAACAATGCTCAATACTCAAGGATAAAAAATGGCGAATTGACGAAAGTTATTTCGGAACCAAAATGGATTTCATTAGCTCGAATTTTGGGTGTTGAATTAAAAGAAAATCGCCAATGGGAAACCGTTAAAACGGAAACTTTCAACTACATCACTACACAGTTAGAAAGTTGTCAAAATCGCTCTATATCTGCCATCTTTTGTGATATAGCAGGTATTGGTAAAAGCCATACAGCAAAGTACTATGTAGAGAATAATCAAAACGCAGTTTATATCGATTGTTCCCAGGTAAAATCTAAACAAAAACTTATAAGAAAAATCGCTAGAGAATTTGGAGTAGATCATTCTGGACGTTACGCCGATGTTTACGAAGATTTGGTTTTCTATATCCAAACCATCGCCACACCATTGATCATCCTTGACGAAGCGGGAGATTTAGATTATAGTGCCTTTTTAGAACTGAAAGCACTTTGGAACGCAACCGAGTACCTATGCGGTTGGTATATGATGGGAGCCGATGGGTTGGAGCAAAAGATTACTCGCCAGAAGGATTTGAAAAAGGTGGGGTACACAGAAATTTTTGACCGTTACGGAAATGGTTATAAAAAAGTAACTCCAAACGGGAAGGATGCTTTACTAGAATTCAATATGCAACAAATCGCATTAGTATCAAAAGCCAATCATTCCAATGTATCGCCTACGGTTATGTATAGTAAGACTTTGGGATCATTAAGAAAAGTAAGAGTAGAAATTGAAAAACAACAACTAGCTGCGTAGATGAAAAAAGCCCTAACCGTTGCCAATGTCATCAATCAACAAGTAACGCTCATTGACTTTTCAACTATTGCTCCAGCGCTTTATCAGTGTTTTGGTAATCCCCAAAATAAAGGAATTTGGTTTGTTTGGGGCGGTTCCGGAAGTGGTAAGAGTAGTTTGCTACTCGATATTACAAAGGCCTTTTGTTTAAGTGGATTAAAAGCGATTCACAACGAACGTGAGGAAGATCTGGACGATGTAGATTTTATTGAAAGATTGAAAATGAAGAATATGCAGGACGTTAAAGATCATTTTGTGACAGCTAATTATAATTACGAGGAAATGTGTAAGTATCTCGATAGTAGAAATAGTCCAAAAGTAGTTGTCATTAACTCTGCTACCTACTTCTTTGAAAATTTGACTCAGTACTTCGAATTTGCCAATAAATATAAACGAAGGAAGATTTTAATTATTTCGGGTATGGCGAAAGCTAATAATCCATATACCGAAATGGAAACAAAAATAATGTACGATGCTAATAAAAAAGCGTTTTGTTCAGCCTATAACGCTTCATGCAAAGGTCGCACAATAGGGCCTAATGGAGGAACTTACATTATTTGGAAAGAAGGGTACGAAAAAGCAAGAGGAACAATAAACGAAAAAAACTAAGGTATGAAAACAAATATACTAGAATCAGCAGCAGATTATTTAATGAGCCAATTAAAGGTATGTGAAACCAAGGAAGATCTAATTCTTGCTTTTTGGTTTTACTGGGTCGAAAGTGTTACAACCAATTCAATCGAATTTGCAAAAGTAGTTGCATGTGCACCCGTCAATAAGTGGTTCATGCAAGAACTAAAAAAAGATGAAAGCGACTTTAGAGATTTTATTTCGAATTATCCTGACACCAAAGGAAACGATAAAGACTGGCTCTACTGCAAATGTATCAGCAAATTGATGTCCAGATTTCCAAAGGTATTACTATACGAAGCAAAAAAACGAGAGCAAAAACAAATCTTTAGAACATCAATGTCTATTACAAAATTAAACTAGCCTATGAGAAGCTATTTACCTAACAATCGCCATATAATTTTAGACCTCGTTTTACAGTACGATACGACAAAAAAGGAAATCGGCAAAGCAGGGTTCTTCACAGAAACACAACGCTTCTCAATCAATCAGGAACGTGCAAGAATAATGAGTGGCGATCATAGTTTCACACAAAATGAAGCACTCGAAACACAAATAGCCTTAGTCATTTTAAAAATACGCTCAGGCTCATGGAGACCAGAAAAACCAATTCAATATCAATAACACTAAATCAATATCATGAACACAGAAAAACCAACAATTAATTTAAATGATCTTTCACCAGATCAAGTAAAACAACTTTTAGAGCAGGCCAAAAAAGAAGCAAAAGAAACTAAAGCTAAAACTGCTGTATCACGAAAAGCCCTTGACGAATTGTGGTCAGAATTTGTTATTAAAAATGTTCACAAATTCATGCCAATTAGAGAACTCGTTGAAGAAAATATCTTGGAAACATTCTCTGATTTTGCACCGCTTTCTAAATTAATTGAAGAATGCTATGGCATTGAAAAGTTAGACCAGGACAGCTTTACTAAAACGTTGCCAGATGGTTCATTCAGTTTAACAATAGGATATAATAAAACTGACGGATTTAATGGAAATGAAGGTCTTGGAGTTGATAAAATCAAGCAGTACATGGACACTTTGAAAGGTAACGGTGATAACGATAAACTGGTAAAGTTAGCAGCTGCTTTAGATGTGTTTCTTAAGCCTAATCCCGTGACGGGAATGTTGAATCCAAGAAAGGTAAAGGATTTGAGCAAACTGCGTGATATGTATGATAGTGAACTTTTTAATGAAGGAATTGAAATCATTGAAAAAGCCGCGATTTACACAAGAACATCGCAATTTGTCGAAGGTTGGCAATTCTTGAACTTACCAGATGGTCGCACTAAAAAAGTAACGTTCAGATTTTCGGTTTAATGGATCACTATTTAACCACAGTCATTTTATTAGCTGGATTGCTAATAGCGACAAATCTAAAGCCAATAGCCATTTTCAATGAGTGGCTAAAATTCAGAATCAGAACAATCTACAAACAATGGAAAAATGACCGTAACAATAATACCAATAGAAGATCACAACAAATATAGCATTAACGGACATATAATAGTATGTGTAACCGATTCAACCTGGATAGTTCCCAATTTCTTTGCTTCACTTTCCGATACTGAAAAAAGAGCTTTCGAGGTTTACAAGCATCTAATTATAGATAATCCAAGATTTAAAAAACATCCAAAATCAACATTCAAATCATAAAAAAAACATGAAAAATTTCAACAAAATAAAAGCATTTGACGAATTAATGAATACTATTAAAGTTCCTGAAAATAGTCCTTTATCATCGACCATTAAAAAGTTAATAGAGGGTCAGGAATATTTACAAAAAATACACGACGATGCTTACAGAGCAGGATTTGATAAAGGATGCGATGCAACTAAAAAAGTAGATGAACTATGACAGCAACTAAACCGCAAGTCTACACAGGAACTGGTTCCGCAATAGATAATTATAATGATCCAAAAAAGCAACTTCAAAACATTGTCAACGGCACAAAGGAAGTTAATTGGGGATTATTTGATATGAAAAACTCAAAACATAGAAGAATACAATCAGACCTGAGACAAGCAAATATAGTTGTGAAAAATAATAGGCATGGTGAGGTAGCTGATATGTTAGGATGGTTTAATCGGTTTTTAAAAAGTGATAAATCACCAGTTAAAAAGCCATTAAAGCAAATGACTTCAAAAGAATTATCAAAAATAATTAAAGCACTTGATGGAGTGGTTATTTGGAAACACTCAATTTAATACTAACTAAAATATAAAAATAATTATGACTTACTTTTTAATATTTATTGCCCTGTTCTCAGCCTTCTTTATTGCTTTAGTGGCTGGTTTTTTAACTGGGATTTATCTTGTTTGTAAAATCGAATCTGAAGATGATAATGACGACAGGCTATTTAATGCTTATTGTTTCGAATGTGAAATTGAAATGCCAGTAAAAGAAAAAAACGGTCGCCTACACTGTTCAAATTGTGGCCTCAGACACTAAAATGGAAAGCTACAGCATCACAGTAGTATGTCCACACGACATAGCCAAAATAAGAGTAATATATGCTGCTTGTGGGTGTGAAACAACAGTACTCATTTGCACTGCATGTAATGCAGAATTATCAGAACCTAAAACAGAATGTTAGATGAAAACAATTACAAGTAAAGAAGCTCTTCTAAAAAAGCTTAAAAGACAAAATATATTAAGCAATGGTCATATTTGTTATTTAACTGACTTTCACAAAACAAAATGTGGAAAAGTGTTAGTTGAAAAATTAATACGAGATCGAACCTTAGAAAAGACCAATGTTTATGCAGCATGGTTTGAAACTGAATGGAAATTACGTAAGCCTGTTGGTAATCATTTAGGAGTTGACATATTCTTAGATGAAACCAGGAATCAATACTTTTTTAAGGTAAAGAAAGGTGTTTATGATATTGATACATATCAATACTGTATCGAAAAATTAGATTATTTAAACCGATTAGGAGAAAAGTTAACATGAAAATAGATTTAAGATTAACACCTGAAAACGCCATAATAATAGCAGCAACTATTGAGGCAGTTTATAACACAAATGCCTTTACACGCAGAAATAAATCAGTTTTATCAATTGCGTTGGATGTGGCTGCTAAACTCGACGGAAAAGCTTTGTTGGCAAAAGGAAAAAGGAATCATTTCGACGCTGAAAAGAAAATAAAAGTGTCTTTAAAATTTCACGAAGCCGATGTGTTAGAATTATTATTGATTCAACAGATAAAAGATGTTCAAGAACCCTACATCAGGCAGCAAATTCAAAAAACAATTGACGATCTAAACCAAAAATTAGCGTAATGAGTGAAATTATAATTACAGCAGACCCGTCAGGAAAAGATCAAAGTGATTCAAAAAAAACTATAATTATTTGGACAGGTAGACAATGCGGAAAAAATCACATGATTAGAAATCTATCACAACGTGAAAATATAATAATCGTCGATGATATTGACGAACCAACTCTTAAACAGCCAGAACTTGACGATTTTGGTAAAAACTATAGTAAATGGATTGAGTATTATTTTCCGAATTATGCAAAACCAAGTTTCCCACTAACCACAGCGCTTAAAAAAGAAAACCAAGTAATAAAGCTCGGTGTTAAAAAGCGATATATAAAAGCTCCTAGAATTCAAATGGTAACTGGTAGACAATATTTTGAATTTCATTTTAAAGTGGTAGATAAACTAACAAAAGAAGTCATGAGACAAAAAAAAGACATAAAGAGACCAACTCTAAAAGCAGAAAGCATTTTTGATGCTGAAAAGCGATTACAGCAACAGGCAAAACACATATCAAATACGTTTGTTCATACTAAACCAATAAAATACCTTTTAAAATGAGCGAGCTAATTACATACAAAGTAACCTTTAGAGAAACCGCCGACGAATGGGTCTTTCAATATAGAGAAAATGATGGTGTTATTCATAGTTTCTATAATCTTAAAGGAAAAAGGGTTTTAAAGCTTTTCGAAAATAGACAATTCCCTGGTACCAAACATGAGATTGAAGACTGGACACAATATAAAAAGGTAGTAACAATTGAATTGATTTTAGAAGATTACTCCTTCGATGCTTTTTGGATTAAATACAATCTAAAAGTGAAAAAAGAGAAAGCAGAGATAGCTTGGAAAAAGCTTGATTTTGTTGATACAATTAAGTGTTTCAATCAAATTTCTAAGTACGATGAATTTTTAGCAAAAACAGGCCAGGCAAAAGCGCATTTAGTTAGCTGGCTTAATCAAAAGAGATATAACGACGAATATTAAAACCTATGGAATTTTACATCACAAAACAGCGATTAGAAACGGTAAGTAACATGGCTGACTTTGATAAAATCAATGCGAACCTAGTACCTGATGTTTTTAAGTATAAAAATAAAAGCTATGTATGCGTTGGTTCAGTGTCAAGTTTAGCAAAAGGTCTTATCACAGTTTCCTGCCATGAAATAATTCCACTAGACAAATACGAAGGCAGTGTAAAACCGGAATATTCTAATAAACACTATTCTCTGGTATTGGAAGGAAAAAGAGAAAGAGGCTACAATGCGAGGTTACTAAAGTCCGGGTCTCAAAAATTTGTAATGATCAATCCAATGATACATTTTAAACCATTAAAAGAGGAACCACAGCTAAACTTGTTTTAAACATAGAAGTTTTGTTAAACCGTATCAATAAGAAATATGAAAAAAATTACAGAAAGAATAAAACTGTTCATTAAAGGGGTGTTAGGAATTACAAAACTGGAAGATGAAGTTCAACAATTAAAAAACAAAAACAATTCGATAGTAGATAAAATCCGTACTCATTCACGATGGCTAGAGGAACTTAATTTAGACAATAAATTAATACTGAGACATATTAAACTTATAAACTCTCAATTCTACGTAGCAGCAGATATAAATAATCCAAGACACGCACCTTCTATAGTTTTGATTTTACACCGAGGTAAAGAGGAAATTGTTAAGTCTTATACTTTCGATAATGCAACTGTTGAGCAAGTTCACAGTATGTTAGAAGGCTTTGGAAAACATAATACCAGTTATGATCAGCCAAGAGGTTTTCCAAGCCCTAGATGGCGCTATTAATACTAACAAAAACTTAAAATTTATGATACTAGGATTTAGCACACAAATAAACGGAAAGCCAACTCATTTTGTAGAGAAGATTTGGAAAGGCTTAAAAGAAAATATTTCAGATGAGCTTCGAATACAACAGGAAGCGAAAATGACACCCGAAGAATTGACAACGCCGTATGAAGTAGACAGTGAAGTCTATCCAGGTGTTAAAGCAAAATTACACACTATCCGGGAAGACAAAAAAGATCGTTGGGAAAAAGGAAAAAATATTGATTTTTTTATTAATTGCCGGAAAAAAGATATGAAGCGTTTTGCTCCGGTTCTGCCAGTGGTCAGAACTCAGTCCATATTTATGACTTACTACCATAGCGACATTATACAAATATCAGTTAATGGTAAAGAGTTGTTTGGCTACAATGAGAGATTGGAGCTCGCTTTAAATGATGGCTTTGATTCATGGGAAGATTTTTTCGATTATTTCTACCCAATAATTCAGGCTTCAGATGATAAGTCATTTTCTGGAAAAATAATTCACTGGACAGATTTAAAATACTAAAGTAAGGATTTCCGTAAAATTTATACTAACCAACATAATACCTTTGAAAATATGTCAGATAGAGATCAAGAAATAAGGGACTATCATCTTAAAAAGTTGGCAAAAGTGCATGCTGAAATAGATCGACAGTATAAATTAAAAATTAGAGGGTTGTGTATTATTGCAGTTGTGGCTGTAGGTTTATTATATCTGATATTTTTTACATAAATTTGAATTATAAAATAATAACTATGCAGAAAATTATATTAACCGGCCCTACGGCGGAAGAACTATCTCTTGGCTTGAAAAAATTAGCACTAGCAATGGAAACTACTGTCAAAGCGTTTAATGAACTTGTGCAAACTGAACAAGTATATCGTAAACGTATTGAACAAAAGCGACAAGTTAAAAACCGCTTTTCAATTGTTTTGTTTTTATTGTTTTCTATGTTTGTCCAGGCTCAGGATTTAAAATACATCAAATCTTTAGATTCATTGAATAATCAAACAGCGAGAATCTTTGCGGATATAGTGGTCTCAGACAGTAAAACAAAATTTGAATTTCTGAGAATTGACGAAACTACCAACAATCCTGAAAATTATCATGAAGTTGTTTATATTCCTGTTGACACTCCTAATAAAGAAAAAAAGGTTAAACCTTTTGTGATGTGTGACGAATGTATCAAGGTGAAGTTTTATGTATATAATGCTGGTGAAAATAAAGAACTTGAAAAGAAAGGTGTTAGAGCCTTGCGCTTTAGTGAGGTTGCTGGAAAATATTTAGATATTTTCCCTGTATGGGAAAGGATTTTTAAGCCTGGTATTGATTTAGAGAAAACAATTGAAGATTATGACAGTCGGAAACTCAAAACTAAAAAGCCTCAACTTGATTATCGATTTGACAAAAAAACATACCTAGAAAACAGCTGGTATATTCACAATTACTCATAAAAAAAGCCTCCGATCTGGAGGCTTTTTTTTATGCTTAAAAGTTGAGTTGTACGATATTAAAAATATACATATTTTTGTACAATATGACTAGAACTAACCAATCTTTCGGAATTAGATATAATACGCTTAAACGCTACAAGCTTATTATGGAGTTGTATAAAAGTCATAAGACGGAAGATATTCCTGATACTGTAATTCTAAGAAAATACATTTTACCGGTTTATCCTATCTCCCGCACTACCTTTCATACGATTCTTTGCACCCCAGTTAACAAAGAAATTGCCGAACTTGAACAAATAAAAGATCAGCAATTAAGAATGTCATTTTAAATATTGTGCATTCCTATGGTATAAACGACTTGATATTGTTGTATTCCATCATCGCGTTTTACTCTCTTAAAAGACTTTCTCATTAATCTTCCAGAACCTATTACCGGTGCAAATCCCTGTATTTTAGCATGTGTTAATTCTATCAAATCAAGTATTGCCCGGGCATCGTCTTTTTGTGCTTGTGGAGCTTTAAAGCTAGTATTGGTTATCTTTAAATTAGCGATTGTTATTGTAATATTTCCAGTTCCTTCTTGCCTGTTGTGTGGCGTTGCTTTTCTATCAATTCCAATGTCACTAAAATCTATATTAGTAATATCAATCAAACAGCATGGCCACTTTACCGGTGGGTTTGGTGAGTAATCATCCAATTGTCCCCAATCTTTATCGATGTATGCTATTCCTGGTACTTCACTAATCTTTACTTGTGTATTCTCTAAAAATTCTTTCATCGTTTAAATTGTTTCATTAATTCTTCACTAAATTGTTGAACATTGGATTCAACAACGCCCTTAACGATTTTAGTTACTTCTGGATGACCTCCAATAATTTGACGTTTTTCAACCTTAATTTTTTGCCCTATTTTCATCAGAGCAAGTCCTTTCCATTTTTCAGCTTCAGCATTAAGATTTACATTTTTCTTGCTTTTACTTTCAGAGCCATCGTTCTTTGTAGTGATTCCCCCCATTGCTTTGTAATACATTGCCCAAAAATAAGACTTCATTTTTGCAGTTACAGTGATTTCGCCTCCTTGGTTGTGTATTGAAGCATAGGGTAAAGAACTGCTAAACATGATAAGGCCATCACGGATAGAGTATTTAATAGATCGACGCAAATTACCCGTTCTATTCAATAATGAACCTTTACTATTATTTATTTTAGTAGTAGGCCACTTTTCGTTAAAAAATGCTTTGCGTTCAAAATTCCGATCAAACTCTTCTGCAAGCTCTACGGCAACATCTTTTGTAATTTTGTTTTCCAGTTCCTTGATTGTCATTTCTTCATGCTTTTAATTTCCTTTGCTCCCTTGACTTTATTATACGGATGCTCTGGCGGAAATACTTTTTTTGTCATGCCAGGATTAAATCTGAAAATTGCGAGCTTATTTTTTCCATCCTTATCAATTTTGCTTGTCGCTTTATCGCCTTGTGTGCTGGCTTTTTTACTATCGCTTGCTTTATACTTTCCTTTTCTAACCTGTACAGCTGTACAGCGACAACGCCAGCCATTCGGAGGATAGTATGAAATCCAAAAAGGATCATCAGAGGGTAAAGTAATATCATGAAGTCTCGCATGTGAATCCCTTACTTTGCTGTCGTTTGCGGTACGGTATTGTAAGTCATAGTCTTCTGAGATATTCGCCCAATTTGCAGCGGACTGCGCCGAGGAAACTGCAAATTGATATTCTGCTTCTAAATAATTCTGATTGTAATTTTCCTTAATTCCCTGAATGTCCTTAGAAAACTGGCTAAAAGATTTTATTGTATTGTCCTCGGTCAATAAAAGCTGTGAAGCTTCGAAAAGTTGCGCATTGGTTTTCAGTTGTGAAAAAATGAAAGTATCTTTTTTAAGACTATTACTCATTTGTTCCGGCACATCATTGTCTGTGATTGCGCTGTCGAAAATCTTTGCAGTATGTTTTATCAGGTTTTTGTACTCCGGTGTTTTTGATAAATCCTTTACACTATAAGATCCTTTTTCATGTAACTTTTTAAATGCCTTTTCAACGGTGTTTAAAATACCTTTAAACTGATCTTTCTGTGCGAGAGTTACGGTCTGTTTTTCAGTCTTACAGTCTTCACAATTGCAATCATAAAGAAAATTTAACCGGTTATGTAACGCCCCAAAATACCCTTGATAAGCTTTGGGGCTTAAACGAAAAAACTTTCACCAAATGAAAGATTTGCACCTGGAGCCACCGCCACCTCTTTAGGTTTTAATATTTTCAAACCAAAAGTCGAGTTCATCCATTCGATATCCAGTTCATAGTACTGCATAGCTTCTTTAGTCATTGACCACAATTGGGCTATATCTTCGGTTTCAGGATATGAGAAAACACATTCACCTGATATGATACCGATGTTGATCAACGCAGGAATAACAACCGCATTCCAATATTGCTCAATAAGTGAGAGATCACTATCAACTAACGTTTGTAATGTTTCCTGCATTGAAGTTTCTTTAGATCGGCTCCCGTTTTTGGTGTCCTGACCCATTACAGCGCCATTGAAAAGCATTGAAAGTTCGTTGTTACAAAATTTCATTAAATTATCATAAACAGCGCCATCCGTTTTCGTGGCTTCTGCCCATTCGAACTTTTCGTTTTCGTCAATAATAAACCAAGCAGCGGCACC
This sequence comes from Flavobacterium azizsancarii, assembly GCF_027980145.1. Classification (GTDB taxonomy): domain Bacteria; phylum Bacteroidota; class Bacteroidia; order Flavobacteriales; family Flavobacteriaceae; genus Flavobacterium; species Flavobacterium azizsancarii. Next base: position 16,800 of record NZ_JAMZNK010000001.1, on the reverse strand, counting down.
CATTTCTTTCATCATTCGCTCAGCTCTTCGAAGCATAGCAATATTTTGCGTGTCAGTTTTCATAACACGTGGCGGAATGCCGGCAATCTCGCAAAGCTCAGACCAACATGATTGTGCAAAACGCTTGAATAAAACGTGCGGTACAGCACAGTTCATCAAACCTAAATCCTCAGTATCTCCAAACTCTAAAAGCCAGGTTCCAAACTCCCGCATTTCACGATATGCAGTTCCTTTGTCATCCCTGTAATCAGGATAGAAAATTCCTTCTTTTGGATCGATGTTTTGCCTTTTTAAAAGTTTGGCTCCCAATTGCGGTTCTGTAACCTCTTGATTATTTAGTTTTTTAATCCAATCCAACTCTATAACAGAATGACCATGTGTAACCGTTCCTAAAATTGCTTTGTTAATCTCATTAACCCAAATTTTATCCTGCAAAAAATTGGTTACCTCTTCGTTAACTTTTCCTGCTTTATCAGTTATTTGAAAGTTGCATGCTAATGATTTTAAAAAACGGTTTCCGACCTGAGAGCGCAATAAGCCATCGATGAAAATTTCATCGTATAAATTCATCAAGAGAAAACGCTTTGGCTTTTCAGGCTTACGCGCCATTGTTAATGCTGTATTCCATGTCAACACGTCCTGACGAACGCGAGACATAGCAACCGGTATAATTTGATTAACTAAGCCGGGAGAACCTGATTTTACAGTTGTTGTTTTTGCGGCCAATTCTATATTTTTACGTGCTAGTGATCTAACTTTTCTACTTGCCATTTTTACTCGTGATTAAATTTTGTTCTTGACCCCCAACCGAATGTGTCCAATTCATCTTCCTGTTCATTAATTGGAATTGTGGGAAGGTCTAAAATGACAGTTCCTTTTGATAATTTAATTAACCAGGACACAGCCCTGTCATATCTTTCTTTTGCTTGCTCATATATGATATCAGCATTGCACAACTCTACCAAATACCATTTTGCAACGGTGACGGTGTGTGTTAGAATCAAAGCGTTTCTAGCGGTTCCGGTAGTTGCAAAAATGGCAGGAACGTCATAAGATGATGCACCGGACAAATAGCCCCCAACTTCCTGAATTGCTGCGCCAATTGCCTGCAATACTAAATCGTCATTTCCTTCGGTAATCTGGTCTACCTGATAGCCGTATATGGCACTTCCTAAATCGTCTTTTTCTAAAAACATAATTTTTAATATTTTCTATTACTAACAGAACCATAAGAGTAACCGCCTTCCATAGGAACTGTTTTATTTTCTAAAAGCCAACAACCACCTTCTAACATATCGGGGCCGTCCATTGTTTTTGCATTCTCTTCGACACCTAACATTTGACCCTCCATAACAACCATGTCCGGGTTTGTTTTTTCATCAATATTGAAAATCAGGTTTCCTTTTGAGTGAATTGGTTCCAGCGTACCCTCGATCCTAAAAAACTTGTCCGGTTTTTTACGGGTGTCTTCTGTTATTGGTAAATACACATCCATTTCCTTATTTCTCTTTTTGATTTCAGGAGTGATCACTTGCTCGTAATGCGGGTCTTGTAGTGAATTGTTTTCAATGTAAATTCGTTTGATATCTACCTTGTTTTGCACCAGGTAATCGTAAGCTTCAAAAAGCCAACTAACGAAAGTTGCATTATTAGTTTGCTTAAGCCAAACTTTGTATAAGTAACGCTTAGCGCCTTTTTTACCAATAATACCGACAGATTTATAGGAGGCTTGTTTACTCGCTCCTTTGTCTTTATTAGATGTTGACGGGTCAGCATAAGCCAGGACAGAATCACAAGAACTCAAAGGCGGACATTTACCGTAAATAATCTCTTTAAATACATCACCATCAGCAACAGGATTGTTGTAATATTCTTTTTGCTGAGCTGTCCAGGATATTTTAGAAAGCGCACGATCGATTAATGCTTCGGTGTTCTTTTGTGGCCATGTAGAAACTCCATTTTTGTCACGAATGTTTATGATCTCGTGAAAGTCTGAAACCTTTGCCATTTCAGTAATACAGCAATATTTTGCAATAATATTACCGCAGGCAATCCACAATAAAGGATTAGAGATTGAACGTGTACCATATAAGGCCTCTTCCAACCATTTTACTTTTGCTTTTATTCTAGCTGCATTACGACATTCTTCGTCTGTATCAATATCATCAATCAAAATGCAGTCAGGACGTACCTCGTCTTTACGAGTTCCACGGGGTGACTGTCCTGCGCCCAGGGCACGGAACGAAACACCTTTTTTAGTTACAAATTCGCCTGCTTCCCAGCTTCCTAAACTTTCCTGTTCGCCATAATCATTTATAATTCTGTTATTGGCTTCTAAGATGGATTTATATGGCAGTAATAAACGTTCAGCATTATCGTAAGTACTGGAAACTAACAGAATGTTTTTCTTTTTACCGGTCATTGCCAGATAAAGAACTTCCATCATTGTACGCCCAGTCTTTGAAAGCTCACGAGACCAGGAACGAACCTCATACCATTCGGGATTTTTTAAAATCCTCTTAGTAGCCGCAATATGGAATGGTGCCGGTTCTGATGTGTAAAAATTTGGAAAATAGTATTTGAACCATTGTTCCGGATTTTTCTCCAGTTTGGCAATACGGTTTTGTTTGTCTACAAGACTTTCCGTTAAATCAATAGGTGTTGCCTTTCGGGTGTTTTCCCGAAACTGCTGCCATAATTCATAGTACTTTTTATCTTCTGCGCTGGCCATTATTTCATTTTTGCAGTGATGAAGACATCAAAAAGGTTGGTGATTATTTTAGCGAGCTCTAAATCCTGTTGGCGCACAAACTCAATGAAGTTTCTCGCAACTTCTACAGTATCGCCAATTGAGGTTTCAGTTTCAAGTCGATTAATTGCAGCGGTGATTTTTATAATCGTGTCGGCTTCTTTACCTACAGCGACTTTAAAATCTCTTTTCGAAATGTCAGTATTCAGAAAGTCGAGCTGATCATATAAAAATGACAACTGATTTTGCTTTGTGGTTAATAATGATTTTTTAAGATTTTCCCATTTACCTTCCTTTATCCACTTTGCTAATGTCTTTTCGGTGACAGAAACTCTTTCAGCTATTTCCTTTTGAGTTAATCCTCCACCTATATATAAGGATTTTGCATACTCCTTTTCCTGCGCCTTTCTGAGTGCCATAGTATCGATTTTATAAGCAAAATTGACTTAATAAAGGCGGTCAAAAAAAAAGATGTTCAGCTAGTTTACAAGTGTATAAAGTCAGTTTACATAAGAGTTCAGCGAGTGTCACGATTTTTTTTTAAGGCTTTTTTACTGCTAATCTTTGCCATCAGAAAATGTAATAATCACAAAATTTAGCCTATGCCAAAACCATTTGTTTTTAACGATCAAACTCAGGACAATAGTTATGGATTTAGTATCGTAACTGCCGGTATCAGTTTGAAGCGATTCAAAAAAAATCCTATGATGTTAAATCAACATTGGAACTCGACCAGCAATGTTTTGGGTAAGTGGGAAAATGTGAAAGTTGATAAAGACTTACTACTTGCCGAACCTGTTTTCGATTTAGATGATGAAGATGCTGTATTTGTTTCCGGTAAAGTTGATCGTGGGTTTATCAATTCATGCTCAATGGGAATTACGTTTAATCGCGAAGATTTACAAATTGTTGGTGATAAAGTAATCATGACTAAGTGTGAGCTTTATGAGTGTTCAATTGTCGCTGTTCCTTCAAATGCTAATTCAATACGTCTTTATAGCCAATCTGGTGAACTTTTAAAAGATGAAGAGGTTAAAGAATTGTGTTTATCCCTACAGCCTGTTACAGGCGAAAACCAAACTTTAGAATTAAACCCTAAAAACGATATGAAAAAAATCACATTATCACTGGCTGTACTAACAGCTTTAAGTTTTGATAAAACAAATCCCGACGTGGATGTTGAAGCTGTTGAGGCAGCTGTATTGAAATTATCATTAGAAAACGCAGAAAGCAAAGGTAAATTACTAGCCATGCAAACTGAAAAAGACAATGCCGTAGCTGCTGATTTAAAAGCAACGCTAGACGCAGGACAGGCAGCGGGAAAGTTTGCAGCTCCAAAAAGAGCAGAGTTCGAAGCGCTTGGAAACGTGAGCCTTTCAATTCTTAAAACGACACTGGATTCAATCCCGGCAAAAACCACTTTAGCAGATAAAACAGTGGTAGCTGTTGGTGGCGGTGCCACAACTAAAGAAGAGTTTCAAAAATTAAGTCTGGATGCTCAGTTGGCTTTTAAAACTACCCAACCAGATGAGTATGCAAAATTGTTTAACACAAAAAAATAAAATATGCCATTAAATTTCCCAGAAATTTGGTTAGATCGCGTGATCGAAAACCTAGATGAAGCGGATCAGGCTCCATGGTTAGATGGAGTTGCCGAACTTGATGCTGATGTTAGTCAGTTGGGTGAAAGCACAGCAACTGAACAAAATATTATTCACATTGCTGCAACAGACTTCGAAGTTGAAGTATTAGTCAACAATAACACTTATCCAATTCCTGTTCAGGAATATGCAGATGGTCATTTACAGTTTACTCTTGATAAATATCAAACCAAAGTGGTAACGGTTTCTGATGATCAGATATTGGGAGCGTCTTATGATAAAATAGACACTGTTACCAAAAGTGCGGTAAGAGCTATTCTGGTTGAGAAATATAGTAAAGCGATTCACTCACTTGCTCCACAATCAAATGCTACTAAAACACCAGTAATTTTTGCTACAGGCGTGAATGGAACTGATGCTCCTTTAAAGGATGGCACTCGTTTACGACTTACTTATGATGATTTGGTAAGATTCAAAGCAGCATGTAAAGCCGGTAAATTCCCGCTTAAGGATAGACGTTTGGTTTTGTGTGAAGATCATTGGAATGATTTGTTACTAGACCGTAAAAACTTTGGTGATAAACTGATTAATTATTCAGAGGGAATGCCGGCACCGAAGATCGCAGGGTTTCATTTATATACCTACGAAAACATGCCGTACTATACTGAGGCGGGTGTTAAGAAAGCTTACGGCTCTGTACCTGCTGCAACTGACAAGGTTGCGTCAATAGTTTTTGGACTAACAGGAGTTGCAAAAAAGACGGGTAATACAAAACAATATTTTACTCCAGCTGCAACAAATCCATCTGGTCAGACAAATGATTTGGCTTATCGTCACTATTTCTTAGCAACTCCTTTCAGAGCTGAGAAAATTGGAGCGATCCTTTAAGACATAAACGAGATATAAATATACAAAAGGCTCTAATGGTTTTTAAAGCCAACTATTAGAGCCTTTTTTTTAAAACGATTAAATGGAACAATTTGTATACCCAACTCTAACTGTTTTTTTCACAGCATTAATTACCTGGTTCTTTTCAAAACGAAAATCGCTCGCAGAAGATCGAGCAGCTGAACTTGATAACGCCGTAACGGCTGTAAAATATTACCGAGACTTACTCGATGATATGGCAACGAGATTGACCGCAGCTTACGATACTATCAAATCGATGGAAATTCAGCATAGAGAGTTAATGCTTGTGAATCAGCAGTTAGTAGATGAGTTGCAAAAGTTCAAACAATTAAACGGAAAACCCCATGACACTACGAAGTAAAGCACTTGAAATAGCCCAAAGCCAAATCGGCGTACAAGAAATACCCAAAAACAGCAATGCTGGGCCAGCGGTTGAAAAATATCTAAAATCAGTGGGATTAGGAAAAGGTTACGCGTGGTGCATGGCTTTCGTTTATTGGTCTGTTAAAGAAGCATCATTACAGTTAGACATTATAAATCCATTGGCGAAAACTGCCGGTGTTTTAGCAATGTTTAATAAAATGGAAAAACTGAGAGTTACCATACCACAGCCGGGTGACTTCTTTATTATGGATTTTGGTAAAGGCAATGGACACACTGGCTTTGTAGAAAAGATTCTGCCAAATGGCAAACTGCAAACAATTGAAGGTAACACGAACGCTGATGGAAGTCGTGAGGGTTATGAAGTCGCACGAAGATATGATCGTAAAATATCACAAATGAAAGGTTTTATAAGATTTTAAAGCCTATTTAAAAAGCATTTAAATATGAAAAACATTAAGAATACACTCTGCTCATTTTACTTCTGTTTTTTGTTTTTGTTTATCGGAACGCTTGTTTCTTGCAAAAGTAACAGCGTTCCTTTATCAACAACAACCGAAGTAAACACAATTACAACCGAAGTAACTGTAAAAGACACCGTTTTTTTAACCGAAAAAGATAGCAGCTATTATAGCGCATGGTTAGAATGTGTTGACGGAAAAGTTAAGATAAAAGGAGATCCCATTTTAACACCAGGGAAAAACCTAAAACCACCAGATGTAAATATTCAGGACAATAAACTTAGCGTTGATTGCAAGTCAGAAGCGCAACGGCTCTTCGCCTCCTGGAAAGAAACTTACATATTAGAAAACAAGCAGGGAACAAAAACAATACCGGTTCCCTACGAAAAACCTCTAACGTACTGGCAACAAACAGAAGTATGGTGTGGCAGGTTATTTATTTTTCTGATTGCTCTGGGACTGATCTACCTTATTTACAAATTCAAAAAATCAATTTAAGATGAAAATAGCTGAACATTACACTACATCAGATGGGCAACAATTCTATAAAGAAGATACAGCCCGTAGTCATGCAAAAACATTGACAGATAAAAAAGTTGTTTCTCCAGGAGAAGAAATAATCGAAGTTGATATCAACGAGATTGATGTTGATGCTGAAGTACTAGAAGTAAAACAAGCTGCGGATGCTAAAGCAAAAGCTGATACTGAAGCACTAGAAGTAAAACAAGCTGCGGATGCTAAAGCAAAATCTGATGCTGAAGCACTGGAAGCAAAACAAGCTGCGGATGCTAAGGCAAAATCTGATACTGAAGCACTGGAAGCAAAACAAGCTGCGGATGCTAAAGCAAAAGCTGATACTGAAGCACTGAAAGTAAAACAAGCTGCGGATGCTAAAGCAAAAGCTGATACTGAAGCACTGAAAGTAAAACAAGCTGCGGATGCTAAAGCAAAATCTGATGCTGAAGCACTGGAAGCAAAACAAGCTGCGGATGCTAAAGCAAAATCTGATGCTGAAGCATTGGAAGCAAAAGAGGCCACCGATGCTAAAAATAACTACAAAACTAATACCGAAAAATAGATGTTACCAGGAGTAGAAATTGAATTTCAAAACGGCCAACTCGGAACGGTTCTAAACCGTCCTGATGGCACATTTGGAGTATTGGCCAGCGCTGTTGCTGTAGGTACTACTTTTTTGCTTGAGAAAGATTATGAAGTAAAAAGTATGCTTGACGTTGCAGCTTTGGGCATATTACCAAGTGTTGGGAATTACCGATTGTATAAATTCCTTCAGGAGTTTTATAACGAGGTTGGAAGCGGTACTGCATTATGGATTATGGGATTTGCGAACAGTAAAAAAGTTAGTGATTTTTTTACTCCTGATGTAACAACTCAAAAGACACCTGCAGAAAAATTATTAGATGCCGCTAACGGTGCAATCTCTGGTTTATTTGTGAGTTTCGATCCTTCTGTTGACTATACGCCAACTATTGAAACGGCTATCGATAGCGATGTTTTGCTAGCATTACCAAAAGCTCAGCTGTTAGCTGAAAGTTATACAAAAACTGAGTATGCACCATTTTTTGTCTACTTAGAAGGTTATGCCTTTTCTGGCGATAAGTCAACCTTGATTGATCTAACCACGAAAACATATAATCGAGTTGGTGTAATGATTGGTGATTCACAAAAGAGAACTGGTACAGTTCCATCAAAAGGAGCCGCAATCGGAATTTTGGCCGGTCGTTTAGCTGCGAAAGCGGTACAGGTTAATCCTGGTCGCGTTCGTGATGGTGCTATTAAAAGTACTACGGCTTTTATTGTCGATGTACCTGTTGAACTTTATGATGTAGGTTCAATACACGATAAAGGTTTTGTAACGCTTAGAAATCACAAAAGAAAATCCGGCTATTATTTTTCAGATGGCCCTTTAGCTTGTGAACCTGATGATGATTATCACTACATCCCACAAAGAAGAGTGATTGATAAAGCGTTTCGATTGGCTTATGATGTACTTGTCGAGTTTACCCTTGATGACATCGATGTTAATCCAAACGGAACAATACAAGCTTTATCTGCGACGGTTATCGAACAGGCTGTTATTGCTAAAATATTTAGCGAAATGACAGTCGAAGGAGAATTGTCCTATGATCCAAGTGATACGAAAGATAAAGGAGTGATCTGTAAAGTTGATTTGACACAAAATGTTACTTCAACTTCTATAATTAAAATCAAACAATTACAGGTACGTTCAAAAGCATACGCCCGATTTATCGAGGTACCGCTTGGATTTGTACCAATAACTTCAAATAATTAAAAGATGGCTTTTAATAGTAGAGAATATGAATGGTCTGACATAACTGTGATAGTTGGCGGCCGTGATATTACTGGTATTCGTGGAGTGAAATACTCTGAGAAAATCGAACGTGAAGCAATTTACGGCAAAGGCAAATATCCGCAATCTATACAAAGCGGTAACATTAGTTCTGAGGGCGAATTAACAATGTTAATGTCAGACTACAACGCGATGGAAATCGCGGCGGGTGGGTCAATTCTAAGCACTTCTGTTGATGCGATTGTGTCCTTTGGTAACCCATTGGAAGGCAATTTTATGAAAACTGACGCTCTCGATGGTATTCGTTTTACAGAGGCTGCAACAGAGATAAAACAAGGCGATAAGTTTGCCGAAGTTACTGTGCCTTTTATCTGTCTAAGAATCCGTAAAAATATCTAAATAAAATAGTCATGCAAAAAACAACTATAGAGACATTTTCAGAAATAACACCAGAACAAATTGCTTCCTGGAAAGAACAATACAAAGAAATTTACAAACTAACTGTTGAGGATAAAGCTTGTATTGTAAAACTGGCCGATCGAAAAACGCTGTCTTTCGCTTCGGCGTCTGGAAAAGACCCCATGAAATTTAACGAGCTGATCTTGAAAGGTTGTTGGTTAGGTGGGGATATCGAAATACAAACCGATGATAATTATTTTATATCTGTGGCAGCGCAACTTGCTGAATTAGTAAAGTTCAAGACTGCAACATTGGAAAAGCTTTAGAGGCTGTCCAAGTTGATGAAAATGATTTCATAAGAATTAGCAGCGCACAGTTGCGCTACTACTTCAAAATTGACCCGGACAGCCTCAGCGATGAAGAATGGGCAATGCGGGTAAAAGAACTAGAGTGGGTTAGAAAATCAGAAGCAACCGAAAAACAGTAATGAGCAATCTTTTTGAATTTATGTTTAAGATCACATCCAATGCACAGGCAATTACAGCCGGCATGGATAAACTTAACGCTACAGTCGAAAAAATTGAGCATAGTGCCGGTGATATGGATAAAACTTTTAAGAAAGCTTTTAACGATATCCAGAATAATCTGAAAACAATAAAACTAAGTTCTATAATTGATCAGGTCGATCGTGTTGCCGGTGCTATATCAAGTGTAAATAAGCCAGGAATGGATTTAAGCACTTCAATGTACGACCTCTCTGCAATGACAGGTGTTGCAGGTGATAAGCTAAAAGAGATTGAAACATACGCACGAAAATCTGCTAAAACCTTTGGAGGTTCTGCGGCCGATGGAGCTGAATCGTACAAATTAATTTTAGGTCAATTAACTCCTGAAATAGCCAAGGTTCCTGCTGCATTAGATGCCATGGGAAAATCAGTTGCTGTGACAAGTAAATTGATGCGTGGTGATCAGGTTGCATCGACAGAACTGTTGACTACAGCAATGAATCAATATCAAGTTTCACTTGATGATCCAATTGCAGCAAGCGAGGAAATGGCAAGAATGATGAATGTTATGGCCGCTGCTGCCGGAGAAGGTTCCGCAGAATTACCACAAATCAAACAAGCACTTGAACAGGCAGGAATGGCCGCTAAAGGCGCTAATGTCAGTTTTGAAGAAACTAACGCTGCCTTGCAAGTGCTTGATAAGGCAGGTAAAAAAGGTAGTGAGGGTGGTGTCGCTCTTCGTAATGCGATGGCTATTATGTCACAAGGGCGCTTTCTACCAAAAGACACGCAAAAAGCGTTACGAGCTGCCGGTGTAGATATGGTGGCGATGGGTAACAGATCATTACCACTTGCTCAACGTCTTGCTGCTTTAGAGCCAGTGATGAAAGATAGTGCCTTGATGACTAAGTTATTTGGGATGGAAAATCAAAATGCTGCCCGTGCTTTGATTAGTGGTATTCCTGAGATTGAACGCTTAACAACTGCTATCACTGGTACAAATACTGCATACGAACAGGCTGCGATTGTGATGGAAAGTCCTTTAGAGAAAAACAAAAGGATTCAGGCGCAGATTGATGATTTTAAAATTTCATTATTTAATGCTACTGATGGATTAATAGGCTATGCTGATGTCTTAGGTAAAGTAGCACAAGATGTTGCTGCTTTATCACCACTTTTAAGTGGCATGGCAACTGTATTTTCAACTTTGGCTAATGCTCAAAAAAGAGCTGCATTCTTTGCAAAAGTTTCTTCTGTATGGAATGCGATCGCAGCGGGTGCAACTTCATTATGGACAGCAGCACAATGGCAGTTAAATGCTGCAATGGATGCCAATCCAGTTGGTGCAATAATATTGATAGTCATGGCTCTGTTAACTTACATCAGCTATGCTATTGTCAAATGGAATGAATTTGGCGCTGCTATGCTCGTGGTTCTGGGACCGCTAGGTTATCTTATTAATGCTATCATGACACTTAAGAAACACTGGGATAGCATTACCGCAGCTTTTAAAGGCGAAGGTATCCTGGGCGGAATAAAACGAATTGGTCAGGTCTTGTTAGATATTGTTCTCTATCCATTACAACAGATTTTAGAACTTTTATCGAACATACCAGGATTAGGCGGTTTAGCTGGAGGCGGTGCCGAAAAGATTAAAAGCCTCAGAGCATCGATGGATTTGGTTACTCCGGACGAAGCAAAAAAGAAAGTTGAAGAGCAAGGTGGAATCAAACAGCCCACATTACCCGGAGTAGCTGTAGGCAAAGACGGTAAACCCGCATCGGATGGAAACGGTACAGGCACTAAAACTAATGAAGCTATTGCAACTGGAGGAACTAAAAACACTCAAATTACAATTAACTTAAAAGACTTGATCGGTATTTTAAATATTTCAGGAAAGGACTTTAAAGACAGTGCAAATCAAATGAAGGAACAAAGCCAGGATGCATTATTAAGAGTCTTAGCATCGGCAAATACATCAGCAGGATAATGGATAACAGAGATATATTATTTGCTTCTTTAGTTGGAACAAAAGTAGCTGAATCAATTCCTAGATTTAGTGTAATACAAAATGAATTAGCGAAACACGTTTTACCGCCAATTCCTTTTTTACCATTAAGAAATATTGATAAAATAAAGAAAGCAAAGTCATCGGTTATAGTTGAACAATTATGGTGGCATAGTGATTCGGCTCCTAAAGAAGAACAGCAATTTTTTCCTTTATCTTTTTCTTTAACTGAGAATGGTCAAAAGTACCTCTTACCTTATGAAACAATGATTTCAATAAATGGAAAAAATCAAGTTGTTAAAAGAAGTGTTTCAAAAGGAAACAAATTACCAGGTAAAATAAAAGAGCGTTGGGCGCAGGACGATTACGACATTACAATTACTGGTGTTCTAATTGGAGATTACGAACTTGGAAGTATTAGGGATTGTTTTCCCTGGCGTGATTTTGAAAAGTTAAGAGACTTTTTGCTAAAACCTCAGGCGATATATGTCTTTTGTGAACCCTTACGACTTTTAGGAATTAATAAAATTGTCATAGAAGATTTTAGTTTTCCATTCACAAAAGGCGAAAACGTTCAGGCTTATGAAATAAAAGCAGTAAGTGATTTTGATTATTTATTGGTCTTAAAATTAGATGAAAAGTAGTTATGCTAAACATGGACTGGAATATCACCTTTAAAAGTAAAGGGAGATCATACAAATTGATGTTGATTTCAGAAATTGAAATAACTGAATCGGTAGAAAACTTAGTAGACACCGCAGTTATAACCTTACCCGAAGCGGTTTTAAATAAAGTATTAGATTTTGAAAATACGATTAGCAGAGGTTCTGAAATAATTATAGAATTAGGTTACGACAATGATCTAAGAAAAGAGTTTAGCGGATATGTTAAGGATATCACTACAAATGATAGTAGTTTAAAAATACTGTGTGAAGATTCTTTGTTTTTATTCAGAGTTGGTGTCAAGGATGCCGAAATGAAACCTACATCGATGAAAAAAATTGCACAATCACTAATCGATCAAATTGATAAATCATTCAAACTTTCCTGTGATTTCGATATAGGTTATGAAAAATTTACCATTCACCAGGCAACTGGTTACGATGTTCTTAAAAAGCTTCAGGAAGAGACAAAAGCAAATATCTATTTTGATGCTGAAAAAAAGGTTTTGCATATTCATGCACCTTATTTAGAAAAAGGCGGTGAAGTTGTTTATTCGATGCAAAAAAATATTGAAAAATCTTCTTTGGAATATAAAAGAGCCATTGATAAAAAGGTTGAAGTAACTATCGAAAGTATTGATCTAAAAGGTAAGGTTAGGAGTTATAAAACCGGAACAACCGGAGGCGATAAGATCACCCTTAAAGTGGGCTCTATGAGTGAAATCGACATGAAGAGAATTGCTGCCGTCGCATTACAACAAAATAATTATGACGGTCTTGACGGATCAATTGATACCTGGCTAATTCCTTTTGTTAAACCAACTTATTCAGCTTATTTCTCAGATGAAGATTACCCGGAGAAAAAAGGAATCTATTATGTCATATCAACAGTAACAACATTTAGTGATGCAGGCGGTAAAAGAGTTGTGAAATTTGGAATTAAACTAGGATGAAGGATACACCAGCACAAATTAAAGCCATAATAAAACAAATTGTTGGCGCGAATTCAAATTTACCTGTAACCGGTATTGTCCAATCTATTCAAGGTGAAAGCTGTACTGTTAAACTAATTTCAGGTTTAGATATTAGTGATGTCAAGCTTAAAGCAACTATTGATGATCAATCAGATTTTATCCTGGTAACACCAAAAGTAGGATCGTCAGTTTTGATGTTGTCTTCAACAGGTGACCTTACCAACATGACAGTTATAAAAGCAGATCAGTTTGAAAAAATAGAAATCTGTCAAGGTGGTCTGGAATTGCTGATTGATAGTTCTGATAGTAAGTTAAGTATTAAGAATGAAGCTGTAAGTCTCAAAGAAATATTTACTGATTTAGGAACTTTATTGAAACAATTAAAAGTGTACACTCCGATGGGGCCATCAGGAACACCTTTACCGGATTCGATTACAGCAATTGAAAGTTTTGAAACAAAGTTTAATCAGTTATTAAAATAGGTTTAAAATGGCTTTAAATAAAAATGTTTTAAAACAAGATATAAAAGGGATCATTACAGAAATGCGAACACGGGAAGACAATTCAGATGATGAATTTGCTGAACGCCTGGCAACTGTTATTGACAAGTATGTAAAAACCGCAACGATAACCTATCAATCAGGTTTAACAGCTCCAAATGGCCCTGTGACAGGATCATTTCAGGGAAAATTAGAATAACATGAAAGGCATAGGAATTCAATTAGTAGATAACATTGATCAAGGGAATCTTTTAGATATAAAAATTAATCCAATACGTGATCAGGGCGGTAAGATTATATCAGGTTTAGTAATTGGAAACACATTGGAGCAAAACAAGGCTTTAATATTAATTGGATCGCAAGGTGATTTTAAATACCGGCCGGATTTAGGTGTTTGTTTTGAAGATGTTTTACTCGGCGCTGACCTCTTAGAATACAGGCATAAGATTACAGAGCATTTTGCAAAAGACGGCTTAAAAATTACAGAGCTCGATTTGTATAGAACTGACAACATTAAGATAATTGCTAATTATGAAAGCTAAACACGGCCAATCCTTTTTCGACCTTGTATTACAATCAACAGGAAGTATTGAAAATGCTTTTGCTGTGTCATTGTTAAATGGCCTGTCGTTGAGTGATCCTTTATTTATTGATCAGGAATTACTTCCATCAGGAAAAGCAGATTTATCTATTGTTGAGTTATGGTCTGAAAAGAATCTCCCTTCCACAGCAATAACAAATGAAAATCATGAGCTAATTATACCAGATGATGGTATTGGAGCAATGATCATCGAAAAAACTTTTATTATAAGGTAATGGCAAGAACAAAAACACAGATAAAAACAGAAATGACCAAAGTATTTATGGCAAATGAAAATTATGCCACTTCTTATGGTTTTGTTTTAGGAGCTTCTTTTGAGAATGAATTTTCATTGGTCAGTCTGGAAAACATTCTTTTTGAAATAGTAGCATTAGCACATTACTTTCATGAATTATTCTTTGATCAACATGCAAAAGAAGTTGATGAACGTTTAGCAAATGAAAAGGCCGGTACGCTTCCCTGGTATCGAACAATGGCTTTGCGTTTTCAATATGGTTTTGATTTGATGGCAGATAAAGATTATTTCGAAAATGGAAATGCAACGATTGAAGAAATTGAAAACTCAAAAATTATTAAGTACGCAGCAGTTAATGAAGCCACTGACAGTAGCCGGGTAATTCTAAAAATAGCCGGTGAAGAAAGCGGCAAATTAAAAGAATTTACAGACCCGGCACAAGTTGAAGCAATTGAGTTTTATTTTAAAAGAATAAAAGTTGCCGGAACTGCTCTTACCATTATCAATTACAAAGCAGACAAACTCTTTTTAAATATTAAGATAAAAAGAGACGCATTAGTATTGAATGAAAGTGGCATGAGTAAGCTAAATGCGGATTATCCGGTTAATGATGCTCTTCAGGAATTCATGAAAGAATTAAAATTTAATGGTGAGCTCCAGCTTTCGTCTTTAATTGACAAAATTCAATTAGTACCAGGTGTTTTAGATGCAACACTTTTAAGCGCTGCAAGTGCATGGATTAATCCTGAGATAAATGGTTACGGTGATCCACAACCAATTAATATATCAAAAGTAGCGGAAAGCGGATATTTTGAAATAGTAACATTTGACAATATTGCTTATGTGGTTTAATATTGACTGGAACATTTTCGCCCTGGATAACATTCCAACGATGCTCAGAAAACCTTCCTTATCGGCGTTTGCTCAATTGTTACTTAAGCCGCTTAACTCATTATACTATAAATGGTACAATTGGAGGATAGACAATTTATACAAGCTTGAACACACCGGCCAAGTTTGTTCGTTAGAAGGTTCGCTAAATGACAAATTTGACATTGTAGAACGGCGAATTTATATTGGTGATGGTCAAATTCATAAAACATTTTACATCTACACTGAGGCAGAATCAAAAACAGTTTATGCCCATACAGAAAGTGAAAACAAAACAATCTTTCTAAGAACGGAAGCTGAGACAGCAGACACAGGTTTAGACTTTATTGTCTTTGTTCCGGAGGAAATTTACAATAGTCAAATTTATGCTTTGCACGCACATATCAAATTTTATAAATCAGGCGGGAAACGCTATAGCATTTTTATAGATGAATAGTACAAATTTTATACAAACAGGAGGTTGGCCATTGAACTCTGAAAGATTACAGGAGCTTCAGACTTCATTTTCAATATTTAATGCTTTTGGAAATATCGCTGGTAATTTTACAATTGTTGAAGGATGCGAAACCGAAGGTACAACTGTTAAAGATGGCAAGATTTATATTAACAATGAACTTTTGGATTTTCGTTCAGCTGTCGTTTCAGTAGATTCAACAGTTATCATCGTTGAAGAATCCGTAAACCGTCCATTTGAAAACGGCTCTATCAAAGCAGTTCATACAATACGTTATGCAACATTTGGTACTTCTGAAGTTTCTTTTCCGTGGTCAGATTTTGTCAAACCTCTTGAAACTAAATCTCTAAAAGGATTGCTCGAGGGAATTTTCACCAGGTTAGTTGCTGCCGAAACCAAGTTAGAAACAATTGAGCAAGGAGCACAGAAAAATGTACAGGCTGATTGGAATGTTACTGAAATTCTTTCAGACGCTTACATCAAAAATAAAATATCGTTCACATCTCCATTTTTACGCAAATCAGTATTTAATGTTGGAAACGTGGGTAGCGCAGGTAATGTAAATGATACAAAAATGACTGTTTCATTCCCTACTGTAAATACTTCGAATTACATGGTTCTGGGTGCTCTTAGAGGTCGAAGCTCTAATTGGAATGATGACAATGATGTGTTTTGGACTTATGGCAATGAGCAGGCAACCTCTTTCGAAATATACCTTCGAGAAATAGTAGCGAACGAACAGAATCTGAAATTTTACTATGTATTAATACCACTCGACTAATGGCAACACTCACAGAAATATACGATTGGTTTATGACGGGCAAAAAGCCAACGCAAGCCCAGTTTTGGGAAACGTTCTCAAGTTTTAGACTGAAAGGTGATTCAATACAGCAAAGCGATATAACGAACCTTTCAAATACTCTAAATGCAAAGGCTGAGAAATCCCAGTTTGATGCGCATAAAGCAGACCCGAATGCACATCCTGAAATAATTACAAGAGCCAAATTTATTCAAGTGGGAGAATTGTCGATTTATAAGCATCCCACAAATGCTGACCCTGCAAAAAAATATGTACTTGAAGTAAATGACCTTGTACTTGGCTTTGTAGATCAATCTTGGATAAATGGTTATTACATCGGC
>NZ_JAMZNK010000019.1 GCF_027980145.1 Flavobacterium azizsancarii | reverse complement strand
TCAGATTCCACCTCGCGATGGACACCCTTGCATTCAGCTAACACTTCCCACTGTAAAGGCGTGTTCGGGACTTACACCCTAGAGTTATCGCCCATGCTGGGCACACAACAACAAAAAAGCTCCCTGTGAGAACACAGGGAGCTTTTGCAAAAATATTGTTGTATAATATACTTCTTAAGATTTCTTTGGATGAACAATTCCTTCAGCAACTGTTAACCAAGCAGATGGACCTCCCGCAACATAACCTGTTTGCCCAAGCCCTTTAAAATTGACTTTACCATCTTTTGCTTCAGCGCTGGTAAAATAAACGGTTGGAAATCCCTGAATTCCGAAAGCTTGCTGCAATTCGTTATTTTGATTTTTAATCTCAGGCGTTTGCGGTGTTCTTCTAGGATAATCCAGCTCAACTAAAATAACATTTTCTTTGGCCCATTTAGTAAATTCCGGTGTTTTCAACACTTCATTCTGCAAACGAATGCACCATCCGCACCAATCACTTCCGGTAAAAAACATTAACATTGGCTTTTGCTCTTTATTACTTACAGTAATCGCCTCTCTTACATCAGTGTACCATTTTAACTCTTGCGCTTGTGTTGCAAAAGCTCCAACTAAAAACAATGTTATTAAGTATATCTTTTTCATGATCCTTTTAATTTTTGACAAATTTAAACAAAAAAAGAATTGTAAAATGTCGTCTATTTTACTTCTTGCATTAATTTTCTAATAAATGGCGAAATTGCCAACAAAACCAATCCCGCAATAAGCGAATAAATTGCCAGTTGATAATACCCTTCTGTATACGATTGCAGCTTAGAAACTAAAGTATCTCCTGTATTTGATCTGGAAATTTCTGCCCCAAGTTTACCTGCAGCCAATTGCCCAAAAGCACTTGCCAGGAACCATAATCCCATCATCATCCCAAAGAGTCTTTTTGGAGAAAGTTTGGTAATAATCGACATTCCGATTGGCCCCAAACAAAGCTCACCAATAGTAGTTATCAAATAGGCAAACGTAAATACATTCAATGAAGTAATACCTTTTACGTCTGCAAAGAATTTAGTAAGATAGAAGATATAGAAAGAAGCCGCGAGGAACAAAAATCCAATTCCGAATTTAATCAAAGTATTAGGTTCAATTTTTCGCTTGCCTAACCAGATCCATAACAAACCAATAAGCGGACTCAAAACTACTACAAAAAAAGTATTTGAGCTGTTATTGACAACATTGGGATCAATTGTAAAAAACAATAACTGATCATTTAGATTGTCTTTTGCAAAAAGCGACAATGATCCGCCACTTTGTTCGTAAATAGAATTAAACAAGAAATAGAAAAACACAAACAGAAATGCTGCAAAAAGCTTCTTTTGTAATTTAGCATCTCCCAATTTAAACAATTCATATGCGAAATATGAAACGGCAATTGTACCAATAGTATACATGAAATAATCTGTATACTTAGTATTCTTAACCATTATAAAAATAAAAGGCAAACTCAAAATCGACGCAGCATACACTGCTATTTCACGAATTCTTCTCTTTTTGACATCTAAGTGTAATAATGGAGAATCACCAATTGGCCCTAAATGCTTTTTAGTAAACAAAAAGGTAATCAAACCTAAAAACATTACAATTGCAGCTGATAAAAAGCACAATTGCCACGAATAGAATTTCCCTAAATAAACACATAAAGCACCACCAAAAAGTCCGCCTACATTTATTCCGGCATAGAACATTCCGTAACCGGCATCTCTACGACCGTCGTTTTCATGATACAATTCTCCAACCATCGAAGAAACATTTGGCTTAAAAAAACCAGTTCCTATAATCGAAAAAGCAATTCCGTAATAAAAGAAATCATGAGGGGCAATAGCAATCAAAAGATTCCCTAAAATCATAACGATTCCACCAAAAAATAATGACTTTTTAAACCCCAGAACTTTATCAGCAAAAATACCACCAATAAAAGTAAAAGCATATACAAAAGCCTGAATAGCTCCATATTGCTCACTGGCATGATCTTCTTTCAAAAAAAGCTGATCTACCATAAAAATAACAAGAACACCACGCATTCCATAAAAACAAAAACGCTCCCACATTTCAACAAAAAACAAATACCACAATTGTTTCGGGTAATTGCCTTTAAAATTTTGAATCTCCTCTAAAGTGATCTTCTGCTCCATTTATTTATAAATAATTAATTAATTCCTTTTTCTTTCATCACCTTGTTAAGCTGTTTCACCAAACCAAACATTAGTACAGTTGCAAACATTAACAGTGCAAAATTTACCCAGAAGAAGTTGGCTTTATTATCGTACGTATCCCACATACTGGCCAAAACTCCACTCAACTTATTCCCTATCGAAGTCGACAAAAACCAACCTCCCATCATTAAGGAAGTGATATTAACAGGGCTTAACTTTGAGACTACTGATAATCCCATTGGACTCAGGAATAGTTCCCCGATTGTTATGATTCCATAATTTGCCACCAGCCACCAGGCACTCACCTTTTCTGCTCCATCATGACCAATTTCTACAGCTGCTACCATGACCAAAACAGACAACGCCGAAATTAACAAACCAAAAGCAATTTTCGTAGGTGTCGAGGGTTCTTTTTTTCTGGATCGCAAAAATGAGAAAAACGCAACAATCAAAGGTGTTAATATAATTACCCAGGCCGGATTGATTGACTGACTCAAATTAGTTGCCCAAAGATGCACTTTAGCCCCTTCTTCAGGTAATTTCTCCGGAGCAACATTTCTAAAATATAATGGATAATTTACCTCTGTCTCTACGACTCCATTTACTTTTTGTAAACGAAACTGATGATCATAAAGCTCTGTGGACTCTTTTTTATATTCGACTTCTTTTGCTAATTTTAGTTTACCAACTACCTGACCGGCTGTCCCGGTTACTTCTCTGTCAGTATAACGATCTGCCCAGGTAGTAAGTGCCGAACCATTGAGCTTAAATACAGCCCAAAATAAAATCACTACGCCAAAAATAGCCAGCAGAGCACCAATTGGCCTCTTATCTTCTACTTTGGCTTTAAAATAAAGTGAACCATAAAAGAAAACAATCGGAATACAGGCAAAAATAAAAGCATCTGTACTATCTGAACCAAAGATATAACTGTCTAAATTAGTTTCTGAAGCAACACCTTTTATCAACCAGCCTATTACTCCAAAAACAACAGAAGGCAATAAAATAAACAGGATAATTTTATAAAACGGCATATCTCCTTCCTGAACTCCTTTTTTCTGATCGTAGCCTACATAATGTTTTGTACCTAATAAAAATACAATAACACCTATGAACATACCAACACCAGCAGCCATAAAAGCCCAATGCCACCCTAAAAGGATCTGCAATGCAGCACCAAAGAAATTACAAATAAAAGCGCCAACATTAATTCCCATATAGAAAATATTGTAGCCTTCGTCTTTTTTATCTTTATACTCTTCTTTAGAATAAAAACTTCCTAATAAGGTTGAAATATTGGGTTTAAAAAAACCATTTCCTATAATTACCAAAGTCATGGCAATATAAAGCACCGTTATATCATGTACTCCCATTAAGAAGTAACCAATACCCATTAAAATCCCACCAAAAACAATAGACTTTCTATAACCTAAATACCTGTCAGCAACAAGACCGCCAATAAAAGGAGTTAAAAAAACCAATGCTATAAAAGTTCCATATAAATCAGAAGCTTCTTTCTCGGTCATGGCAAAACCATCCTTTACGTCCTTGAGATATAAAGTAAAGATTCCGATCATTAAATAGTAACCAAAACGCTCCCACATTTCAGATAAAAACAAAAAAGGCAGTGCTTTTGGGTGTTTTTTCCACATAACTATAAACTCTTTTAAAATTAAAATTACCTATAAGTCTAAACCTATAGGTAATTTTTTACATATCATTATTATCATTTATCGCACACCGTGCATCATTTTTTTCAGGAATGGAGTTAAAGCAAATAATACAATTGCCGCGATACCTGTAAGGACAACAAATACCATAAAAAACTCATATAAATTATGGATTTCAAATCCTGCAAAAAAGTGATTGTGAGCGCTAATCTGATGCTGATCTAATAAAGCTAACTGCTCTGCAGTTGGTACAATTTTATTATCTAAAACTCCCTGAAGATCAATTCCTAATTCTTTTGCTTTTGCAAATTTATCACCAGTTGCAGGCAAGATAGAACCTAAAGTTCCTCCTAAAGCATAACCTGATGCATTCGACAAGAAGAATACGCCATATAATAAAGAAGAAAAACGTTTTGGAGATAATTTACCTACTAATGATAAACCAATTGGTGATAAACACAACTCAGCACATGTATTTAAGAAATACAATAAGATCAACCATTTTACCAATAATAATCCTGAAGTTCCGATATACGAAACCTGTGTAGCGATCATAAAGAAACTAATAGAAATTACAACTAAACCAACGGCTAATTTTACCGGAGAAATAGGTTCTTTACCTTTAGCTCTTAAAGTATCCCAAAGTATACTGAAAGGAACTGCTAACATAACTACGAACAATCCATTAAAAATCTGAACCATTGAAGGTGGCATCAACCAGCCAAAGAAATTTCTGTCTGTTTGATTATCCGCAATAAAAGTTAATGACGAACCTGCTTGTTCAAAAGCTGCCCAGAAGAAGATAATAAAGAATGAAACGATATAGATAACTATAATTCTGTCTCTTTCGATTTTAGTTAAAGAAGTATCTGAGATAATTAATCCGGCCAATGATAAACCACTTGAGTAAATCAGTGTATAGATTAAATTCTGACCTACAACATAATGAAAAAAGAATCCTAAAGCGATAAATGCAATTCCTGCAATGACCAAAGCTTTATTAGAAAAATTAGCTTTTTGCGCTTCTCCTTCTTCAAAATCAGAAGCATCGTTTTTAGAAGGTAAACCTCCTAATGGTTTTCCTTCCGGAGTAACCACATATTTATTTTTTAAAAAGTAAAAAAGGATCGTTCCTAAAAACATCGCAACAGAAGCCGCCATAAATCCCCATCTAAAAGCATGGATATCTCTAATTCCTCCTACATCTTTAACATCACCTAACAAAGGACAAATAGACTGACCTAAAAAAGCCCCAATGTTAATACCCATATAGAAAATAGTGAATGCACTATCTAATTTTGTTTTTTCCTGTTTAGGATATAAACTCCCCACCATACTGGAAATATTTGGCTTGAAGAATCCGTTACCAAAAACAATAACCCCTAACGCAGAATACATGATGATTTTTGCCAAACCAAGATTTGAATCAAAAAGACTACCACTTGTAAACAATAACAATTGCCCAACTGCCATCATCAATCCGCCTAATAAAATACAGTTTCTGTTACCTAAAAAACGATCGGCTACAAAACCACCTAACATTGGCGTTAGATAACACAACCCAAGGAAACCACCATAAATCAAAGATGCTTCTTCTTCCTTCATCAATAATGAATTCACAAGAAATAAAGTTAATAAAGCCCGCATTCCATAGAAATTGAATCGCTCCCACATCTCCGTTCCAAACAATACCCAAAGCCCTTTTGGATGCGCAGTTTTTACTTGAGTTTCTCCCATTTTATTCATTATTTGTTTTTGGTTTAAAGTTTTAGATTATAAATTTTCCTTGATAAAGTTAGTCATTTTATTGTAAAGCTGAATTCTGGTTGCCCCCCCGTAAATACCATGATTTTTATCCGGATATATCTGAGAATCAAATTGTTTGTTCGCCTGAATCAACGCTTCCATCATTTGCATAGAGTTCTGTACATGAACGTTGTCATCGCCTGATCCGTGAATCAATAAAAACTTACCTTTTAATTTATCAACGTGATTTATTGGAGAATTTTGATCGTATCCGCTTGCATTTTCCTGTGGAGTCGTCATGTATCTTTCTGTATAAACACTGTCATAAAAACGCCAGTTGGTTACCGGAGCAACAGCAATAGCCATTTTAAACACATCATTTCCCTGAAAAATACAGTTTGAAGCCATAAAACCACCATAGCTCCATCCGAAGATTCCAATTCTTGAAGCATCAACATAAGGATAAGCACCAATTACTTTTGCAGCATCGATCTGATCTTCTACTTCGTATTTCCCTAATTCTTTTTGAGTTACTTTTTTGAAATCAGCACCTTTGAAACCAGTTCCTCTACCATCTACACAAGCTACAATATAACCTTGTTGTGTTAATGAAGCAAACCAGTAATCATCACTATTATTCCAATCATTGTTTACTTGTTGAGATCCCGGACCAGAATATTGGTACATGAAAACAGGATATTTTTTAGAAGGGTCAAAGTCTTTCGGTTTCAAAATCCACGCATTAAGCTCGTTTCCTTTTGCCGTTTTTAAAACGAAAAATTCTTTTGTTGGTAAATTATAAGCCACTAATTTAGCTGAAAGTGCCTGATTGTTTTCGATTACCTGAATTTCTTTTCCTGTTTTTGACTCATTTAAAGTATAAGTCGTAGGCTGAGATGCACTTGAGAAAGTAGTAATAAAAAATTGGAAATTAGGACTGAAAGTCGCAGCACTAGTTCCTGTTTTAGAAGTTAAACGTACTTTATTTTTTCCGTCTAAAGCAATTCTGTAGATATCTCTGTTGATCGAACCATTTTCTGTAGATTGATAGAAAATAGTTTTTGTTTTTTCGTCGAAACCGTAGTAAGATACTACTTCCCAGTTTCCTTTTGTAACCTGATTTTTAAGTTTTCCGGTTTTGTCATATACATAAATATGATTAAAACCGTCTTTTTCGCTTGTCCAGATAAAGCTATTGTCTTTTAAGAAAGTCAAATTGTCTGTAACATCGACATATGCTTTATCTTTTTCATTGAGAACCACTTTTGCAGTTGCCGTAGTTCCATCTACAAATAATAAATCAAGATTATCCTGATGACGGTTTAAAACCTGAGCTGATAATACATTATTATCATTTGTCCATTGTAATCTTGCAATATAAAAGTCATTGTAATTTCCTAAATTAACTTTTTTAGCCGCACTACCTGCTACATCATATATATGTAATGAAACTTCTGAATTTTTTTCTCCCGCTTTCGGATATTTAAAGGTTTCGATTGTTGGATATAAATCTTTATGAAACATTGACATCGAAAATTCAGGAACCTGACTTTCGTCAAAACGAATATAAGCTAGTTTTTTACTGTCTTTACTCCAGTCAAAAGCCCGGACAAATGCAAATTCTTCTTCATAAACCCAATCCGTGATACCATTAATGATGGCATTTTTCTTTCCGTCAGTTGTAACAGCGGTCGATTTTTTAGAAGCTACATCATAAACATATAAATTATTTTCTCTTGCATATGCAATTTTGGTTCCATCAGGAGAGAACGTTGGCTCCTGAACCTGAAAATCAAAAAGTTTCGTTAGTGACTTAGTCGTTATATCGTATAAAAAATAATCTGCCGTAAAAGAGTGACGAAAGATTTTATTTGTATTACATGCAATCAGGATCTTTTTTTCAGAAGCATCAAAAGTATAGCTGTCAATTCCTTCAGCAAGCGCCTTATGATTCTTAGTATCGATTAAATTAGACACTTTTTTGAGGGTTGCAAAATCATATAAATCAATCTGCATACTTCTACTTGCCTGATCTACATTTAAAACCGTATATTGATCTGTATTTTTTAGCGATTGCAATTCATCCATTCCTTTCGCCCTAAATACACCACTATAAATATTTTCGACAGTAATTTTCTGTTGACCAAAAACGGTAGCAACTAAAAACAAAAGTATTACAGTAATTTTACCTGATTTCATTAGAATTATTTTAAATATAAAAAAGAGCCCAATTTTAGTAAAAAAAATGAACATAATACACATTTTAAGTGTTAAATGTTAAAAAAAATAACGTTTGCGTATTTTCCAAATTTCAAATACATTGCAAACAAAACTCTTAAAATGGTATCTTTGCCGCAACTTTATTATTTAAAATACTGAGAATGAACAACGCTGTTGCCGGATTTTCTAAATTATCCAAAAAAGAAAAAACAAACTGGATCGCCAATACTTATTTTTCAAAGCCTGAAGAAGCACTAAATATTATAAGAAATTACTGGAATTCAGACGAGAAGCTACAACAATTGCATGATGAATTCATAGAGAACACGATTTCAAATTTATATATTCCACTTGGGGTTGCCCCTAATTTCCTAATTAACGGAAAATATAAAACTATCCCAATGGCTATTGAGGAGAGTTCTGTGGTTGCTGCAGCATCAAAAGCAGCAAAATACTGGTCTACACGAGGAGGTTTTAAAGCAACCGTAATTGACACTGAAAAAATTGGTCAGGTGCATTTTACTTTTAATGGAGACGCAGAAAAACTGCAGTCTTTCTTTGAGCAAATAAAACCAAAATTTTTCTCTGACACACAAAGCATTACCAAAAACATGCAACAACGTGGCGGTGGCATTTTAGACATCAAACTTAAAGACAAAAGAAGCCTGCTTGAAAATTACTTTCAGCTCCATGCTACTTTCGAAACTAAAGACAGTATGGGTGCAAATTTCATAAATTCCTGCCTGGAGCAATTTGCAACAACTTTGAAAGATGAATTTCAAAATTCTGATTTATTTTCAGAAGACGAAACCTTAAAAATTGTCATGAGCATTTTATCAAATTATGTCCCAAATTGTATTGTAAGAGCTGAAGTTTCCTGCCCTATTGAAGATTTAACAGAGAAACACATTCCAAATCCACAAGAATTTGCAGAACGATTTCTACAAGCCGTTCAGATTGCCGAAGTGGAACCTTTTAGAGCCGTAACTCATAATAAAGGAATCATGAACGGAGTTGACGCCGTAATTCTGGCAACCGGAAATGATTTTAGAGCAGTTGAAGCCGGAGTTCATGCGTATGCTTCAAAAAATGGTCAATACGCCAGTTTATCTCATGCTAAAATCGAAAACGGAATTTTTACTTTCTGGCTTGAAATACCTTTAGCATTAGGAACTGTTGGAGGATTAACCTCTTTACATCCTTTAGTAAAACTTTGTTTTGAAATACTCGAAAAACCTTCAGCAAAAGAATTAATGGAGATTGTAGCTGTTGCAGGTCTGGCACAAAATTTTGCCGCTTTGCGTTCGCTAACAACAACCGGAATTCAGGAAGGTCACATGAAAATGCACTTAAACAATATCATTAACCAATTTGAAGCCAATGAAGAAGAACGTCGTTTAATTAAATCTTATTTTAAGAAAAATGCCGTATCTCATAGCGCTGTAGTTGAATTTATTGAGAATCTAAGAAAATAACACAATTTATAAATTCCAAATTATTAAATCTTTAAATAAATTCTAAATTCCAACAATAAGTGGAATTTGGAATTTTATCCCGAAGCTTTGGGATTGGAATTTATGTGAAACATACATGCATGAAAACAACCTTTTACAGTAACGGAAAACTTTTAATTACAGGCGAATATTTAGTCTTAGATGGCGCCAAAGCTTTTGCATTACCTACTAAATTTGGACAAAATTTAATTGTAGAGAATGCCTCAAATGAGGAAATTCAGTGGAAAAGCTATGATTTTGATGAACACCTTTGGTACGAAGACACTATTTCTTTTACTGAGATCATCAATAATACAGATACAAAAGCCGAAACTGTAAAGACAACTTTGGTACAAATTCTACATGAAGCCTATCTTCTAAATCCCGATTTTATAAGCAAGTCTGACGGATATAAAATCAGCACACAACTTACATTCCCAAAAAACTGGGGATTAGGAACGTCTTCTACTTTATTGAACAACATTGCTCAATGGACGAACATCGATGCGTTTACACTCTTAAAAAATAGTTTTGGAGGCAGTGGTTACGACATTGCCTGTGCACAAAACGACACTCCTATTATATACCGCTTAGAAGAGAACTTACCTCTAGTGGAATCTGTAAGCTTTAATCCGGATTTTACCCAAGACATTTATTTCGTTTACCTTAATAAAAAGCAAAATAGCAAAACAGCGATAAATGGTTATTACAACAATAAAAATCAAAATTTAGCGCACAATATCATTGACAACAATAAAATTACTGAGGCGGTTTTAAATGCAAAAACACTAAAGGAATTTGCGAATGCTTTGGAAAAACATGAAATCCATTTGAGTACTATTCTAAAAGTGAAAACGATTAAAGAAGCTGCTTTTCCTGATTTTGATGGCGTCATAAAAAGCCTTGGAGCCTGGGGAGGAGATTTTGTCATGGTAATTTCAAAAGAAAACCCAACGACATATTTTGCTTCAAAAGGATACGAAACCATTCTTACCTATAATGAAATGATATTGAATTAGACAGTAAAAACTATCTGTCTCTTCAAATTTTCAAAACATTCAAGAGCGTTAACAAAAAATACAACTCATAAAAAAACCCGAAACATTCATTAGAACGTTTCGGGTTTTATATTTAACCTTTATTTACTAAAAACTAGTAATTAAATTGTAATCTGTTATCTTCAATCTTAGCATTGCTTTTTAAAGCCGGTAAAATTCTACTTGCATCATTTGCGCTTTGAGCTTTTACTTTAGCAACATACTCAGCATGGTTTGTAAGAGCAGGTGCTTTTACAGTACTAATATTTTTTACCACATAAACTCCTGTATTTCCTTCAATTGGAGCAGAGATTTTATTTGGAGTTAATGCAAATGCATTACCAACAACTCTAGGCTCTTGTCCAACTCCACCAGATAAAACAGGATTCTCCATAGTAACATCAGCCGCTTGTTGAACTGCTACACCAGCGCTTTTAGCAATAGCTTCTATTGTAGCACCTGTCATTTTAGCTTTTAGCATTTCAGCTTTTTTCTTATTTTTCAAGATTGACTCAACATATGGTCTTGCTACTGTTACAGAAACTAAACCAGATTTGTTCTCACTTTTGTATTGAGCAATTACGTGTCCAATATTAGCGATCTCAAAACGTTTTACGTCTCCAACACTAGTTTCTTTATCATAAGCCCATCTCACGATGTTACGTTGGTTTCCTAGAGGACCAAATGCTTCATCCATAGCTTTTGCAGTTACAGGAGGAGCAACTTTTAAACCTAATTCTTTTGCTGTTGCATTGAAATCTTTCTTTGCAGCATCCATTTCAAATTTAGTTGCTAATGTAAATACTTTATCAGAAGTAGCTTCAGATGGCTCAATTTTCTGAGCAATTGTAGCTAAACGAATTCCGTCTTGTTTATCAGTAATTTTGATAATGTGAAATCCAAAAGGAGTTTCTACTAAACCAACTTTTCCTATTGGGTTATTGAATACAAAATCATTGAATGGTTTTACCATTTGGTTTGGACCAAAATATCCTAAATCACCACCTTGTTGTGCAGATGAATCATCAGAGCTTGTAAAAGCCAACATCATGAAACTATCCGGATTTGCCTGAACCTGAGCAAGAATTTCTTCTGCTTTAGCTTTAGCTTCTTCTTTTGTTCTTTTTTCTTTTTGGTTTGGAGTTTGAGATCCTTCATAACCAATTAAGATATGACTTGCTTTTGCATTAACACCTGCTTTAAATCCTAAAGATTTAGAAATAGCATAGTATCTTCCAAAAACGTATGGTCCGTATATTGCTCCGGCAGGTAAACTGAATAATTTATCAGCATCGATAGCAGGTAAAGCATTTTTAGGCACATAAGTTGAATCGTAAGGAACATCAGAGTTTGAGTTTACAAATTCAGCAATGTTAGTTGCATTTCTAAAACCTGGCAAAGTATCATTTTTACCTGTTTTTGCGTTGTACTCTACTCTTCCGTTTAATAAAGCAGTGATTTTTGCTTTAATTTCAGCTTCGTCTTCTTTTGAAGCTTTGTCTTCTACTAAAACATATTGAATTTCACGAGTTGCATCCGCTTTGAATTTCTTCTCGTTTTTCTTCATATAATCTACAATTTCTGAATCAGAAATTTTTACATCGCTATCTTTTATAGAAGAATATAATGCAGCAGCATAAGCAAAGTTTACTTTGTTAGCTTCCATTTCATATTTCAACTTTCCTTCACTAGCTGTAGTATAAAGACCTGCTTTTACTAATGTGCTGTAGATTTGGAATTTTGCATTTAATTCAGCATCTTTTTCTTTTTCAGAGATATATTGTGCTGCCTCAGGATTAGCTTTAAAGTATTCTTTAAATTTAGCTACATCAAAAGCTCCGGCTGCATTTAAAAACATTGGGTTTTTACCAATATTCGGATCTGATTTTAAAACTTCAAGTAAGTGTTTCTCACCAACTCTTAATCCTAATTTATCAAACTGAGATGATAATAATGCGATCGAAACCTCTTGATCCCAAACTCTGTTTGCAGCTTCAGTGGAAGTAATTCCTTGACCACTTTTTTCAGCATTACTAACTTTAACTCTAAAGTCTTCAAATGAAATATCTTTTCCGTCGATGCTTCCTACATCCTTTGCACTAGATCCTCCACCTTTAGAGGTAAAGATACCTTCTATTATAAATGCAAATAATGCAAGTGCAATAACACCTATCAATAAAGCCGAACGTTGTCTAATTTTTGCTAAAACTGCCATTTTTATTATCGTTAATTTTATATTCAGTTTGCGAAAATACAATTATCTAGTTAATAACAATACAACTAGGGTTTTATTTTACACAATTTTTTTCATTAATTTAAAAAATCACTCTTTTATCGTCAATTTCACCAATTCGATTTTCTTATTTGAAGCTTCCTCAATCACAAAATGATAGCTGTCTATCACTATTTCGTCACCTTTTTGAGGAATTTCCTTGGTAGAATTAACAATAAAACCGCCTAATGTTCCATAAGAATCTTCTTCAGGAATAGATAACTTATAAGTTTCGTTTAAGTACTCAACATCTAATCTGGCAGAAAATAAATACCTGCCTTCGCCTAATTCCTGTTCGATCAACTCTTCTTCATCTGAATCGTGCTCATCTTCAATCTCTCCAAAAAGCTCTTCAACTATATCTTCTATTGTAATGATCCCTGAGGTCCCTCCGTATTCATCTAAAACAACCGCTACGTTCTTTCTTTTCTTAATCAATAAATTCAGCGCATCTTTTATCAAAATAGTCTGAGGAACAAATTCAACAGTCATTAAAACTGATTTTATTGTTTTGGGCTTTTTAAACAGATCAAATGAATGCACATAACCCACAATATCATCTACTGAGTTTTGACTGACTATTATCTTAGAATAACCTGTTTCTATAAACAACTCCTTAAGCTCTGCAATACTGTCAAACAAATCAATATCGACTATCTCTGTACGAGGTGTCATTATATCGCGTGCTTTTACTCCTGAGAATTCTAAAGCATTTTGAAAAATCTGAATTTCGGAATCTACTTCATCATCATCTTCAACAGAATTCATTTGCTCTGTAATATAATTTCCCAGTTCTATTTTACTAAAATACAATTGAACCTGATCGCCCTCTGTCTTGAAAAATTTTTGCAATACAAAATCTGATATCCAGATAAAAAAAGTGGAAATGTAATAAAACAGCCTATAAAACAGATATGCCGGAATTGCAAAAAACTTAATTAATGAATTGGCATAGATCTGAAAAAAAACTTTAGGAAAAAACTCTGCTGTTATTAAAACGATAAAAGTCGAAAGTATGGTTTGAACCAATAAACTTGTTAAATCAGAGAAATGAAATCCTAAATTGACAATGCATTCCAGAATCAAATCTCCCATATAAAAACCATAAACAACCAATGCGACATTGTTACCAATAAGCATTGCAGCGATAAACTTCGAGGGATTTTCGGTAAGTTTCGTTAAGATTTGTGATAAAAAATTATCTTGTTTTTTTTCTATTTCAAGATAAATTTTATTCGAGGAAACAAAAGCTATTTCCATTCCTGAAAAAAATGCTGATAGTATTAAACATAGTATTATAATACCAATTTCCATTTTTTACTGTTTTTTGTTACGATCATCAAATTTCCTGGCAAATTTTCTCCTGAAGAAGAACATAAAAACTGCCATACCCGCAATTATAAAACTCAGGGTAGCACCATCATTACCTTCGTTTATTTTTATAACTCCGTCATAAATAAAGTAAACGGCAAATGCCAAGTAAACGTACTGTGTATATTTTAAATAATTCATAATTATATTTTTTCGTCTGATTCTATTTCGCCACTTACTCGTTGCGAATTAATCACTTTAAAATCTTTACTAAAATCTATTCCCTGACCGTAAGAAATTCCTTTTGCATCTGTAAGCTTAAACTTTCTTTCAGTATAAAACCATTCATTTTTCTGATCGAAAAACAATTGTTCCGTTTCGAGTATCTGCCCTGTTTCTGATGTAATTTTGACCTTTCCCTGTAAATCTATTATGCCGGTTGGCTTATACGAAACCGCATAATTTGACACTATAAAAGTACGCTTTTGTTTTTTATCGTATAATGTAACATCGATTCCTTTTGGAAACTCCGTAAAAGGGAAATCCAAATTGGAATAATCTAACATTTTTGGACTTTTAAGAACTCCTGTAATTAATCCGGAATCAGTGTATTTGATATTAACAGTATCTGCATCACTTCCGGGAACAAACTCTGAGAAATTAATTTTCTGAACTTCCTTAAAATTACTTTCGCATCCAAAAAACAGTGTCACAGTAAAAACTGTGACAACCGCTATAATATATCTCTTTGGTAAATTCATTTGCCAAATGTAGTAAATTGTACGAGCTTAAAAAAACGCAAAAGTGTATCTTTAGTTGAATTTACTTTTCACGAACCATCTGTCATTGAAAGAAAAACTCAAACTAAAGTTGAAATAGTTCTCCTGAATCAAATCTGCAGAAGTTGTTCCTCTTTTACCAAATTCCACACCAACGTTTACATTTGAGAAAGATCCGTTACCAAGAGGAATCCCGGCACCTAAACTCATTCCCACATCATTGATTGATTCGTTATTAACAACAAGACCCAGTTTCTCGTATTTTAATCCGGCTCTGTACGTGATCCTGCTTAAATGACTGGTAAATGAAGCGTAATTAGGGATATAATATCCACCAATTGCATATTTCTGATACTTTTCATAACGCACATTATCTGCTGCATTATAATAATTCGCAAGTTGTCCGTTACCTTGAAAAGCAAGTGTAGTACCTACTAACCATTTTCTTGCCTGTCCTATACCTGCACCAAATGTTATTTTGTTTGGCAGTTTTAAATTAGTTTCCTGTGCAGCTCCTTCATAAGGATCCGGATCACCATCTACCGTAATAAACCTTGTACTGTTTGAGTTTAATGTACTTGCAAAAGTATAGCTCAAACTCGTAAACAAACTTAATTTTTTATCAATTTTTGTTTGATACATAGTACCAATATTAAAACTAACCCCGGACAACTCAGAAGTATTTGTTTCCTGAGTACCGTTTTGAACTCCTGTAGCAAGCTCAACACTTGTAGTTGTAATTTTACCAAAATTATATTGTGCATCAGCTCCAATATTCCACTTAGGTGTAATTTTATATCCTAAACCTGCAAATACTTTATTAACTCCACCTTTTCCCTGAAGTTGTGAACTTGTTCCGTCTACTATCGCTGTCTGGTCATTTAGAATTTTATATCCAACTGAAGTTACAGGTACTAAACCAAACGCTGCTCCAAATTTTCCCATTGGGATTCCCAACGCTAAATAATCAAAAGTAGATCTTTGTGCTTTTGCAGATTCATCTGTAGTTTTTAAAGTAGATGAACCAAATGTTCCTCCAACTGTAAAAACAGTTTGTCTTAAACTGGCATAACTGGATGGATTTTCGATATTCAAATGGATACTATCCTGCTCTACCGAAACCCCTGCCATAGACCTATTTTCAAGAGTTCCTCTAAATCTGACATCTCCAATTCCGAAGAAAGAATAAGGAGAAGCTGTACCCTGTTGAGCAAATGAAACGAACGAGATAAGCAAACAAGCGCTTACTATAATTTTTTTAATCATTGTCGATTTTATATTGAAATGTTTGGTTCAAACTTTCTAAAAGGAAATTTGAATTGGCAAATATGGTATTTTTTAATCGTTTAGCCAAAAAAACTGCATCTCCTCCCGTTAAAATTATTATAAAATTTGAAAAGTTTGCTCGATATTCATCGATAAAACCGTCAATCTCATAGACGAACCCATTTACAACGCCGGAATGAATGGCTTGTGTTGTTGAGTTTCCTATATACAACTCAGGCGCCTCAAAAGCCAGCAAAGGCAGTTTAGCGGTGTAATTATGCAATGCTTCGTAACGTAATCGTAATCCCGGAGATATGGCTCCTCCCAAATAATTATCATTTTCGTCGATAAAATCGTAGGTAATGCAGGTTCCTACATCGATGACTAATCTGTTTTGTTTAGGAAACTGCAGTGTTGCTCCCGAAGCCAAAACCATTCTGTCGATCCCTAACGTTTTTGGGGTCGCATATTTATTTACAAAAGGATAAACATCTTCATTCGTTAAAAAATGAATTTTTAATTCGTTTTCGAACGTCAAAAAAGATTGCTTATCGATGTTTCCAACTGATGCAACAACCAAATCAGAGCAGTTTGGAAATTTTTCTAAAATTTTTTCAATTTTTTTTTCAAGCTCATTTTTCTCAAAAACAAAATTTTCAAGAACAGTATTTCCCTCAAAGACAGCTGCTTTAATTCGAGTATTTCCAACATCAACCGTTAAAATCATCTTTACTTTTTTATCAGTGCGAAGATACGAATTGATTTTTTTAAAAAAATGTTTTGGATAAATGAAAAATGATTCTATCTTTGCACCCGCAATCAGCACGGTGCCTTAGCTCAGATGGTAGAGCAATGGACTGAAAATCCATGTGTCCCTGGTTCGATCCCTGGAGGCACCACCGTTAAAACCCGAATAGAAATATTCGGGTTTTTTGTTTTTAATAGTTTTTCAACCGCCAAGAATCCGAAAATTGACCGTTTTTTTACCGCAAAGAGCGCAAAGATTTTTTATTTAGGACTACGTTTAAAAACGCAAAGTTCGCAAAGCTTTATGATAAAGCTTTGCGAACTTTGCGTTTTTTACTTTGCTATCTTTGCAGTTAATTTTTTTTTCTAAAATCCGGTTCCAAAAAAAACTATTGATGAAACACCGAAACTGCAGGGAAATAATATCCTGAATAATTTACGGATTCTGTTTTAGCTCCTGAGTCAGCATTGAACAGATAAAGATTATTGATTGCGAAATTCACACCAAAACCTTCATTTACTGTATTTACCACCAAAGTGTTTTTCTTTCGATCATATCCAATTCCTGCCCCATATAAGATATTTGAATTTGTTAATGTAATAAAAGGCGCACTAAGAGACTCTGGAGTACCACTGTACTTATACACTTGTTTACCACCGCTAAAACTACCATTTTTAGCAATAAAAATATCATTTTTAGCAGCCGTTATAGATCCCGGATGCCATGCTCCCCAACTTCCGTAAGCCTGAAAACCTAATGCAATTTCTTTTACTTCAAGCGTATTTGAGTCTATACTGATAAGATTTTTACCTCCTGCAGCCCAAACTTTTTTATCATCGGTAACAGCAAATCCTAAAACTATTCCCGGAATCGTTTTTTCGACTGTCAATGTTGAAGCATTAATAACAATAACACCTTTTGTAGCTGACAATGCAAAAATATAACCGTTTGCCTTAACAACATCTCCTACCTGGCCTGTAACGCCTTCGATTTGCCCACTAACCTCCATCGTATTAAGATTAAGCTTAAATATCCCTTTACTGGCTGTTAACAAAGCTTGATTTTCATCAATACCTACTACCGCACGCCAGTCGTTTCCGCCTTTTGCAGGGATTCTTTTCTCTTCTTTTAGAGAATAAGCATCTGCTACTACTACCGGTCCGCCAACTTTAGAAACTAAAAATAGTTTTTTATTAATGATAGTTCCAAATTCTAATGTAGAGGATGCCGGTTTTAAATCTTTGTCCGGATTTACTTTTACAAAAACACTATCTTCTATGGCTTTTGTATCGTATCTATAAAACCCTACCGTTCCTGTTCCGTGACCAAACCATCCTTCGTTGATTACATAAAAACCATTCTCATATGCTCCGTATGCATGGATATCATAGGTAAGAGCTACTTTTCCACCTTCATTTTTGGCTGTCATTGTAATTTTAAAATCACCTCTGGTTTCCGGTTTAAAAACATAAGTAGAATCAGACCCTACAACACTTCCATTTACTGCCCATTCAAAGGACACATTTTTTCTATCTGCTAATTTCGAGTTTAACTGTAGTGTTTTTCCAATGGTCAAAGTATCTTTCAATTGCTGCTCGCCTTTTATTACAGGAGGCGCTGTAAAATCATCATCATTATTACACGAAACTGTAAGCATCATCAAAGAAGCAATTGCAATTAATTGCCTGGAAAAAAATTGGTTTTTCATTATTAAATATTTAAAATTTTAGTACTTAAATCTTTAAATCGAAATACAGCTTACTCTAACAAAAGTTCTATAAACAAACTTTTGTAAAAGCACAGCATATTGTACAGCGAAAGGTTGTAATGATTTTTTTTGTGAAGAAAAAGAAAATATCGGAATGAAAAACCTCCAGAAGGAAATTGCTTTTGCGATGTTATATTTGCAGAAAAAAAATCTCATAAATTCCATTTTTGGCTTACGAGAATAGAATAACCAAACCATACCATGATCACGTAAAGTGAAAAAGTATTGTTCTTAATTCAAGCTTCAATCCCCGAAAGCTATTTATTACTATAAAAATGGCAGGTCTTCTGACTTGCTCCCTACCCCCAGCCTTCCCTTTCGAAATGAAAAGTGACGTATTAAAGGGTTTCGGTTAATGAGCTTACAGCTGCGGGACAGTTTTGGATTTACACCAAATTCCCTTTTAATGTCTATATTTCTTCAATATGACAACCATTTCCTGATTCAAAATTTGAGGTGCAAAACTAGTGTTTTCTTTCTTAAAAAAACAATAGATTCTTTACTTTAAAGGGTTTCAGCATTTCTTCAACATATAATTTATACGGAATTATCAGGCTGTGATTTACCGAATAAATGTTGAGTTAACAATTAAATAACTTTTGTTAAAAAAGTATCAAATAAATAAAAAAATATCTTTTATATTCGTAAAAAAATATTTTATAGTTTTATTTATTATCAAGTACACAAAGTCAACTTATGAGCAAAACTTCTACAAAAGGCATTTGGAAAGTAATTTCGGCCTCGTCAATGGGTACAATGATCGAATGGTATGATTTCTATATTTTTGGAAGTTTAGCCGTTGTAATTTCAACTAAATTCTTTCCAAGCGACAATCCCACCGCAGCATTTTTATCCACTTTAGCCACTTTTGCAGCAGGATTTGTGGTGCGTCCTTTTGGTGCATTATTCTTTGGAAGACTTGGAGATATCATTGGTCGTAAATACACTTTTATGGCTACTTTACTGCTAATGGGCGGTTCTACTTTTTTAATAGGCTGTATCCCGAGTTATGAAACGATTGGTTTTATGGCTCCGTTATTAGTTTTGATTTTACGTTTACTACAAGGACTTGCTCTTGGCGGAGAATATGGCGGTGCTGCCACTTATGTTGCTGAACATGCTCCTGTGGGACAGAAAGGATACTGGACTTCCTGGATTCAAACCACGGCAACGGTTGGTTTATTCATTTCTTTAATGGTGATCTTAGCGACAAAAAATGCACTTTCTCCTGAAGACTTTGATTCCTGGGGATGGCGCGTTCCGTTTTGGGTTTCTATTGTAATGGTAGGAGTTTCTTATTTAATCCGTAAAAACATGGATGAATCTCCTGTATTTGCCAAAGCTAAAAAAGAAGGTACTACGAGTAAAAATCCATTAAAGGAAAGTTTTGGAAACAGATATAATCTAAAATTTGTTTTGCTGGCATTATTTGGCGCTACAATGGGACAAGGTGTTGTATGGTATACCGGACAATTTTACGCCATGAGTTTTATGAAAACTGTAATGAATGTAGACTCATCACAGGTTGACACTTTACTTGGAATTGCATTATTAATGGGAACTCCGTTTTTTATCTTTTTTGGATGGCTGAGTGATAAAGTAGGACGAAAATACATCATGATGAGCGGAATGTTACTCGCCATTTTGTTTTACAGACCTATTTATAAAATGATGTATACGACCACAGATGTGAGTTATAAAACTGAAATCACAGATAAAAGAAATCAATCTATTGACACAAACAAAAATAATGACAAAATAACGTCAATCTCAAAAACCTATACTGACGGAACTTCGTATATCGAAAAGAAAACAGATTTTGCAGATAAAAAAGAGGCTCAAACTCATATATCGATCAATATAAATTCAAGCGATGAATGGACTTTAATTCTCTTGGTTTTTATCCAGGTTTTGTTTGTTACCATGGTCTATGGCCCAATTGCCGCATTTTTGGTCGAAATGTTTCCAACAAAAATCAGATACACATCAATGTCTCTGCCTTATCACGTTGGGAATGGTATTTTTGGAGGTTTACTGCCTGCCATTTCTACCTATTTCGTAACACATGCCAAGCAAGCCGGAAAACCGGATTTTTATCTTGACGGACTCTGGTATCCTATTATTATAGCATCTGTTTGCTTTGTAATTGGAATGATTTACATTGATAATAAAAACAAAACTAATCACCTTTAATACTATAATTATGAATACGATCAAACAAATTTTAGGTGTTTTATGGATTATTCTTGCAGCTGCAGCAGCTTACTTTTGTGTCTTTGAATTTGGCTTGCCCAAACTTCTTTCTGACCAACAGGACGATTTAGTATTTGGAATCATTATCCTTTTTATTCTTACTCCTTTAATTGTTCTGGGATTGGGAACTTTTGGTTATTTTGCCGTAATTGGGGAATACAACGATAAGAAGAAATAGAAAATAAATTACACGAGAAAAGGGCTGTCTACGTTATGTAGAACAGCCCTTTTGCATTACTAACCAAACCAAAATTTTTACTTTGTAAGTGTGTTTTTATTCATTACCAACTTCCATAAATATAGCTTCGATTAAAAAAAGGCTACCTACAGAGATAGCCCTTATTAATTTCAGGGAAGTTATCCTTGATTCGGAATCATTAAATAGCTTCCGTCTAAATCATTGAAATAAATAACATATTTAGATTTTTCTACTGGTATGTTTTCTCCATTACCGCCTCCTGAAAAAGCAGTATCTCCACCCCAGGCAACATCCCAACCATCATTTGCTCTAAACTTAAGTCCACCATCATTTAAGGCAGTCACGCCAAGGCTCCATGCGTGTTTATTAAAAGTAGAGTTTACCATAGGGGTAGAAGCATCCCAACCTTTTGGTGTACTGTCTCCAATAATTCCAACCGTTGCGTTCGTTTTTGCAGCAGCATCATTATAAGTTACTAATGTATACGTTAAAGCTTTTGTGTTAAATTGAAAAGTATAATATCCATCTGCCGGAATTGTAAATTCGCCTGCATTACTATTTATTTCAATAGCATCACTTCCGGCTTTCCCTAATTGAGTCGCCCAGCTTCCTTTTTCAGAAATCAACTTAAAATTACCTGCTTTAAAGAAACCTGTAAATTTATATAGATCTGCATTTTTTCCATCTCTATACATCGGTTGATGCTTCGTGTCAAGGTTGTTATCCCAACCACCTTCTACAGCAGCTCCTACTAAATACCAATCCGTAAAATCATATGCTACTCTTCCCGAGTAAGGTGTTACACTGATTGTGATAGCTTTAGACATCTGAGGAACTTCTCCTGAAATATCCGAAGAAACTTTTACGTCAAACTGAGATACTACATCTGTTGCTGCTCCTAAATCAATTGCTGCCTGATTTAAATCTTTAACCAGTACAGAAACTTCAGCAATATTACTCGTTGTTTCAAGGGTTATCGCTTTTGTAAAATCGCCACCTTTTTTATCAATTATCAACTTATATTTTAGCACTACAGGAGCAGAATATACTGCTTTTGACCATGTAAATTTGTCAGCTACATCTCCTGCATGATCTGCATCTAATACAAATTCTTTTCCTGTTACTGGCGCAGTTATTTCAGGCGCTGTAACAGCATCAACAATTGGCCTGTTATCTACAGCATCAGCATTACATGATACCGCCAATACACCAATAAATGCGATTAAAATTTTATATATATTTTTCATTTTACTATTTTATAAAGGTGTTAGTATCCTGGATTTTGCTTCAATGTTGGATTTGCCTGAATAGTTCTGGCAGGAATAGGCATTAAATCTCTGAATGATTCAGTCGACGTACCAGTCATAACCCCACCTTTCCATTGCCAGATTTTAGATCCTCCGGTAAATTTCCCAAAACGAATCAAATCTGTTCTTCTGTGGCATTCCCAAAATAATTCACGTCCTCTTTCTGCCAAAATAAAGTCAAGAGTCAAATCTCCATTAGTTATTGATCTAGCTTCAGCTCTTTTTCTAATTTGGTTAATATATCCTACAGCAGTACCTATATTACCTGTACTGGCTCCTCTTACCGTAGCTTCAGCATACATCAAATAAGCATCAGATAATCTGAACATTGGAAAATCAGTATCCGGAACATCTGGTCTTTGCGCTTTTGATCCGTCAGAGTTTACATTGATGAATTTTGTTACAGCATAACCATCTGTAAAAGTTGATACGTTATTAATATCTAAAGACTGACCATCTGTATAAAATGTCCCTCTTTTATCTCCGGTTGCAGTAGCATCAGGAAAAAGAGCCACAAACTCTTTACGAGCTCTGGTTCCCTGCCATCCACCATCCATACCCTGATCTGCAGAATCCATACTACCACCAATAGAAGCGTGAATGATAAAACTCATTCCTCCACCTACTGCTCTAATAGCATTACCATCACTAATGATTGGAAAAATAAATTCGCTTTGAGCTCCGTTTCTATTATTGTCTGCAGAGAATAAATAACGATATGGTACATCTGCAAATTTATATGTTGAATTAATAATTTCACCACATAAAGAAGCTACTTCGCTATTTTTTTCTACTCCTATGTATACCTTAGCATTTAAATAAATTTGTGCCAATAAAAATTTAGCAGCAACTTTATCTATTCTACCATATTCATTTGCTCCAGAAGCAGCTAAATCTTTATCCATATCTTTTAACTCCCCTTCAACAAAAGCAAAAACTTCTGCTCTTGTTTTTTGCACGGGATAAAATAATCCAACAGGATCAGCTTCAGTTGTAATAGGCACACCTCCAAACAAATCCATTAGATTATAGTAAGAGAATGCTCTTAAAAAACGAGCTTCTGCTCTAAAAGTCACAATTTGCGCTTTTAGATTATCATCCACTCCTCTGGCTTTCAATTTTTCCTCTGTAGTTTGTCTTAAAAACTCATTCGCAACACTAATTTCATAGAATGCTCTTGAGTATGTTCCTGCCAAAAATTCATTTGCAGGAGCCCAATTTTGTGTATTTAAAGTGGGTAAAGTACCATCAGCCCATCCAATAATTGCTTCATCAGTAGGAAGTTCCTGCACCACAAAAAGCAATCTTAAATAACTACTAA
Source organism: Flavobacterium azizsancarii (assembly GCF_027980145.1). Classification (GTDB taxonomy): domain Bacteria; phylum Bacteroidota; class Bacteroidia; order Flavobacteriales; family Flavobacteriaceae; genus Flavobacterium; species Flavobacterium azizsancarii. The sequence continues at coordinate 76,350 of NZ_JAMZNK010000019.1, read as the reverse complement.
AGTCTCCTCCAAGTCCTGCAATATCCGGTTTACCATCTCCGTCATTACCTCCTACATATAAACCTGCGTATAATTTTGCTAATACTTGTTTGTATGAAGCCGGGTCCTCAAAAAAGGTCTCAGATAAAAATTCGTTTTTATCACGAGGCGTCACATCTAAGTCGCCAGTACACGAAGTAAGCGTCATATTTAATCCTAAAATCAATAGGAAAAAATAAGATATATGTTTAAATGATATTTTCATTTTATTTCTTTTTAAATTTATTTTTCAGTGCGCGATTAGAAACTTGCATTTACCCCAAACAAGTATGTTCTGGCTCTTGGGTAAACATTATTGTCTATTCCGTTGAATTTCTCAGGATCTAAACCACCATATTTTGTAAGTACAAAAACATTCTGAACACCGGCAGTAAATCTTAAACTAGCTGATTTTAATAACGTTTTATCAAAAGTATACCCAAGAGTAACATTATCTAACTTGATAAAAGAAGCATCTTTTATGTAATAATCAGATAAGTAACGAGATGTACCATTGTCTTCATACGTAAATCCAGTATTAAGATAATCAGAACCCACATTCGATAAATCTGTTTGTCTTCTTAAACCTGCGTCAGAATATCCAAGGTTAGAACTCACATTATCAAAAATATAATTTCCTAAACTCGCTCTCCAGTTCATTGTAAAATCAAACTTTTTATAGTTTAAAGTAGAAAATAATCCAAACGAGTAATCTGCTGCTGGTTTATGAAATCTGTAACGATCTCCATCATCAATTTTACCATCTCCGTTTCTGTCTACATAAGCGCCGGCAATTGGTTTTTTATTAGCATCGTATAATTGCTCGTATACTAAAAATGATTCTGGTGAGTATCCTACAGAATTAACCTGAATTTTATTTCCACCACCTCCGGCAATATTATCTCCGGTTAAGTATCCGTCAAAACCTGGAACAGTAACTCCTAAATCTGTAATTTTTCGATCAATATAGGTAGCATTAAAAGCAACATTCCAGTTCAATTTATCCCCTTTAATGATGTCTGACTGAATATTAAACTCAAACCCTTTAGTTCTTACACTACCAACATTATAAGTTCCAGTATTTCTAATATTTGCTCCATCCGGAACCACAACATCTGCTAATAAATCAGTTGATTTTTTATCAAAATAATTTACTGTACCCGTAATTCTGTCATTCAGGAATCCAAAATCAACCCCAAGGTTCATCTCTCCTAATTCTTCCCACTTGATATTTTCATTATATCCTTCAGGTCTTGCTGTTTTATAAATGGTATTCCCAAAAATATACTGAGAATTAATAGTACCAAGTGTAACTCTTCTCAAATAATCGTACTGAGCTAAAATATCCTGTTGTCCGGTTGTACCATAACCTACCCTTAATTTTAAACTAGAAAGTGTATTATTATCTTTTAAGAAAGATTCTTCGGCAATATTCCATGCAAAAGCTGCTCCCCCAAAATTACCCCATCTGTTTTCTTTAGAAAAACGTGAAGTTCCGTCTCTTCTGTAGTTCAGTGTCAAAAGGTAACGGCTGTCATAGTTTAATGTCAAACGACCAAAAAAAGATTGCAAATTAACGTCCGGATCAATTGTTGTTAATTCATTACGAGTTGGCTGTGTAGTCTCTCCTGATTCGTATTTTTGTTTTTGAAACATCTGATAGTTATATCCTGCAGTTGCATCAATCTTAAATTTACCTAAGTCTTTCGTATAATTAAAATAGGTGTTTAAGTTCTTATTTTGAAGATCATTAGTGTAACTATTGTAGTTTCCTAAATTTACCCAATTTCCCGAACTAAAAGCATTTGGCTGATATCCTAAAGGACTTTGTGTACTTTGTCTGTTATATCCGCTGCTATCAAACCTGTCAATACCGGCTTCAGCGATGATTCTTAAGTCTTCGAAGAAATGAAACTTATAATCTACTCTAATATTACCCCATTTTCTGGTAGAAGTTGATCTTTTGTCTTCCTCATTTAATCTGGCAACCGGGTTTCTTGAAGGCAATAAAGGTAAATTTCCGTTAGGTTCTAACCATTCAAAATACCCTCCGTAACGAGATCCTGACTGATAAACAGATTGTGTAGGATCAAATCCTATAGCTCCGCCAATAACAGCTCCTTCATCCTGAAATTGATTTTTATTAAACGATATATTTCCGCTAATATCAATTTTCAGGTGATTATCAAATAATACCGGATTTAACGATATCGATGTCGTAGTTCTTTCAAAAGAAGTGTTTCTTAAGATTCCAGGATTATCAACATTACCAACAGATAAACGCACCGGTAATTTATTAAATAATGAACCACTTACAGAGATATTATTGTTCGTTGTCAGGGCTGTATGAAAAATTTCATCCTGCCAGTTTGTATTTGCAGTCCCCATTAATGCTTGTTGAGCAGGAGTACCTTTAGTATTTACTAAATTACGAAATTGGTCAGCACTTAACACATCAACCGTATTAGCCACTGTATTAATACCAACTTGTGAGCTAAAATTAACTTTTACACCGCCTTTACTTCCTTTTTTAGTCGTAATTACAATTACACCATTTGCTGCTCTGGATCCGTAGATCGCTGCTGCAGAAGCATCTTTAAGCACTGTAAAAGATTCAATATCATTAGGGTCAATTGTAGACAAAATACTAGTTGATCCACTTGGTACTGCATTACTTAACGGAAGTCCGTCTAATACAATCAAAGGTTCATTAGAAGCTGTTAATGAAGATCCTCCACGTATTCTAATATCAGCTTTTGCTCCCGGAGCACCTCCTCCAACAACATTTACACCAGCGATACGACCGCTGATTAAACTTTCCGGAGTAACGTTGATTCCTTTGTTAAATTCTTTTGCAGAAATTTGGGATACAGAACCTGTAGCATCTTTTTTCTTAACAGTACCGTAACCTACCTGTACCACAACTTCTTGAAGCTGATTGGTATCTTCCTCTAAAGAAACTGATAAAGTTTTTTGACCATTAAAAACTATCGTTGACGTTTTATACCCAATAAATGAAACCAAAATTTTGTCTCCATTTTTTACATTAGATAACTGAAATTTACCGTCAAAATCTGTTGATGCTCCGCCTGGGGCACCCTGTACATTTACATTTACTCCCGGGATTGGTTGCCCCGTTGCCAGATCGGCAACTGTTCCGGTTACAGTACTTTGAGCGAGTACAGTAAATGGTAACAGTAGGAATAAAAATAACAACTTATTGTAAATTGTTTTCATACTTTTTGTTTAAATTAGTTTGAGTTTGTGATTGTTATTTAAGTTTTTAATTTTACTTCGAATTTCAAAATTAGGAATTTATTAACATGACCAACCAGTTACAATTTATATTACATTACGAAAACGTGATAGTGTTGAAAACTTTCTATATTTTGTAATCTTTTCAGTCAAAAAATATCAATTTAGAAAATAAAAGATACCTTTATTAATAATTAGATTTTTTTCAACAATTACTATGAGACGCAAAATAACCCTAAAACAGATTGCAAAGGAACTTGACGTATCTATTTCAACTGTCTCAAAATCACTAAGGAACAGTTTAGAAATAGGCGAAGAAACACGTTTAAAAGTGCAGGCTTTCGCAAAGTTTTACAACTATAAACCAAACAACATTGCCCTTAGTCTAAAAAACCGAAAAACCAAAAGTATTGGGATTATCATTCCGGAAATTGTACATTATTTTTTCTCTACTGTAATCAACGGAATCGAACAGGTTGCGAACGAAAATGGCTATAGTGTTGTCATTTGTTTGTCTGATGATTCTTTTGATAAAGAAGTCCTGAATATGGAAATGCTGGCGAACGGAAGTATCGATGGTTTTATCATGTCTCTCTCTAAGGAAACGCAATACAAAGGTGATTTTCACCACATTACCGAAGTAATCAATCAGGGAATGCCGGTGGTAATGTTTGACCGTGTAACTAACGATATTTTATGTGATAAAGTAATTATTGACGATAAAGCTGCTGCTTATGAAGCTGTACAGAGTTTAATTGATAGTGGCCGAAAAAAAATAGCTCTTGTAACTACTGTTGATTATGTAAGTGTTGGAAAATTAAGAACCGATGGTTACGAAAAAGCCCTTCTGGATAACGGATTACCGTTTAACGAAGATTTAATTATAAAAATTGAAGATGTAGATACTTGCGAAATAACCATCAGCCAACTTTTGCACGACAGAGCTTTTGATGCTGTTTTTGCTGTTAATGAACTTTTTGCCGTAACCATTATCAAAACAGCGAACAAAATGGGACTTAAAGTTCCTGAAGATCTGGCTGTAATTGCTTTTACTGACGGAATTATCTCTAAATATTCTACTCCAAGTATTACAACTGTAAGCCAAAGTGGTGAAAAAATGGGCAATAAAGCAGCTAAAATGCTCATCGAAAGACTCGAAGCTGACCACGATGACGATGATGAGGAAAACGAAAATTATACTACTGAGGTTATTGAAACCCACTTAATAGAAAGAGAATCTACTGACTAATTTTCTTAAAATCAACACATTCTAAAACCATAAATATTATTTATGGTTTTTTTATGATTTGAATTAAAAAAATAATTAATACTTTTACACCTGCTCAAAGCTTTTACTTTTACTTCGAACCATAAGTAAGTTTTGATAAGCAAAGCGCTTATCGTCTAATTAATTCTTTAATTACGATAATGGAAAAGCGTAAATTAAGTTTCTGGGAAATTTGGAACATGAGTTTTGGTTTCTTGGGAATACAAATGGGATTTGCACTTCAGAATGCAAATGCCAGCAGAATTCTTCAAATTTTTGGTGCCGACGTACATGAATTATCATGGTTCTGGATTATTGCTCCTCTTATGGGATTAATAGTGCAGCCTGTTATTGGTCATTACAGCGACAAAACCTGGGGAAGATTCGGCAGACGAAAACCATTTTTTCTTGTTGGTGCAATCTTAGCTTCCGTTGGATTAATTTTAATGCCGCAAGCTAATATTTTCATTTCAGTATTACCTGCATTATGGGTTGGAGCCGGAATGCTGATGATTATGGATGCTTCTTTCAACATTGCCATGGAGCCTTTTCGTGCTTTGGTTGGTGATAATTTAAGAACAGATCAGCGTACAGCGGGTTTCAGTATTCAAACTTCATTAATTGGTTTTGGAGCCGTAATTGGTTCTGCTTTACCGTATGTTTTAACCAAGTATTTTCATGTTTCAAACAGCACTGTTCCGGGAAGTGTACCTTTGAACTTAACGCTTTCTTTTATTATTGGAGCGGCAGTTTTAATAGGTTCTATTCTGGTAACACTTTTTACAACAAAAGAATACTCTCCCGAAGAATTAGCCAATTTTGAAGATCCTCAAAGTGAAAAAGACGCTCCTTCTGAAGAAAAATCAAAACTTACTGACATTTTTACGGACTTTGCAAAAATGCCAACAACAATGCGTCAGCTAAGTTGGGTACAATTTTTCTCCTGGTTCGGATTATTCGGTATGTGGGTTTTTACAACTCCGGCTATTGCACATCACATTTACGGACTGCCATTAAGCGATACTTCAAGCCAGCAATATCAGGATGCCGGGGATTGGGTTGGAATTCTATTTGGAGTTTACAATTTAGTTTCTGCTATAATCGCATTGTTTTTCCTGCCTTACATCGCTAAAAAAATCGGACGAAAATCAACTCACGCAGTTTCATTAATCATTGGAGGAATCGGATTAATCTCGATTTATTTCATGCCAAATGAAAACTGGGTTGTATTACCAATGATTTTAATTGGAGTTGCCTGGGCAAGTATTCTGGCAATGCCTTATGCAATTCTTGCCGGATCAATTGCGCCTAAGAAAATGGGAGTTTACATGGGAATTTTCAACTTCTTTGTTGTTATTCCGCAAATTATAAATGCCCTTATTGGAGGTCCAATTGTAAAATACCTTTACAACGGCGACGCAATTTACGCCTTAATCACAAGCGGAGTCAGCTTTTTAATCGCGGCTCTTTTAGTCTACAAAGTAAAAGATGTAGACGACACTATTCAAAAATCATAAATAAGAATCCCCCTTATAATGAACAAAAAAGCATTCATATTCGACCTTGATGGCGTAATCGTTGATACCGCCAAATATCATTTTTTAGCCTGGCAGAAAATCGCTCAGGCATTAAATATAAATTTTACACACGAAAATAACGAACTACTTAAAGGTGTAAGTCGTGTACGTTCGTTGGACATCATTCTTGAATTAGGAAATGTTCAGGCTTCTCAGGAAGACAAAGACAAATGGCTAATTCAGAAAAATGAAGATTACCTATCTTATTTAGTTGACATGGATGAAAGTGAGATTCTTCCGGGAGTTTCTAAAACGTTGCAACTATTAAAAGAAAAAAATCAGGGAATTGCTTTGGGATCTGCGAGTAAAAATGCCAGACCAATCCTTGAGAAAACCGGAATCGTTTCGTATTTCGATGTTATTGTTGACGGAAACGACGTTACCAATGCCAAACCAGATCCGGAAGTTTTCCTGAAAGCGGCTCAATTATTAAACATTGATCCAAAAAATTCAATTGTATTCGAAGATTCTGTCGCAGGAATTCAGGCAGCAAACATTGGCGGAATGGTGAGTGTGGGAATTGGAGAGGAAACAATTTTACATGAAGCCGATTACATTTTTAAAGATTTCACTTTAATAGACGAAAGCTTTATCGACAAGTTAATTAATTAGAAAATGTGACAATTAGAAAATGAGATAATTCCCTAATCCTGAATTATCTAATTGACTAATTCTCTATTCCCTAATTTAAAATGTGCAAATCAGATCATTAGAAAATAAATGATTATCAAATTGAAACAAATGAATAAATCATTACAAATCATCAATCAAAACAGTAAAACAATCAGCAATTAAAGATCAAATTAGAAACGTCAATCAAATAATTATCTAATTGACACATTTTCTAATTCTCTAATCGCCCAACTATCTAATTAAAGAAAAAAATGAATCAAGATTATATAAAACCAGACAACTGGTCCATCATTGAAGAAGGATTTGATGCCAGCAGCGTAAAGTCGTCTGAAAGTCTTTTTAGTATCGGGAACGGTGCTATGGGACAACGCGCCAATTTTGAAGAAACATATTCTGGCGAAACTTTTCAGGGAAGTTATATTGCCGGAATTTATTATCCGGATAAAACCAAAGTGGGATGGTGGAAAAACGGATATCCAAAATATTTTGCAAAAGTATTAAACGCTCCAAACTGGATTGGAATCGACGTTGAAATCAATGAAGAAAATCTTGATTTAAATACGTGTACTGAAGTTAGAAACTTCCGCAGAGAGTTGTACATGAAAGAAGGATGGTACAATCGTTCTTTTGAAGCAACGCTAAAAAACGGAACTGAAATTGCCGTAAACATTCGTCGTTTTCTTTCTTTGGATCTGGATGAAGTGGGAATTATCAAATATGAAATTACACCTTTAAACAAAGATGCAAAAATTGTTTACAGACCTTATGTTGATGCCGGAGTTACCAATGAAGATGCCAACTGGGAAGAAAAATTCTGGGAACCTCTTGAAGTAAAAAAAGGAACAAACGAAGCTTTTGTTACTGCACAGACTTTTAAAACGCATTTTAAAGTAACTACTTTTATGCACAATACGATTCTGGCAAATGGCGAAAATGTAAATATTTCTCCTTCTACAATCGATTCAACAGCTGATAAAGTTCAGTTTACTTACGGCACTATTATCGCAAAAGGGCAAACCTCATCTATCCAGAAAATTGGTGGATATACGGTTTCTCTAAACCACGATAATACTTTGGCTGCAGCCGAAAAATGCATTAAAACGGCCCTTAATTTAGGATACAATACTTTACTTCAAAACCAAATTGATGCTTGGGCTAAAATTTGGGAAATGTCAGACATTACAATTGATGGAGATGTAAAAGCACAACAGGGAATTCGCTTTAATATTTTTCAATTGAACCAAACCTATTTAGGAAAAGATTCACGTTTGAACATCGGGCCAAAAGGTTTCACCGGAGAAAAATACGGCGGATCTACTTATTGGGATACTGAGGCATATTGTATTCCTTTTTACATGGCAACCAAAGATCAGCAAGTTGCGAGAAACTTATTGACTTATCGTTTTAATCAATTGGATAAAGCGATCGAAAATGCCCAAAACAATTTAGGTTTCAAAGACGGAGCAGCATTGTACCCAATGGTTACGATGAATGGTGAAGAATGCCATAACGAATGGGAAATCACCCATGAAGAAATTCACAGAAATGGTGCGATTGCTTTTGCTATTTTCAACTACAATCGTTTCACCGGAGATTACTCTTATATTCCTGAAAAAGGACTGGAAGTTTTAATTGGTATTGCGCGTTTCTGGCACCAAAGAGCTTCTTTCTCTAAAGACAAAAATCAATATGTTATTCTTGGAGTTACAGGTCCTAATGAATACGAGAATAATATCAATAATAATTTCTACACCAATTATATTGCAAAATGGTGTATTGATTATACTGAAGAACAAATTAAAAAAGTAGCGGCAGAATATCCTGCAGATCACAAACGTATCTTAGAAAAAGTAAATCTTGCAGCAGCTGAAATTCAGGCATGGAAAAAAGTAGCTGACAATATGTACTTCCCAAAATCAGAAGAATTGGGGGTTTATTTACAACAAGATGGTTTCTTAGACAAAGATTTAGTTCCGGTAAAAGATTTAGATAAATCTCAACGCCCGATCAACCAGAAATGGTCTTGGGATCGTGTTTTACGTTCGCCTTACATCAAACAAGCCGATGTCTTACAGTGTTTTTATTTCTTCGAAGATCATTTTTCTAAAGAAGAATTGAAACGCAATTTCGAATTCTATGAATCCTTTACGGTTCATGAAAGTTCACTTTCGCCTTGCGTACACTCTATTCAGGCAGCACATTTAGACAAAATGGATATGGCTTACACCTTTTATTTAAGAACTTCTCGTCTTGATCTTGATGATTACAACAAAGAAGTTGAAGAAGGTTGTCATATTACCTCAATGGCAGGAACATGGATGAGTATTGTTGAAGGTTTTGGCGGAATGAGAGTTAAAAATGATCAATTGCATTTTTCTCCAAAAATTCCGAAAGAATGGAAAGGTTACTCTTTTAAAATAAACTTTAGAAATCAAATTCTAAAAGTATCTGTAAATCACGATGAAACTACTTTTACGGTAGATGGTGATCAGGATTTAACAATTGTAGTGAACGGAAATCCGGTAATTGCAAGTAAATTTGTACAAATTAATTAAATTACAATACTCTAAAAACTAAAAAACATGAAAAACTTATTTTTCGCAAGTTTAATCTTGTTTGCTTTTAGCTCGATTGCTGAAGCACAACAATTAAAATCACCCGAAGGCAAGTTCGTAATGGAATTTTCGCTTCAAAACGACGGAACTCCAACTTATAATCTGAAATATAAAAATAAAGAGGTTATCAAAACCAGTAAATTAGGTCTTGAACTTAAAGATGATAAAAAATCTTTATTGAATGACTTTACGGTTGTCGATACTAAAACTTCGACTTTTGATGAAACCTGGAAACCGGTTTGGGGAGAAGTAGATAAAATTAGAAATCATTATAATGAATTGGCAGTTACTCTTAATCAAAAAGGAACTGAAAGACAAATCATAATTCGTTTCCGTTTATTTGATGACGGACTAGGATTTAGATATGAATTTCCAACTCAAAAAAACCTTACCTATTTCGTAATCAAAGAAGAGAGATCTCAATTTGCAATGGCGGGCGACCACACAGCATTTTGGATTCCGGGAGATTATGACACTCAGGAATACGATTATACAAAATCTAAATTATCTGAAATCAGAGGTTTATCTGAAAAAGCATATACAGCTAATGTTTCGCAAAAAAACTTTTCTCCAACAGGAGTTCAGACTGCACTTATGATGAAAACAAACGATGGTTTGTACATCAACTTGCACGAAGCAGCTTTGATCAATTATTCTTGTATGCACCTAAATCTTGATGACAAAAACATGATTTTCGAATCTTGGTTAACACCGGATGCAAAAGGAGATAAAGGTTATATGCAAGCACCAAGTCACTCGGCTTGGAGAACTATTATGGTGAGCGATGATGCAAGAGAAATCTTAGCTTCTAAAATGACTTATAACTTAAACGATCCATCGAAAATCGATAATACGTCTTGGATTAAACCAGTAAAATACATTGGTGTTTGGTGGGAAATGATTACAGGAAAAAGCTCTTGGTCATACACAAACGATTTCCCAACGGTACAATTGGGTGTTTCTGATTACGCAAAAGCAAAACCAAGCGGAACTCACGGAGCAAATAATGCTAACGTAAAAAAATACATTGATTTTGCTGCTGCAAATGGTTTCGACGCTGTTTTAGTTGAAGGTTGGAACGAAGGTTGGGAAGACTGGTTTGGTCATTCAAAAGATTATGTTTTTGATTTCGTAACTCCTTATCCTGATTTTGATGTAAAAGGTTTACACGAATATGCTAAATCAAAAGGTGTAAAAATCATGATGCACCATGAAACTTCAGGTTCTGTTCGTAATTACGAGCGTCACATGAACAAAGCTTACCAATTCATGAAAGACAACGGATACGATGCTGTAAAAAGCGGATATGTTGGTGATATTTTGCCTCGCGGTGAAAACCATTACGATCAATGGATTGTAAACCACTATCAATATGCAATCGAAAAAGCAGCTGATTATAAAATTATGGTGAATGCTCACGAAGCAGTTCGTCCAACAGGAATTGCAAGAACATATCCTAACCTAATTGGAAATGAATCTGCAAGAGGAACAGAATACCAGGCTTTTGGAGGTTCTAAACCAAATCACGTAACGGTTTTACCTTTTACACGTTTAATTGGAGGTCCAATGGATTACACACCTGGAATCTTCGAAATGGATATCAGCAAAATGAATCCTGATAACAAATCGCATGTAAACAGTACCATTGCAAATCAATTGGCATTATACGTTACCATGTACAGCCCATTGCAAATGGCAGCTGATACTCCTGAGAACTACAACCGTTTCCCGGATGCTTTCCAATTCATTAAAGATGTGGCTATCGATTGGTCTGAAAGTAAATATATCGAAGCTGAACCTGGAGATTATGTTACTGTTGCACGTAAAGCAAAAGGAACAAACAATTGGTTCGTAGGAAATGTAAACGGAGAAACTCCACGTACATCAAATATTGATTTCAGTTTCCTTGAAAAAGGTAAAAAATATACGGCAACAATTTATGCTGATGCAAAAGATGCGCATTACAAAACAAATCCGCAGGCTTATACCATCAAGAAAATTGCTGTAACAAACAAATCAAAATTATCGCAGTTGTCTGCTCCGGGCGGAGGTTATGCTATTAGCATAATCGAAACCAAATAATTTTTTCAAAGACAAGTGATTTTCCCCAAGATTACTTGTCTTTTTTTTAAGATTTAAATAATACCTGACAGGTCTTGGAGACCTGTTAGGAAACCTCACAATATCCTAACAGATTTTTCAAACCTGTTAGGTATTTAATACACATTAGATTATGAAGATCCAAAAAACAAGAATTCAAACAACCCATTTCCTCTATAAAATAATCTTAATGGTCTTGTTATTTTCTGCTTCCGCGAAAGCGCAAATCCAGAAAACAGAACCACCATTTTGGTACGCAGGAATGCAAAATCCGGAACTACAAATTATGTTCTACGGAAAAAACATTGCACAATACGAAACTTCGGTTTCGAACAATGTGGTGATTAAAAATGTAGAAAAAACAGAAAATCCAAACTATCTGTTCGTTACAATAGATACGCAAAACCTAAAAGCATCTGAATTGCTTTTCTCTTTCAAAACCAAAAACAAAGTTGCTTTTACTCAAAAATATTCGCTTAAAGAAAGAAGAGCAAATTCAGCAAACAGAAAAAGTTACGATGCATCAGATATGATGTACCTGATCATGCCGGATCGTTTTGCTAACGGAAATCCTAAAAATGACAGCAATGCAGCTTTAACAGAAAAAGGAAATCGTCAGGACCCAAGCGGTCGTCACGGTGGAGATATCGAAGGAATTATCAAAAACTTAGATTATATTTCTTCATTGGGTGCAACCACAATTTGGAACACGCCTTTATTAGAAGACAATGACAAACAACATTCGTATCATACTTACGGCCAATCTGATGTTTACAAAATAGATCCTCGTTACGGAACCAATGAAGACTACGTGCGTCTTGCTGCCGAAATGCATAAAAAAGACATGAAACTGGTTATGGATTATGTGACCAACCACTGGGGAATCACACACTGGATGATCAAAGACATGCCAACAAAAACATGGTTTAATCAGTTTGAAACCTTTACACAAACACATCACCGTCGTGAAGTAATTACAGATATTCATGCTTCAAAAATAGATCAGGAAATTTGTATCGATGGATGGTTTGTTCCTTCTATGCCGGATCTTAACTTAAGAAATCCTCTAGTAGCAAAATACTTAACTCAAAATGCCATCTGGTGGATTGAATATGCAGATCTTGATGGATTCAGGGTAGATACTTATAATTATTCTGATCCTGCTGCAATGGCAAATTGGGCAAAAGCAATTACTAATGAATATCCAAACTTCAATATTGTTGGAGAAATCTGGATGCACAATCAGGCGAATTTAGCCTATTGGCAAAAAGACAGTAAAATTGGTGCAATCGAAAACTATAATTCGAATTTACCAAGTGTAATGGATTTTACGCTTCAAAGTCAGGTTACCTCTGCTTTCAACGAAGACGAACCAAGCTGGGACAATGGACTGATTAAATTCTACAATAATTTTGCAATGGATTATTTGTATCCAAACACGAATAATATTTTGGTTTTTGCCGAAAATCACGACACAGATCGTATGAATGATAAGTTTAAATACGATTTTCCAAAATACAAACTGGCAATGACTTTATTGGCAACCGTTCGTGGAATCCCACAATTGTATTATGGTTCAGAAATTGGAATGGGCGGAGACAAAAGCAAAGGCGACGCTGATATAAGACAAGATTTTCCTGGCGGATGGGCTGGCGATAAAAACAACGCTCTAACTGCAGCAGGAAGAACTCCGGAACAAGCTAAATACTTCGATTTTACATCAAAATTATTCAACTGGAGAAAATCGAATGAAGCAGTTCATTTTGGAAAAATGACACATTACATTCCGGAAAACAACACTTATGTTTATTTCAGATATACCGATGCTAAAACGGTAATGGTGGTTTTTAATAACAATGCTACAGCACAAACCATCAAAACAAATCGTTTTAAAGAAAACATCAAAAACTTTAAATCAGGAAAAGATATCCTAACCGGTAAAACATTCGATCTGGCTTCTGAAATTACTTTAGAGCCAAAATCGGCAATTGTTTTAGAATTGGAATAATTTTTTTATAAAACACATAGAAACATAGCTTTTCTTAGTGCAGTAAAAGGCGTTTCACTTGCATTAACAAACATAGCTATGTGTAAATGACTAGTCATTTATTTTTAATCTTTTTATAAGGAATAAAATCTATGTCTCTATGTGTTTGAAATTTAAGACAAAGTTTCCGCTACGAATTCACGAATTTTATTAAACAATAATTCGTAAATACGTGGCGGATTTTTTTTATGCCATAGGTATGTGTAAATGATTTATCATTTATTTTCACCTCTTCAAAAGGAATAAAATCTATGTCTCTATGTGTTTAAAATTTAAGACAAAGTTTCCGCTACGAATTCACGAATTATATTTAATCTCTTATGAAGAATAGAAATTCGTGAATTCCTAGCGGATTTTTTTTATAAATCTCTGTTAAATTTAAAATAAACAAGGAACTCCATTTTCCTTTATTTATCTTTAATATTCTTTATTTAGAAATACACTATTGTGCGTCTCTACAATAATGTTCAAAATCAATTTCAATGAATAACGACAATACTTCAAAAACACCTTTCGTTTGGGAAGGAGCAACTATTTATTTTTTACTTACCGATCGCTTTTATAACGGAGATACTTCTAACGATTTAAACTTCAACCGAACCCAAACTCCGGGAAAATTACGTGGCTTTGAAGGCGGAGATATCATCGGAATTATTAAAAAAATTGACGAAGGTTATTTCGATAAATTAGGCATAAATGTCATCTGGCTTACACCGATTGTAGAACAAATTCACGGTGGTGTCGACGAAGGAACCGGACTTAGTTATGGTTATCATGGCTATTGGGCAAGAGACTGGACAGCATTAGATCCAAATTTTGGGACCAGAGAAGATTTAGCTAATCTGGTCAAAAAAGCGCATGCAAAAGGTATCAGAATTATGCTTGACGGCGTTATCAATCATACCGGTCCCGTAACTCCTGAAGATCCTATCTGGCCAGAAGACTGGGTAAGAACAGGAGTCGTTTGTGACTATAAATCATTCGCAAATACTACAATGTGCACTTTGGTAGATAATCTGCCGGATGTACGAACCGAAAGCACTCAGAATGTGGAATTGCCAACTTTTCTACTCGAAAAATGGAAAAACGAAGGTCGTTATGATAAAGAAATTGCTTCATTAGAGGAGTTTTTCAAAAGGACCAATTATCCCAGAAGTCCAAAATATTACATCATAAAATGGTTAACCGATTATATTCTCGAATTCGGGATTGACGGTTACAGGGCAGATACTGTAAAACATACAGAAGAAATTGTCTGGATCGATTTTAGAAAACAATGTGACTATGCTTTTGAAACCTGGAAAAAAAACCATCCCTCAGAAATATTAGACCAAAACCCTTTCTATACCATTGCCGAAGTATACGGTTATGAGATAAGCAATGGACAGGACTATGATTTTGGAGATCGAAAAGTAAATTATTTCCAACATGGTTTTAATTGTATGATCAATTTTGAATTTAAACGAGATACACAAAACGATTATGAAGTTATATTCTCTAAATATTCTGAGAAACTTCATAATGAATTAAAAGGTTACAGTGTTCTTAATTACGTATCCTCGCACGATGATCCTGATCCTTTTGATGCACATCGCAACCGAACATATGAATCAGGAACTAAATTATTGCTTTCTCCCGGAATCTCTCAGGTATATTATGGTGATGAATCAGGTCGTTCCCTAGTTATCGAAGGTACAGAAGGCGATGCTACGTTACGATCTTTAATGAATTGGGAAGATATTCAGTCGAACGAAGAAACACAAAAAATACTTTGGCATTGGCAAAAACTTGGGCAATTTCGTAGAAATCATCCAGCAATTGGCGCAGGAATACATAATATGATTTCGGCAAAACCGTATATATTTTCTAGAAGCTATACTAATGGTAATTATACGGACCAAGTTGTAATAGGTTTAGATTTAGGAATTGGTGTTAAAGAACTTCCTGTTGATTCTATTTTTAAGGATGGAACCAAACTAAAAGATTCTTTTTCAGGACAAGAAATAGAAGTTCAGGACGGAAAAGCTTTTGTACATTCTGAATTTGGACTTGTTTTATTGGAACTCAGATAATATAAAGCAGTTACAAAGTCCCAAAATTGTTTCACGCAGATTTTAAAAGATTTAAGCAGATTTAAATTATAAAGATTATCAGCTCGGATTTGCTAAAATCATTTTAAAATCTGCGTGAAACAAAATCATTTTTAATCCTATAATCTGTGGCTAACTTTTTATCCAATCCTTAACGCACTTTGCGTAAAACTTTGCGACCTTTGCGGTTAAACTCTCCATACATGCTAAAAATAGCGCATCGCGGTGCAAAAGGATACGAACCTGAGAATACGCTAAAGTCTTTTCAAAAAGCATTAGACTTAAATGCTGACGGAATCGAACTAGATGTTCACCTTAGTTCTGATGGACATATTATAGTCATTCACGACGAAACAATCGACAGAACGACCAACGGCAAAGGTTTTGTAAATGCTTTTTCTTTAGCTGAATTAAAGACGTTTTTGATTGATGGCAAATATCAAATACCAACTTTAAAAGAAGTTTTTGATTTGGTAGACAAAAAATGCCTCATTAATATCGAACTAAAAGGTTTAGGAACTGCGGGTAAAGTTGTTGCATTAATTGAAGAATATATTGCAGAGAAAAACTGGAATTATAAAGATTTCATCGTTTCAAGTTTCGAGTGGGATTTACTGCAAGAAACATCAAATCTAAATTCAAATATTCTCATTGGAGTTTTAACAGAAGAAGATCTGGACAAAGCTCTGGCTTTCGCCGAATTGATAAAAGCATTCGCCATTAATCCCGATTTTCAGTTATTGAGTTCTGAAAAAGTAAAACTGATACAAGAAAAAGGGTTTCTCGTTTTCCCCTGGACAGTAGACGACGAAAAGGACATTAAAAAAATAAAAAGTTACAACGTAGACGGAATTATCAGTGATTTTCCGGATAAACTATAAAGTTTAAAATTTTAGCCACAGCTTAAAGGATTTACACAGATTTTAAAAATCCTTTTAATCTGTGTAATCTGTGGCAAAAAAATACAAACCAAAATTTAAAATTCGTGCCAATTCGTGTAATTCGTGGCAACCTAAATAAATATGATCAAAAATTTCGATATAATCATTGTTGGCGGAGGCGCTGCAGGTTTTTTTACAGCGATTAATATTGCAGAGAAAAATCCGAAACTGAAAATTGCCATTTTAGAAAGAGGAAAAGAAGTTCTTTCTAAAGTTCGTGTTTCCGGTGGCGGAAGATGCAACGTAACACACGCGTGTTTTGAACCAAATGAATTGGTCAAATTTTATCCGCGTGGCGAAAAAGAGCTTCGCGGGCCTTTCCACCAATTTTGTTCAGGAGATACGATCGAATGGTTCGAAAAACATGGTGTTGAATTGAAAATTGAAGATGACGGAAGAATGTTTCCGGTCTCTAACTCCTCACAAACCATTATTGATTGTTTCCTTGAAGCAACCGGAAAATTAGGCATAAAAGTATTGACGGGACAAAGCGTACAATCGATTTTTAAGGCTGATAATCATTGGAAAATTGATACTCAGGATGAAAACTATGCTACCGAAAAATTAGTTCTGGCTACAGGAAGTAATCCTAAAATTTGGGAAATGCTGCAAACACAAGGACACGCAATTGTAAGTCCTGTTCCTTCCCTATTTACTTTCAACATAAAAGATTCCCGTATAAAAGAATTACCCGGCGTTGCGGCACAAGTTACCGTAAACGTAAAAGATACCAAACTCGAATCAACAGGACCTCTATTAATAACACATTGGGGAATGAGCGGCCCTGCTATTTTAAAACTTTCAGCTTGGGGCGCAAGAACTTTATTTGATAAAAATTATCAGTTTACCATTTATGTCAATTGGCTAAACGATGTCGATACCGAAGATGCTGAAAAAATCCTGAAAGACTTAAAACAGGAACACGCTAAAAAAGCCGTTTCTAAAAAATCTCCTTTCGATTTCCCGAATCGTTTATGGGAAAGTTTAGTTCTGGCATCCGGAATTGAAGCCGAAACGAAATGGGCAGATTTATCTAAAACTCAATTGCAAAACTTAGCTGCTCAACTTACAAAAGCAACATTTCAGGTCAACGGAAAAAGTACTTTTAAAGAAGAATTTGTAACCGCCGGCGGAATCGATTTAAAAGAAATCAACTTCAAAACCATGGAAAGCAAATTGCATCAGAACCTTTATTTTGCTGGTGAAATCGTCAATATCGATGCCATAACAGGAGGTTTTAATTTTCAGAATGCCTGGACAAGCGGGTTTATTTTGGCAAACAATATTTAATACAATGAAATTTAAAGGAATTATTTTTGATTTAGACGGAACGTTAGTCAATTCATTAGAAGACATTTCAGATGCTATGAATACCGTACTTACAAGTCTAAACTACCCTACTCATACTTACGACACTTATCAATATTTTATAGGCAGTGGTTTACGGAATTTGGTCAGTAAAGCTTTACCGACATCAAAAAATTCTGAGGAACAAATTGAAACATGCTTTGATTGCATGATTACAAAATATCGTGAAATTTGCACCTTAAAAACAAAACCGTACGAAGGCATTGTCGAATTATTAGATCAGTTAGTCTCAAGAAACATCAAACTAGCTGTCTTTTCCAACAAAGCCGATGAACTTACCAAAAAAATAGCGGCAGAAATATTCCCTGATTATTTTGACGCTGCCATTGGTTTAAGTACAGAAGCACTTAAAAAACCAAATCCGTTTGAAGCTTTAGAAATCAGTAAAAAATGGAACCTGAAAACAGAAGAAATACTCTTTGTAGGAGATTCTGATATTGATATGCAAACCGCAATTAATGCCAATATGTTTGCTGTGGGTGTTTCCTGGGGATATAGAACAAAAGACGAGTTGATAGCAACTGGCGCCAAAGTGGTATTGAACACACCTTTGGATTTAATCGAAATATTGTAAAAAAGTAATCAGTCGCAGTTTAAGTCACAGTCTGAAACTGCGACTGTGACTGAAACTACAAAAATTCGAATTAACAAGAATTTACACATTCGCTAAGTTTTCGTTAAGACAATTCTAATAATTTTACGCTCAGCTAAATACCATTAAATGAAAATACAACTGCTTACAACAATTTCTTTGTTAACCTACCAGTTTTCAATTTCCCAAACAGAAAAATTACTTCACGGAAAAGTATTATCTAACAACTACCCACTTAAAAAAGTAGAGGTTATCAATAAAACAGCGAAAACCAGCACAACAACAGATTATATGGGAGACTTTTCTATTTTGGTTAGAGAAAAAGATAGCTTGTTGTTTTTTGCTCAAGATTACTATTTTTCAAGATTAAAAATATCCAGGGAAAATATTGACAAAAGCAATATTACCATCAATATGGTTATCAAAGCCGAAGAATTAAAAGAAGTTGTAATAACCAATATGAAACTCACCCCTTTTAAAGTTTCTCAACAAGATATGGACGCAACAAAGTTTGCAAAAGACAACCAATCTTTGCAGAAATATACTGGTGTTTATGACGGAACAATTCCAAATGGTATGGATTTTGGCCGAATGGGAAAAGGAGTTTTTAATCTATTTAAAAATAATAAAAAAGAAGAACTGGAAAAGAAAACATCCGAAACGGTTTTCAGAAAACTTGTCGCAGCATCAATTCCTTCTACTTTTTTTACCAAAGAATTAAAATTACCTCCTGAAGAAGTTGAACTTTTTCTAGATTTCTGCGACGCCGATCCAAGATCTAAAAACCTTATGGAAAACAATAACGTGTTAACTACAATGGACTTTTTATATACTAAAAATGAAGCGTTCAAAAAGGTAAAAACAGAAAAATAAAAAGTTAAAAATCTATTTAGTAAAATCATGTAAAATGATATAGTCCTTTAACTTCTTGCATTTAAAATAAAGAAATATCAAGGATATCAATAAGACTGCAACAGTTATAGACAAAATTATTAAAGCAGTATTCATTTGATTGACTTGTTCAATATCAACCCCCTGTTTACTTTTTTTTATCTTATCAATCAAATTATACAATTTAATATTTTCCTTCTCATAGAATTTAAATACATTTTGATGATAAAAAATTAATCTACTATTGATTAACTCATCTTGAAATCCGTATTGTTTTGACAGATTATATATTCGTACAGCATTTTCTTTTTCACCTATAATCCTTACCATATTTCCCAATTCAAAAAGCAAAACCGAGATAATTTCGTCTTTTGGTTTTATAAATGACATACGCTCGTTTACCTGATAATAAACGGCTTTGCTCAATGTCGCTAACTCTTTTTTTGATAATTTTGTCTGAGGAACAACGCTGTCCCCAAAATTGGTGTTGATTAAAAACTCTCCTGAAACATTTTTTATTTTTTTAATCTTCGCTTCTAATATCCTCAAGTGCAACCATTCTGAGCCACTATGAGATTCCGAATTAATCTGAATTGATTTTTTGATCCATTTATAAGCCTTTTCATTTTCTCCAATTAACTCATAAAGAGTACCAATATTCGATGCGGTAGAATATCGATTGGGTTTAATTTGCTCAATAGTCAAATATAATTTTAATGCCTCTTCGTACTTTTTTTGAACGATTAAAACATATCCTTTATCAGACAAATAATCTATATTATTCGTTTTTTCATACAAACGATCAAGTTCCGAAATTAATTTTGTGAAATTCTCTATAAAAAAACTGTGCCCGTGAGGAACAAGTCCTTCATAATCTGCATAAACTATAACTCCATTTTTTAGTTCTTTAGTATCACCATTCAAACAAGCAAAAGTCTTAAATGATACTAAAATCAATACAATAACGAAAGCCTTGAATTTATTCATAAAATAATAACGTATCGATTAAACTTGAAACCTGAAACCAAAAAAAACCTAAAACTCTATTTATTCAACCACCAAATACTGGCATTCAAAATACCTGCAAAAGCAACCCAAGCCATATAAGGAATTAATAAATAACCTGCGGTTTTGTTGATTTTGGTAAACTTTAAATACGTTTCATAAATCATTAACCATAAAAGTGCAATCTCGATCAAAGCCAACATCGGGTTTTTTAAGCCGAAAAAGATATACGACCAAATAGCATTCAATGTCAATTGAATTAAAAAGAATCCTAATGCCACTTTTACTTCCTGGTTTTGTTCCTTTATTTTATCCCAAACCAATCCTGCCGCCACTGCCATTAAAATATAAAGCATTGTCCAAACCGGCATAAAAATCCAGTTAGGCGGGTTAAAAATTGGTTTTATAAGCGTTGGATACCAAGATTCTACGCTTGGTCTCGTTACAGTACTCGCAGAATACCCTACCATTAAACAAATAAAAAGTGCTATGACGATTTTGACTATCTTGTTCATTCTATTCAATTTTTATCCAAAAATAGTTAAAAAGAAAGGTTAAACCATATAAGTAATATAAGTTCATTTTAGATTTGCTTACATTTTCTTATATAACTTATATGGTAAAAATATTTAAAAACTATCTTTGCCAAAATTTTATAATTCATGTTTACAGCAACTGATTTTATTCCTAAAAAATATACTTCGACTATCGAAAACGGAAACTTTGAATGGAGCGCACCCAGCAATATTGCGTTAGTAAAATATTGGGGGAAAAAAGACAATCAAATTCCGGCAAATCCATCGGTTAGTTTTACGCTTAACAATTGTAAAACGATCACGAAATTGCGTTTTGAGAAAAAAGATGCTTCGGCAAATAATAATTTTTCTTTTGATTTACTTTTTGAAGGAAAGCCAAAAGAAGATTTCAAGCCAAAAATTCAGAAGTTTCTAGAAAGAATCGAAATCTATTTGCCTTTTTTGAAAGACTATCATTTTACGATTGATACCCAAAATACGTTTCCACACAGTTCCGGAATTGCTTCTTCCGCATCCGGAATGGCAGCTTTGGCAATGAATTTTATGAGTTTAGAAAAAGTACTAAATCCAGAAATGGCAGAGGATTATTTCTATCAAAAAGCTTCGTTTTTAGCCCGTTTAGGTTCTGGAAGCGCTTGCCGAAGTGTAAAAGGAAGTGTAGTGGCTTGGGGAGATCAAAAAAACATAGAAGGAAGTTCAGATTTATATGGAGTTGAATTCCCGTATACTATTCATGAGAATTTCAAGAATTATCAGGATACTATTTTATTGGTTGACAAAGGCGAAAAACAAGTTTCAAGTACTGTTGGACATGATTTAATGCACAATCATCCGTATGCCGAAAGACGTTTTGCTCAGGCGCATGAAAATCTGGATCAATTGATTGCTATTTTTGAAAATGGAAATTTAGATGAATTTATCAAAGTGGTCGAAAGCGAAGCTTTGACTTTGCATGCTATGATGATGACTTCAATGCCCTATTTTATCTTGATGAAACCAAATACTTTGCAGATTATAAATGCAATCTGGAAATTCAGAAATGAGACACAAATTCCGGTTTGTTTTACGCTTGATGCCGGAGCAAATGTTCACGTTTTATACCCTAAAAATGTTAGTGATAAAGTACTTCAATTTATTCAGGACGAATTAGTTGTATTTTGTCAGAATCGTCAGTACATTTGCGACCAAATTGGAGATGGTGCAATTGCATTATAATTTTGCGTATCTTTAGTTAAAATTTTGATTATGGACATTCAATTAGAAAAACTCGAAGCGATAAATATGTTGAAAGAGACTAATGATCCTTCAATCATTATGGCTGTTGCAAAATTGCTACGAAAAGAGAAAAAAGATTGGTGGGATGATTTGACTGATATTCAAAAAGAAGATGTTGCTCAAAGTGAATTAGAATTTGAAAGAGGAGAATTTAAAAGCTTTGAAGATGTGATGAAAAAATACAGGTAGTGAATCTTAAAGTAAATATTTAAAAAACAGCTGAGAGAAATTTAGATGATGTTTTAAATTTTATTGTAGCAAGATGGTCTAAGAAATCGAAAGAAATATTTTTAGTGAAATTTCAAAAAGCAATTTCAATAATAAGTATGAATCCTGAAATTTTCCCTAAATCATCAGTAAGTAAAAAACATCAAAAATGTGTTGTAACAAAGCAATCAAGTCTCTTGTATAGTTTTGGTTCTAATGAAATTAAAATTCATACCATTTTTGACACACGACAAGACCCAAATAAAATAAAGAAAGACATACAATAAACATGAAAGGACCATTATTTTACTCAAAAATATTACTCTTTGGAGAATACGGAATCATCCGCGACTCTAAAGGACTTTCTATTCCTTATAATTTTTACAATGGTGCATTGAAAAGAACCGAAGATCCTTCGGCAGAAGCAATTGCATCAAATGCAAGTTTACAACGTTTTGCATCTTACCTTGAAACTTTACAAACAGAACAACCTGAATTGGTGACTTTTGATTTGGCAAGTTTAAAAAATGATGTCG
Source organism: Flavobacterium azizsancarii (assembly GCF_027980145.1). Taxonomy (GTDB): domain Bacteria; phylum Bacteroidota; class Bacteroidia; order Flavobacteriales; family Flavobacteriaceae; genus Flavobacterium; species Flavobacterium azizsancarii. The sequence continues at coordinate 53,397 of NZ_JAMZNK010000019.1, read as the reverse complement.
AAACCGGAATGTATTTCGATTCTAGTATCCCACAAGGATACGGAGTCGGTAGTAGTGGTGCCCTTGTTGCTGCTATTTATGACAAATATGCTACACACAAAATAACGGTTTTAGAGAATTTAACTCGTGAAAAACTGTTACAGCTAAAAAATATTTTTTCTCAAATGGAAAGTTTTTTCCATGGAAAAAGTTCTGGTTTAGATCCTCTAAACAGTTATTTGAGTATCCCGATTTTAATTAACTCTAAAGACAATATTGAAGCAACCGGTATTCCGACTCAAAGTTTTGACGGAAAAGGTGCTGTCTTTTTATTAGATTCAGGAATCGTAGGTGAAACTGCTCCAATGGTGAACATTTTTATGGAAAACCTAAAAGATAAAGGTTTCCGTGCGATGCTTAAAAATCAATTCGTAAAATATACTGATGCTTGCGTAGAAAACTTTTTACATGGCGACATGAAATCATTGTTTACGAATACTAAAAAACTATCAAAAGTCGTTTTAAACAACTTTAAGCCAATGATCCCGGAACAATTTCACGGAATCTGGCAAAACGGAATCGATACAAATGATTATTATTTAAAACTTTGTGGTTCTGGCGGAGGTGGTTACATTCTTGGATTTACTGAGGATTTAGAACGTGCTAAAGTATCTTTAAAAGATTATAAATTAGAAGTTGTTTACCAATTCTAAATTTAAACTTCTTTAAATAATTCCAGCCTATTGAATACGCTTTCGTAGAATTTATCACCCTAAAAGTTATTTAATATGAAGAGTATTTTAAAGATTATCAAAACAACTTTTTTAGGTGGAATTCTGTTTTTAGCCCCCTTGGTTTTATTACTGGTCATTCTGGAAAAAGGATATCATATTATCCAGAAAATCACATTACCAATCATAAGTCATTTCCCTAAAGTAAAAATTTTAGGATTGGCTATTGAGGAAATTACAGCCATAATAATCATATTTATTATTTGTATTACTGCTGGTTTAATTGCCAGAACAGATTATGCAAAAAAACTCGTTCAAAGATTAGAAAACGGAATATTAAGCTTCGTTCCCGGCTATTCTTTCATCAAGAAAACGAATGAAAATATTATGGGTTTAGAATCTAACGAAAATTTAAAAGTCGTTCTTGTTCCAACAGATGCAGGATTACAATTTGCTTTTTTGATAGAGCAAATAAACGAAAACAACTTTTCAGTCTTTGTTCCGGCTGCACCAAACCCATGGAGTGGCTCTGTTTGTTTTGTAGAAAAAAAAGACATCAAAGAAGTTGACATTTCTCAAAAAGAAGCCTTAGCTTGCATTCGGAAATTAGGTTTTGGTTCAGCCGCGTTACTAAAAAACAAACTTTAGCATTCGCAGCCAAATTCAAGTTTTAAAACAAGCCCTTAAATTAAAATCCCAAACGAACTTTAAAAAATGTTAAGCAGACAGCATAAACTTTTAGTAATGAAAATTGTTAGCTTGTTCTCAGTAGTGAGAGGTTACAACATTCCTATTATTGTTTTGGCACAATATTTATCTGCTATTTTTATATTAGCTCCAGAGAAAAGAGCCCTTGACATTTTACTTGATTTCAACTTATTTTTAATCGTTTTTGCTTCTGCAATTACTATTGCATCAGGATATATTATTAATAATTTTTATGACAGCCAAAAAGACTTAATCAACAGACCCAACAAATCGATGTTGGACAGATTGGTAAGTCAGAAAACAAAACTTTTGGTTTATTTTACGCTAAATTTTATTGCCGCTTTAATGGCTTTGATTGTTTCCTGGCGTGCATTCTTGTTCTTTTCGGCTTATATTTTCCTGATTTGGTTTTACTCTCACAAAATAAAAAAATACCCGATTATTGGAAATCTTACCGCAGCTTTCCTGGCCGTTTTACCTTTTTTCGCAATTTTGCTGTATTTCTACAATAAGGTTTCGTTCGAAGAAATCGAAGACCATATGAGCCATTTTATGGTAATTTCAGCACATGCCGTTTTCTTGTTTTTGCTATTGCTCATTCGGGAGATGATCAAAGATTTAGAGAATCTAAAAGGTGACTTAGCTAATAATTACAGAACAATTCCCATCATTTATAACGAAACAGTTTCTAAGCAAATTATTACCACTTTGACAATACTAACAGTGGTTCCTGTTTATGTTTTAATCAACATTTATGATGTAGGTTATATGGACATCTACTTTTATGTCTGTTTTGCTGTTTTACTATTTTTCCTGATTTATTTATGGAAATCGAACTCTAAAGAACAATATTTATTACTTCATAATGTACTTAAATTTTTAATTGTCTCGGGAGTTTGCTGTATCGTTTTGATCAATCCGAGTATTTTGTGGCACGGGAAGAATCTGCTTTTAAAGTCTTAAGAAAACAGCCCACATATTAGGCATATTACACAGATTTCTTTATTTTAATGTTTTGTGATCTCTGCATTAACTTTGCAAAACTTTGGGCTAAAACTTCTTTTCAAAATGTATAAAAGAAGCCAATTGTTTGAACCTAGCCCCAATAGAGGCGATATCATTGTAGTCCTGAAACTTCGGGATGAAACAAGATAAAGCCGAAAGCGGGAAACCTGCCTGAAAAAAGCCAATTGTACGGCTCCAGTAACACCAAAAATAAAAGGCTATTAATCTAAGGACAATGAACTTAGGATTATTTAGCAAGAATAAACTATCTTTGCACAAATTACAGAATTTATGAACAATAAGGAAGGCAATAATAAAAGAGGTGGTTCTAGGCCAAATAGTTCTAGACCAAGCTCTAACAAGCCAAAACCTCCTATGGCGAAGCGCGCGCAAGGGCCAAAAAAAGTGAAACCTGCTGTTAAGGCTGCCGAAGAAGAAAAGGCTGAAAAAATCAAAAAACAGAATCAGGCTCCAAAAAGACAAAAAGCTGCAGACGAAATTCGTTTGAACAAATACATCTCTAATTCTGGAGTTTGTTCACGTCGTGATGCTGATATATACATTCAGTCTGGAAACGTTAAAGTAAACGGTATTCCGGTAACTGAAATGGGTTATTTAGTAAAATTGAATGATGTTATTAATTTTGATGGTGTTGTTTTGACTCCTGAAAAGAAAGAATACATCTTATTGAACAAACCTAAAAACTTTACGACAGCTCTTGACGAAGGTCAGGAATTTCGTAATGTATTAGAACTTGTTCGTGGTTCTACAACTTCAAAAATTGCTCCGATTGGTAGAATGGACAAGAACACTACTGGTTTGTTGTTGTTTACTAATGATACGGATATGATTCGTAAATTTACTTTACCGAGTCAGAAATCATCAAAAATCTATCAGGTTTCGTTAGATAAAAACTTGAAATTTGAGGATTTAGAAAAAATCAGCAAAGGTTTAGTTCTTGAAGGACACCGTGTGTTTGTTGAAGAAGTAAGCTACATAGAGAAAGAAGCAAAAAGCGAAGTAGGCCTTAAATTACGCTCATCGAATGTAAAAGTAGTTCGTGCAATTTTCGAACACTTTGATTATGATGTTTTACGTATTGACCGTGTATCATTTGCAGGTTTAACAAAAAAGAATTTACCTAGAGGTAACTGGCGTTTTTTGACTGACCAAGAAGTTATCAATTTGAAAAACGTTTAATAAACGAATCAAAATCGATCTAAATATAAATCCTGTTTTACATTTGTAAGACGGGATTTTTTATTTTTCAGAAGTTAAAAAAAGTTATGACCAAAAAGTGTAAAAATAGATCTGCCGATAGATTGGTTTTTTTCTTCAACTGATTCGTAACATGAAAATCCAAGGATAATTTTGATTCCGGGAGGAATGCTATTTAAAATATCTCTTTTTTGATCGTCCAGTAGCAATTTTAAACTATCTAAAATTTGGACATTATTTTTAAGGTAAGAAGCAACTAATAACGCTGAAAAGTTTAGAATCTCTCTGGCGGTCTCGCTTTTGATCCCGACTTCGTTAGAGATCATTTCAGAAATCCTACCCTTTTTATTGGTAAAGATTTCTTTCAGTAAAGCGTTTCCTTCTATCCGATAACAATCATCTACCGATAAAATCCGACCGGATGTAAAATCAACTTCCTGATAAAATGTAGAGCCTTCCTGTATTTGCGAAACAACTTCTTTGCAAAAACCCGATTCCTCGGCCCTATTGTACAAACCCATTAAAACTGTACCTATCGAAACATCAATTCCCTTGATTAAAAGTGCATCATTTTCAAAATAAAACTTGTTCAATTTTGAAACAACATTAGAAGAAATAAAACGTCTAAGTTCAATTTGTAGGTTTGGGGTCATACTTAAAGTGTTTAAAAATTATTTAAATCCATTAAAAATAACCGATAAAGTGAGGCTTTTTATCGTTTATCAGGATAAAAATATAAAATATTTTAACATTTCCAAAAAATAAGTTAAAAAGTAAAGGCTTCTGCAAACAATTATTTAACAAAAAAAACGTTCTCAGCCAATAAACATAACGCTTTCGTTATCAAACCAAAGTAAAAAAATATTTTATACAAAAATAAAAAAATAAGAAAAAAGCTTAATCTGTATTACATAATTAAAACAATAATGTTCGATATTCCCATGTCGTGTGCAGAAATATACCTAGAAAAATAATACAAAACATAAAGTTGATAAAGCTGGAGGCAAGAAACCCTAGTAGTGATCCTGTTGCAGCTTTTAGTGCACGCTGATGATTTTTAGAATCATAAATTAATTCTCCAACAAAGGCGCCAACAAACGGACCAATAATAACTCCAAAAGGTATAGGGGCCAAAATACCAACGATCAAACCGATATTAGTTCCCCAAATTCCATAAGAACTTCCTCCAAATTTCCTGGTTCCTTTTGCAGGAATTACATAATCCAGAATCGTAATGACTATCGTAATCAAAAGTGTAATCCCTAAAACCCAATAATTATTTTCAACCGCTTTTGTCATATACAACAATAATAAACCTACCCAACAACTGGATAAACCCGGAAGAACAGGTAAGAAACTACCAAAAACACCAACAATCATACATATAAAACCGAGTAACAACAATAGTAAATCCATATATTTTTTTGTAATTTTGTATCTAAAGATCCTTAGTAAAGCCAGCCAATGCGTAAACTTTTGCAAATAGCATTATTTACTTTATTGATTATTTTGATCAATAATACTACATATGCACAAAACAAAAAGCTTTCTGTCGAAGATCAATTAATTCAGGATAGTATTTATAAAAGTAATAAGAAAAAAGTTTTAAATTTTTCTATGAAAGATTTTGACAAACTTTTCTTTGAATACTTTAGTCGCAAAAATGATCCGGATGTTGTTTTAACTAAAAAAGATTTTTACAACTATACTGTTCAAATTGCTGCTTTCTCAGATCGCTTATCATCCTTATATCCTGAACAAAAAGAAGTTGCAGCGCAAAACAAAGAACAATGGCTTTCAGAAAGCTACGAAGATTATCTTCAATACAAAGCATCTCAAAAAAAATAATCGTATTTTTGCACCTAATTAGTTCATTCAATTCAACATCAAAATCTTGAAGCAGTTTTTCCTTTTTTTAGTTCTCTTATCTATCAATTCTTGTCAATATTTTGAGAAGAAGGTTCCGTCTGAAAAAGAGTTACTTCAAAAAGAATTAAAATCAATCAACTGGAAAGAAGTCGACGAATATCCATCAGTCACTAATTGCGACAAAATCACTGATAAGAAACAACGTCAACAATGTTTTTTTGAAGTTATGGCGCAACTCATTCAGCAAAAATTAGACATTGATACACTTTCAATCCTATATCCCCAACTTGACACGATAGAAGTAAAAGTTACCGTTTTCCCGAACTCTACCATGAAATTCGAACCACAATTTCCTAAAGATTCAGTAGCTTATGACACAATCAAAATAGACAGCATTTTACATGCCCGTCTTGTTGATTTTCCAAAAATAAATCCGGCATTAAAACGTGGACTTCCGGTAAAAACTCAATTTATTTTACCCGTTATTCTTAAAGCTAAAGACTAGAAATAAATACTATTTTATAATTCTGCTGCTTTTGTTTTAAAATTCAAGACGTAATATGTTCCTATAAACACAGGCAAAACTACATTAAGAAACCACATCAAAGTACTAATAAAAACGACAATCCATTCGTTTACGCCTAAAATTCCAAAGTAGTATATGGCAACACTTCCTTTTACAGCAAAATCCAAAAACTGAAAAGTAGGCAATGATGAGGCTAAAAAGTAAACTACTGCAATTGTGGCAATCAGTGTAAAATAAGGCAGATCAACATCAAAAGCTAAAAACAAAAAATAGTATTGATGAGAGAAAACTAAATAACGCAAAATTCCAAAAAGAATATTTTTACGATGAATTGGTTTTGGAATTTCATTGATCTTATGTAATAACTTCTCAATGGAATATCCTTTGATTTTTATTTTCTTCAACGAAAACAAAATCACAAAAACCAACACAAAACCTCCAAATAAAATGGCAACCGTCTGAGTGGTAATGACCTCATATTTTGCATTGAAATATAGCAATCCGAAAATTCCAAAAACAACAGTCAGAACCATCTGAATTCCGTTGCAAATCAAGTTCAGAAAAACTACTTGTTTCGTTTCAGTTTTCGGGTAATACAATGCTTTTCCGGCATATTCCCCTACTCCGTTTGGAGTAAAAATTCCTGCTGTAAGTGCCGCCAAAACTTGCTTTGTGGCTTCTGCCAATGAAATTTCCTGAATGACTTTGGCTAAATTCTGCCATTTCAAAATCTCAAAATAGCGATTCAAAACACTCAGAAGCAATATAAACCCAATTCCTAAAACAGATTGATTTTTACGAAATAACGTGATAAACTTTTGCCAATCGAGTTTATCGTTATTCGCCAACTGATTATAAATAAAATAAAATGCGCCACCTACAATTAAAAGTTTGACCAGAAGAACTAGGAATTGTTTAGCTTTGTGAGGAATTGAGATCATGCTGCAAAAGTAATCAATTTGGAAATGTGGCAATTTGAAAATGAGAAAATGAATTTCACTCATTTTTTCAACAACTTTCAAACTTGAAACCTTAAACTTGAAACAAAAAACCCCTTGATAAAAGAACGCATCATATTAGGTATTGACCCCGGAACCACTATTATGGGTTTTGGATTGATAAAAGTCATTAATAAAAAAATGGAATTTTTGCAATTGAACGAATTGCAACTTTCCAAATACGACAATCATTACCAAAAACTAAAGATTATTTTTGAGCGTACTATCGAGTTAATCGAAACGCACAATCCTGACGAAATCGCAATTGAAGCCCCTTTCTTTGGTAAAAACGTACAATCGATGCTAAAGTTAGGTCGCGCGCAAGGTGTTGCAATGGCAGCGGGACTTTCGAGAGATATTCCGATTACAGAATACGAACCTAAAAAGATAAAGATGGCGATTACCGGAAACGGAAATGCCAGTAAAGAACAAGTAGCCAAAATGCTGCAACAGCTTCTAGGCTTAAAAGAATTACCCAAAAACCTGGATTCAACTGATGGTTTGGCAGCGGCGGTTTGTCATTTCTTTAATTCAGGCAAAATCGTTGCCGGCAAAAGTTATACGGGCTGGGATGCTTTTGTAAAACAAAACGAAGATAAAGTGAGGAAATGAGAAAATGTGTCAATTAGAAAATTAGATAATTCTTGTATTGTGGATATTTAATTTTCTAATTGACTCATTTTCTAATTATCTAATTAAAAAAAATGAGCGGAATCTACATTCATATTCCTTTTTGCAAGCAGGCTTGTCATTATTGCGATTTTCATTTTTCGACTTCTATGAAGAAGAAAGATGACATGGTTTTGGCTTTAGCCAAAGAAATTGTCCTGCGCAAAAATGAATTTAAAGGTGAAATTATAGAAACAATCTATTTTGGAGGAGGAACACCTTCTGTTCTGAGTAATGACGAAATTAACTTTCTAATTTCTGAAGTTTACAAAAATTATAATGTTGTCGAAAATCCGGAAATCACACTTGAAGCTAATCCGGATGATTTATCTACAGAACGAATTTTCGAATTATCAAAAAGCCATATAAACCGTTTAAGTATAGGAATTCAGTCTTTTTATGAAGAAGATTTAAAGATGATGAATCGCGCCCATAACTCGGCGGAAGCCATAAATTGTTTAACCGAAGCAACTAAATATTTCGATAATATTTCGCTCGATTTAATTTACGGAATCCCCGGATTGACAGATGAAATGTGGAGAAAAAATATTGAGACTGCTTTAAGTTTTGGTATTCCACATATTTCAAGTTATGCTTTGACAGTTGAACCCAAAACAGCTTTAAGAAAACTAATCGATACTGGAAAAATTGCCGAACCTCAAGACGAAGTGGCATCGAATCACTTTATGATTCTGGTTGAAACGCTTGAGAAAAATGGCTTTATTCACTACGAATTATCGAATTTCGGGAAAGAGGGATATTTCTCTAAAAACAATTCCGCATATTGGCTGGGCAAAAAATATATAGGAATTGGTCCTTCAGCACATAGTTATGATGGTGAGAAAAGAGGTTGGAATATTGCCAATAATTCTCTTTATATAAAATCAATTCAGAACGATGAACTTCCTATAGAATCTGAAATACTAACCATTTCTGATCGTTATAACGAATATATTATGACGGGTTTAAGAACAATTTGGGGCGTTTCTTTAGATAGAATCGAAACCGAATTTGGTTTGGATTATCTGAATTATCTAAAAAAACAAAGTCAGAAATTCTTAGATGACGAATTGCTTTTTATCGAAAATAACATCTTAAAACCAACCGCAAAAGGAAAATTTTTAACGGATGGAATTGCAAGTGATCTGTTTTACTTAAATTTGGAATACTAAAAAATAGGACGCTGATAAAACGGATGCAAGCAACGCTGATTGTAAAAATCCGTAAAAATCCGCGTTAGAATATCCGTAAAATCCGCGTTTCATTATGCTAGCACTTATTGACAACAAATATCAAATAGACTTATCAAAACCCATTGATATTTCGATTCCGTTAACGAATACAGACGAAAACCCGATTGCCTGGTATATTGAAAAACCAGTTATTGAACCCGTAGTTTTTGGAGATTGGATTGGTAAAGTTTCTGAAGGAAAATCATCGACGAATTTCAATAATATTTTCTTTAATCCGCACGGGCATGGAACGCACACGGAATGTTTAGGGCATATTACGACTGATTTCTATAGTATTAATCAAACGTTGATACAATTTTTCTTTTTTGCAAAATTGATTACGGTTGAACCGGAAAAGATTGGAGATGATTTGGTGATTACTAAAAGTCAAGTTAAAAAAGAAATGCATACTTCGACTCCGCTCAGTGTGACAAATGCTTCGACTTCGCTCAGTCTGGCAAAACCTGAAGCTATTATTATCAGAACGCTTCCCAATCAAAAAGACAAAAAGTCAAGAAAATATTCGAATACAAATCCTCCTTATTTATCTGAAGAAGCAGCGATTTTTATCCGCGAAAGCGAAATTCAGCATTTATTAATCGATTTGCCAAGTGTAGACAAAGAACATGACGAAGGAAAATTACTGGCACACAAAGCATTCTGGAATGTAAAAGACACTTTAAACTTAAACGCTGATGCCAGATTAAATGCGACAATTACCGAAATGATTTATGTTTCTGATGAAATCGAAGATGGAGATTATATTCTAAATCTTCAAATCGCATCGTTTGAAAATGACGCAAGCCCGTCAAAACCTATTTTATATAAGATTTAAAGTTTGCCACGAATTTCACTAATTTGTACTAATTTTTTACATGCTTGCAAAAAAAAATGATTCATGAAAATTAGTGAAATTCGTGGCAAAAAAAACAACTATGATTACAGTATCTAAAGATAAAACTAAACTTGACGTTCCGTTCATTCAAAACTTTTTGAAGAATATTTATTGGGCCGCAGGAAGAACTATTGAAGAAGTTCAAACTACTATTGATGCTTCAGTTTGTTTTGGAATTTACTTAAATGGTAAACAAATTGGCTTTGCCAGAGTCATTACAGACTATGTCGTTTTTGGATATGTAATGGATGTTTTTATTACCAAAGAACATCGCGGAAAAGGATATTCATCTATTTTGATCGAAAATATGATGAACGAACCAGTTCTTAAAAATATTCAAATTTGGAGATTAGCCACAACTGATGCTCATTTTTTATATCGTAAATTTGGTTTTACTGCTCTGGAACATCCTGAAAAATTAATGGAGAAAAAACTATGATGAAAACAGTTATTAAACTCGAAGAATTAAGTTTATTTATTCTTGGGATTTTTTTATTCAATCGTTTAAATTTTGAATGGTGGTGGTTTTTAGTTTTAATTTTAACCCCGGATTTATCAATGCTTGGCTACCTCTTCGGCAACAAAAGCGGAGCATTTTTTTACAACGTATTTCATCATAAAGGAATTGCACTTTTAGTTTATGCTACAGGATACTATTTAAGTATTGAAACGATTCAGTTAGCCGGGATTATTTTATTTTCGCATTCGGCAATGGATCGGATTTTTGGTTACGGATTGAAATATGAAAAAGGTTTTAAATACACTCATTTAGGTGAAATTGGCAAATAAGAAATGATATGAATCTAGAAACATTTTACGAATATTGTCTTTCGAAGAAAGGCGCGAGCGAGCATTTTCCTTTTGACGAAAATACTTTGGTTTTTAAAGTTGGCGGAAAAATATTTGCATTATCTTCCTTATCTCAGTGGGAGAAAAGCGAACCATCAGTCAATTTAAAGTGCGATCCGGAACGCGCTCAGGAATTAAGAGCGGAATATGACGAGATAAAACCCGGATTTCATATGAGCAAAGTACACTGGAACACGATTGCCTTAAACGGGAATTTATCAAATACTTTAGTCAAAGAATTGATCGATCATTCGTATGAATTGGTTTTCAAAAGTTTGACAAAGAAAATTCAGAATGAAATTATTGAATTAGAAAATTAGGCATTACATTTGCATCGTAAGATAAAAAACTTAACAACTCAATTAATTTGCAACTTAGCAACTTATAGAACATGAAAGAACAATTTAAAAAATTTCTGAACGAAGAACAAGATCCAAAAGCGATTGAAAAAATCACTTCGAAACTCCATGATTTATTGATGAAAGGTGAAGAAATTGGATATATTGCCGTTCAAAAAAAACCGGCAATTACTGTTTTTCCTGATAGTATTGTATTAACAAACAAACGAATCATTATTTGCCAGCCTAAAAATTTAGGTCTTTCAATGGATTTTACAGATTACACCTGGGACAATGTTGCCGGTGCTTTTGTAAAAGAAAACATTTTAGGTTCAGAATTCTCATTTAATACCAATACTGATTTATCAATTTCGATTGATTACATTCCGAAAATTCAGGCCAGAAAAATATATACTTACGCGAAAGAGCAGTTAGATTTAATAAAAAATCCAATTGTTGCCGAAACACCAGTTGTAGAAACTGCACAAGTTATTGAAGAAGAAGATGATATTGAAGAAGTTGAAGAGGAAGTTGAAGAAGTTGACACGGAGGAAGTAACAAATTTTGCTGAAATTATGCCAGCTACTACTCCATCGTATACGGAAACATATGAGCCAATTCAACCTGCTCAACCTACCACAGGCGATCGTAAATTAAGTGATTTATCTAAAGAAGAACTTTTTGATAAATTACAGAATTACAAAAAATTGCTTGATAATGGATTGATCATGCAAGGAGAATATGATGTTTACAAAAAAGAAATATTGAGTTATATGTAAATTTTTCTAACCGCAAAGAACGCAAAGTTTTACGCAAGGTTCGCAAAATTATAAAAGAAAAAAACCATCAGTTGTACTGATGGTTTTTTTATGCTTTTCTTCACGTGCTTTGCGTAAAACTTAGCGTTCTTTGCGGTTAAACTCTCTACAAAGTTGCTTTCTGCTTTTCTACAAAACTATTCGATTGCAATTCTAATAACTCTGTTGCATTTTTTCGTTGCAGATCGTACAGATTTTTATCTTCGGCGATATCAGCGTATACTTTATCGTGCATCGCTGCACTAGTTTTTACCAATAATTCACGTTGGTATTTATTTTGTGCCAAAGTCGCTTTCATTGCAGTTTCGGCTTCTTCCTGTTTAAAATCGAATTCCCCTTTTGGCGCTAGTAATTTTGCTATAATGGGAGAAGTTTCGATTGCTAAAAACAATAACATGATAAAGAATGACGGCAACCATGGTAATTTATCCAAAGCGTTTATACGTGCCATTAAACCATCAAAACCTTCAATAATAGGTTGTGTTTGAGATACTTTTTTATCTAAATCGGCTTGTAATTGTGTACCTGTTTTCTCTTTCTCAGCAATTTTAGCTTCATTAGCCGTTTTTAGAGTTGCAAATTCTTTTAATGCAGCATCGTGTTTCTCACGCTTTTCTTTATAAACCGGACCTTTACCCAGTTTTTTAGTTCCGGTAGTTCCTTCGGCTTCTGTGATATAAGTAGAATAAAGTGCATTTACTTCTTTTTCTTTATTCAGAATATCTCCTTTCAAAGCTGCAATCTCGCCTTTATTTTTATCTAAATCTGATTTGAAGTAATTACCTACTTGCTTTTTGTTCGCCAATTCCATTTCATTTTTCTCTTTTAATAAAACGGTATTGATTTCTTTTTCGAAAATTTTAATTTCCAAAGGTTTAGAAATTACAATGGCAATAATGACAGCCAACATAATTCGAGGTGTCGCTTGTAGAAATTCATCAAAAAAGCGATCTCTTTTTTTGATAGTCGAAACGATAAATCGGTCTAGATTAAAGATTAACAAACTCCATACAAACCCAAAAGCTACAGCTGGATAAACAGAGTCAAAAACCGTAAAAAGTGCGTAGGCACTGGCTAAGAAAGCCATAACTGCTGTAAAGAATACGGTGGCGCCAATACCAACATATTTGGTTTGTTCGCCTTCTGAGCAACTTTCGAGTACGTCTCGATCAGCCCCAGAACATAGGATGAAAAATTGTTTCAACATGATTGATGATTTTTGATTGTGATTGATAGGGCAAATTTAGAGCCAAAAAATTAAAAATGAGCTAAATAGTTGATTTCTTTTTATTTGACTCTATAAAAAATCCTTTTTTATTAAATGTTATTTTAACATTAATTTATTTCTAATGTTAGAGAAAACCATAACATTATGTTAATTTTTTTCAACGTCTTTAATAACATTAAGGTTCTAGTTTCGCAAAAAACAAACTAAAACACAATGAAGAAAATTTATTTAGTAGTAATATTTATGCTATTGGCCTTTTCAGGTTATGCTCAAAAAGCGATAATCTCAGGAAAAGTATTAGATATTGACGATAAACTTCCTCTGCCGGGAGCAATGATCCAGATTGTTGGTGAAAACAAATACACGGTTTCAGATTACAATGGTCGTTTCGAATTATTAAACATTAATGTTGGAACATATAAAGTAGAAGTAAAATACATTGGTTATAATGCCACAACTCACGAAATCATTGTAGAACAAGGTAAAAATAATGTGATTGATTTTGCGCTTAAAACTTCAGGAACAGAGTTGAACGAAGTAGTTGTTGGAGACATTTTAAAAGGTCAGGCAAAAGCATTAAACCAACAAAAGAACAGTAAAAATATCGGAAATATCATTTCATCTGATCAAATGGGGCGTTTTCCTGATGCCAACGTTGGAGATGCTTTAAAACGTGTTCCGGGTATCACAATGCAAAATGATCAGGGTGAAGCTCGTAATATTATTATTAGAGGTTTAGCTCCATCTCTGAACTCAGTAACTTTAAATGGCGACCGAATTCCTTCTGCAGAAGGCGATAACAGAAACGTACAAATGGACTTAATTCCGTCTGATATGATTTCGACTATTGAAGTCAACAAAACGTTGACTCCTGACATGGATGCAGATGCAATTGGTGGTTCTGTAAATCTCGTAACAAGAGCAACTCCTAATGGCGAAAGAATCTCTGCAACTCTTGCAGGAGGTTATATGCCAATTCGCGAACATGCGACTTATACAGCAGGTTTAGTTTACGGAAATCGCTTTTTTGACAATAAATTAGGTGCTGTTTTTAGCGGATCATACAATAACGTAAATTACGGATCTGACAATATCGAAAACGAATGGGTAAAAGATAAATTTGGTAATGAATATCTGCAAGCTTCAGAAATTAGAAAATATGATGTACAACGTATTCGCCGCAGCGGTTCTGTAGCTTTAGACTATAAATTTGATGAAAACAATACTATTTTCGCTAATGCCATTTACAACTGGAGAGACGACAGAGAAAATCGTTTCAGAACTACATATGATGATATTGCCCCTATTTATAATGGTGAAGAAATTACAGGATTTAAAGGTCGTGTAAAACGTCAGACAAAAGGAGGAATTGATAATGATCGTGATAAAAACAGAAGATTAGAAGATCAACGCGTTCAGAATTACTCGATTCGCGGAGAACATTTAATCAATTCTAAACTTGATCTAGACTGGTCTGCCAATTATGCAAAAGCAAGGGAATATCGCCCTGGAGAACGTTATATCGAATACCGTCAAAAAGGATTAGAAATGACTCAGGATTTATCAGATATCAGATTTCCTTTAATTACAACAACTGGAGAATCTCTGGATAAGTTCAAATTTCAAACGGCTACAGAAAACACAAATGAAACCAGCGAAAGCGAATTTGGAGCAAAATTAAATATCCGTTTTCCTTTTACAATTATTCCTTCTGAAAAAGGAAGATTGAGAACCGGACTTAGACTTCGATTGAAAGAAAAAGAAAGAGAAAATAACTTTTATGCTTACGAGCCAGTCAATAGTGACATGGCATTATTATCACAAGTTCCAACCAGTTATTACGATGGTACAAACTTTAATCCGGGAAGCAAATATGTTCCGGGAAGTTTTGCTTCTGCAAGTTTCTTAGGAAGTCTTGATTTAAACAACGCAGCATTATTCAAAAAATCATCAGATCCTTCAGAATTTTTAGCCGTAAACTATAATGCAAAAGAAAGTATTTATGCTGCTTATGTAAGATGGGATCAGGATTTTAATGATAAACTGTCTATGGTTTTAGGTTTCAGAGTAGAGAACACTCATATTGATTATACCGGAAATCGGGTATTAGACGAAGAAGAATTAGAGAGCGAGATCAATACTAAAAATTCGTATACTAATTTATTGCCTAGTATCTCTTTGCAATATAATGCTACTAAAGATTTAGTCTTAAGAGCTGCTGTTACAACGGCATTGGCAAGACCTGATTATTATGCATTGGCTCCGTATGTAAACAATATTGCTGCTGATAAAGCAATTACAGCCGGAAATCCAGATCTTGATGCAACATATTCATACAATTACGACTTCATGGCCGAGAATTATTTCAAATCTGTTGGTTTAATTTCAGGAGGTGTTTTCTACAAAAAATTAGACAATTTCATATATAATTATAGTGACAATCAATATGATGCTGCAAAATTTGCTGCTGATTTCCCAAATCAGTCCAACCCAATTCCGGCTGGCGAAAACTGGTCATTCTTGCAATCAAGAAACGGAGATACTGTTGACGTATATGGCTTTGAATTTGCTTTTCAGCGTCAGTTAGATTTCCTTCCGGGGAAATTTCTTAAAGGATTTGGTATCTATTTGAATTACACGTACACAAAATCGAAAGCAAAAGGTATTGCGGATGAAGACGGAAACGAAAGAAATAACATCAGTCTTCCGGGAACAACTCCCCACATGTTCAACGCATCATTGTCCTGGGAAAACAAACGTTTTTCTGCCAGAATTTCAACCAACTTTACTTCAGATTATTTAGATGAATTAGGTTCTGAATCTTATAAAGACAGTTACTACGATAAGCAATTTTTTCTGGATGCAAATGCTTCTTTCAAAATTACTCGCAAACTTAGACTTTTTGCCGAAGCAAACAATTTAACCAATCAGCCTTTGCGCTACTATCAAGGAGTTAAAGACCACACTAAACAAGCAGAATATTACCAGGCCAGATATAATTTTGGCTTGAAACTCGACTTGTAACAATCAATTTATAAATTTCTTAAATTAGGCAGAACTTAACGGTTCTGTCTAATTTCATTCAACTAAAATCATAATGAAAAATAAATCAATTCTTTCCTTTTTACTTTTAAGTACCTTATTCATCGCTTGCAAAGACGACAAACTTGCTCCCGCTGCTGCAAATGCTGTAAAACCAACTGTTGTTACTGAAGCTTTGCCGCATGATACTGATGATCCTGCAATTTGGATTCATCCAACAGATGCTTCTAAAAGTATTATTGTTGGAACTGATAAAGATACAGATGGTGCTTTGTATGCTTTTGATTTAAAGGGAAAAATCATTGCAAAATCAGAAGTTTTAAAGCGTCCCAACAATGTTGATATCGCTTACGGCTTAATAATCGACGGAAAAAAAACAGACGTTGCCGTAACTACAGAACGCGAATCAAACAAAATAAGAGTTTTCAGTTTACCTGATTTAAAAGCAATAGACAATGGCGGAATTTCCGTTTTTGAAGGCGAAGAACTACGCGACCCAATGGGAATTGCTTTGTACACACGTTCAAGTGATCACAAAATATTTGCTATTGTAGGCAGAAAATCAGGACCATCCGGAAGTTACTTATGGCAATATGAACTTTCTGGAAACGGTAAATTTGCTACGGCAAAAGTGGTTCGTAAGTTTGGCGCTTACAGCGGAAAGAAAGAAATCGAAGCCATTGCCGTTGATAACGAATTAGGAACTGTTTTGTATTGCGACGAACAATTCGGAATCAGAAAATACAAAGCAGATCCCGCCTTAAACGACAACAAAGAATTGGCACTTTTTGGAAAAACAGGATTCAAAGCAGATAACGAAGGTATTGCGATTTACAAAAAAACAGATTCTACAGGATATATTTTAGTATCAAATCAGCAGGCGAATACTTTTATGGTGTATCCAAGAGAAGGTGCAAAAGGCAATCCGAACGATTATCCTTTATTAGCAGAAATTCCAACATCGACTATTGAATGCGATGGTGCCGATGTAACAAATATCAATTTAGGCGGAAGTTTTAAAAATGGTCTTTTCGTAGCCATGAGCAACGGAATGACGTTTCACTATTACGCATGGGATTTGATCCAGAAACGTATCGACGACGCTAAGAAATAGTTTTTTTTGTTTCAGGTTTCAAGTTTCAGGTTCAACCTAAAACTTGAAACTTGAAACTTGAAACTTGAAACTTGAAACTTGAAACTTGAAACTTGAAACTTGAAACTTGAAACCAACAAAAAAGCTGTTCATCACTGAACAGCTTTTTTTAGTTTGAATTAGTAATCTTCCTTATTCTGTAATCGGTGCGCCAGCTAAAATTTCAGCGTTGGCAAACTCTTCAAATTTGGCGAAATTAGCTTTGAATTTCTGGGCCAATTCAAGTGCTTTTTTATCGTATAGCTCAGGATCTTCCCAAGTATTTCTTGGATCTAAAATTTCACTTGGAACATTAGGACAACTTTCCGGTTGTGCAATTCCAAATACTTTATGATTTTTAAATTCTACATTATCCAGTTCTCCGTTTAATGCAGCAGTAATCATGGCGCGGGTATATTTTAGTTTCATACGGCTTCCTGTTCCGTAAGGACCACCTGTCCATCCTGTATTGATTAACCAAACTTTTACATCAGCATCTTCCATTTTCTTGGTTAGCATTTCTGCGTAACGTGTTGGATGCAAAGGCATAAACGGCGCTCCAAAACAAGCCGAAAAATTAGGCTGTGGTTCTGTAACTCCTGCCTCTGTTCCGGCAACTTTAGCCGTATATCCTGAGATAAAATAGTAAGCCGCTTGTCCAGGAGTCAGTTTTGAGATTGGAGGCAAGATTCCAAAAGAATCAGCCGTTAAGAAAAATATATTTTTAGGATTGTGCCCGATAGAACCAGGCTGAATATTATCGATATGTGTTATTGGGTAACTTACACGTGTATTCTGAGTGATTGAAACATCATCATAATCAACTTCATTGGTTCCCGGTTTGAAAACTACATTTTCTAAAAGTGCTCCTTTTTTGATCGCTCTAAAAATGTCCGGTTCATGCTCTTCTGTCAGATTGATTACTTTTGCATAACAACCACCTTCAAAGTTAAAAACCGTATTTTCTGCAGTCCATCCGTGCTCATCGTCTCCAATTAACTTACGTGCAGGATCTGCTGATAAAGTTGTTTTTCCGGTTCCTGATAATCCAAAGAAAATTGCAGTGTCACCAGCTTCTCCAACATTGGCACTACAATGCATTGGTAAAGTATCTTTGAAAACCGGCAAGATGAAATTTAAAGCAGAGAAAATTCCCTTTTTCATTTCTCCTGTATAACCTGTTCCACCAATAAGAGCTACTTTTTTAGTAAAATCTAAAATGGCAAAATTAGATTGACGTGTTCCGTCTACAACAGGATCTGCCATAAAACTTGGAGCACAAATTACTGTCCATTCCGGAGTAAAATTAGCCAACTCTGAATCTTCTGGTCTTAAGAACATATTGTAACAAAACAAATTCGACCAGGCCGTTTCTGTAACAACACGAACATTTAATCTATAATTAGGATCGGCACAAACATAAGAATCGCGAACAAAGACTTCTTTGTTAGATAAAAACTGTGTTACCTTATTATATAATTTTTCAAAAGCAGCTGGTTCAAAAGGAATATTTACATTTCCCCACCAAACTTGATCCTCTGTAATACCATCTCTTACAATATAGCGATCCTGAGGAGAACGCCCTGTAAATTCACCTGTATTAATTGCCAATGCGCCTGTAGAATTCTCAACACCTTGACCTGATTGCAAAGTGATCGCATGCAATTCATCAGCAGATAATTGGTAACGAACTTTTGCATTTTCAATCCCTAACTCATTTAGCGAAATCGATTGCGAGAAAACTGTGTGACTGTCCATAAATTTTTAGTTGTGTGTGATAATTTATAAGAAGCAAAATTACAGATTTATTATCAATCCTCTAAAAATATTTAAAATTCACTTTTATTTATATCAATAAAGCAAAATTTTATCTTTAAAATCAATTAAACAAAAAAATAACCGCCTCTAATTTGTTTTCTTATAATCCATTAAATGAATTTGTTATATTATTTACGAATTAAAGTAAAAAACAAGACAAATTCACATAAATAAGATTATATGTTATTTATGAGACAAAATTAAAGATTAATTTTCAGATAGAATTTTTTATTCGGGATTTTATGATTTTCTCTTCAAAATCGCAATAAATAATACCGCCCAAGCAATAATTAATAAAAAACCTCCTAAAGGAGTTGCGAATACGATAATTTTAAAATCGAAGACTGTAAGACTTTTTGTTGCCAATAAATAGATAGAACCACTAAAAAGAAGTACTCCTGCAACCACTAAATTATAGATCGTTTTTAAGGTTTTTTCGGCAATATCTTTTCTTGTAGAAAGAAAAAGTAAAAACAGAGCATGGTACATTTGGTAGCGAACTCCAACTTCAAAAGTATTTAACTCTTCTATAGATAAATATTTTTTCAGTAAATGCGCGCCAAAAGCGCCCAAAATGATTGATAACATTCCCATGAAAGCTGCTGCTAAAACAATTTTTCTTTTCATAATTTCTATACTTTTTATTCTCTAACAAAAATACCTCAATACATTTTAAAAAGCATTTTTGTTAGCAAAAATCTTTTCAGGAAAAAGAAATTCATTACATTTTGGCTTTAAAATAAAATATACAACATTTATGTAAAATTAAAATTGTTATATATTTAACAATTTAATATATTTGTGTGATAAATTTAAAATATGAGAAGCATTTTAATTATTGGAGCCGGTAGATCTGCCTCTTCGCTGATACGTTATTTACTATCAAAATCAGAGAGCGAAAACCTGCATATTGTTGTAGCGGATCTGTCTTTGGCCTTAGCCGAAAAAAAGACACAGCATCATCCCAATGCGACTCCACTTGCTTTGAATATTTTTGATACCGAAGAAAGAAAATCAGCGATAGAAAAAGCATCAATAGTTATATCAATGTTGCCTGCTCATTTGCATATCGAAATCGCAAGAGATTGTCTTGAGTTTAAAAAACACCTTGTAACCGCTTCTTATATAAGTGATGCCATGCAAGCACTAGATGAAGAAGCAAAGAAAAGCAATCTTATTTTCATGAACGAAATTGGTCTTGATCCCGGAATCGATCACATGAGCGCCATGAAGGTTATTGATGAAATAAGATCTAAAGGTGGTAATATGCTGCTTTTTGAATCCTTTTGCGGAGGATTAGTCGCTCCGGAATGTGATAACAATCTTTGGAATTATAAATTTACCTGGGCACCCAGAAATGTAGTTTTGGCCGGACAAGGCGGTGCAGCAAAATTTATTCAGGAAGGTACTTATAAATATATTCCATACGGAACTGTTTTTCGCAGAACTGAATTTCTCGAGGTTGAAGGTTACGGAAAATTTGAAGCCTATTCGAATCGGGATTCCCTCAAATACAGATCGATTTATGGCTTAGACGATATCCTGACTTTGTATCGCGGAACAATTAGAAGAGTGGGATATTCGAAAGCATGGAATATGTTTGTGCAATTAGGGATGACGGATGACAGTTATATCATGGAAGATTCTGAAAACATGAGTTACCGCCAGTTTGTAAATTCATTTTTGCCGTATCACCCAACAGATTCCGTAGAAATTAAAACGCGCTTGATCTTAAAAATTGATCAGGACGATATTATGTGGGATAAACTTCTAGAACTGGATTTGTTCAATCCGGACAAAAAAGTGAATTTACCCAATGCAACTCCTGCCCAAATATTAGAGAAAATACTTTCAGACAGTTGGACTTTGGAACCTAATGACAAAGATATGATTGTCATGTATCACAAATTTGGATACATATTAAACGGCAAAAAAAAGCAAATAGATTCAAAAATGGTTTGTATTGGCGACGATCAAACTTATACTGCAATGGCAAAAACCGTTGGATTGCCGGTAGCCATGGCAACATTATTGATTTTGAATGGAAAGATTACAACTCCGGGCGTACAGCTTCCGATACGAAAAGAAGTTTATCAGCCAATTTTAAAAGAGTTAGAAGAATATGGGGTGATCTTTAATGAACAGGATATGCCCTATTTTGGATATAATCCAGACTTATTTTAAGCTCTGGTTTTGTTGTTTTTTTTTTAGAATTTTTTAGTTTTTAATTTTATCCGCTTCTACTCGCATAGAAGCGGATTTTTTTATTTAAAAGACAATTTAGATGGTTTTTAATTTCCAAAAATGGTTGGCGGGAAATCCATTTTCTGATATCTTCCCTTTACGACCTTATACTTTTTTGGTGTTTCGTTATCTTGAATTGTTATAGGCAAAGTGTACAGAACGCGAACTGGCTTACCCATTTCAGAGCCGGGATTCCATGCCGGAGAAAGTTTTAGAATTTTTATCGCTTCGTCTCCTATCCCGTAGCCTAAATCTTTTAGAATTTTAAATTCAGACAGGGTACCGTCTTTTTCTACCATAAATTCTATAACTATTTTTCCCTCAATTTTATTCTTTGAGGCTTCTTCTGGTATTTTAAAATTTTTTCCGATGAATTTATAAAACTCCGAAATTCCTCCTGGAAACTCAGGATTTTTCAGGATTGGATCCACACTTATTATATCGTCCGATGTTTTGATGGAATCAACTGAAGATCTTGGAGAAACTTTTTCATTTTGCCCCGCCATAGATCCCTGATTTTTATTTAGCGGAATCGCATTTTTTTCATCATTTAAAACAGCAGTTTTAGCACGATTCGTTTCAGTATTAGAACTGACTGCTTTCACTTCTGTTTTAGCTTCCTGTGCCACAGTTTTAACACATAAGAGAACTATTAAAGTTGTAAATACAGGAATAATAGCAATTTTTTTGAAGAACGCCTTGTTTTTTGAGGTGCTTTTTGTCATCATAATTAATCTTTTTTTAGTTACCAGATAATTTAAATTACTTGCCAGATAAATAGTTAGATTTCCATTTCCTTTTTCTAAAAGTAGTTTTTGATAAAATGAAACATTCTTATATTCTTTCACTATTTCCTGATCGGCAAGAAATTCGTGATTAAGCTGGATTGCTTTTTTATAAAAGATAAAGAGTGGGTTAAACCAAAAAATAATCTTTAAAAACTCAACAAACAAAATATCCAGCGTATGTTTTTGAGTTACATGAACCAATTCATGTGTGTACAATTCTTCTTCAATATTTCGGTTTTTATAATCATCAGAATTGACAAAAATGTAATTTAAAAAAGTATGCGGCAGGATTTTTTCATCAATCAAAACCAATTTCGAATTCTTAAAATCTACAACTGGATTTCTGTTCGATTTTGACAAAATATTCCAAATATTACTGCTAAATCTAATTGTCATTAAAAATGTGACTAATCCATACAAACCCCATAAAAAAATCATTATATAATCAATCTTCTCTTCACTTTGAATTTTAGTAATCCCAGCTTCATCTATACTGATTTGACTTGATAAATTCATTGGAACTTCTTTGATAATTTCGAATGAAACAAAAGGAACCACGAACGAAACTACAATCGAAAAAAGTAAAAAGAACCTATTAAATTGATGCATTTTTTCCCGCTCCAATATCAAATGATAAAAAATCAGGAAAACGCTTAAAGCAATCGTCGATTTTATAAAAAAGTCTGTCATTTTTTCTTTTTTTGAATTTCTGAATCGATTATTTTTCTAAGTTCTTCTAATTCCGAAGTCGACAAATTGGTTTCTTTCGTAAAAAAAGAAGCAAACTGCGATGCCGAATTATTAAAGAAACTGCTGATTAATCCGTTGACATGCTTTGAGAAATAAACGGTCTTTTCGACCAAAGGATAATATTCTCTCGAATTTCCGAATTCGTTATAGGCTACGAATTTCTTATCGATCATTCGTTTCAAAAGCGTTGCAACGGTTGTTGTTGCAGGCTTTGGTTCGGTATATGCTTCGAGCAAATCTTTCATAAAAGCTTTTTCAAGCTTCCAGAGATGCTCCATTAATTGTTCTTCTGAGTTTGATAATTGCATGTTTTTTATTTTTAAGGCACTAAGGTTCTGAGTTACTAAGTTGCTAAGTTTTTTTGCCACTGATTAGAATAATTAAAATAATTTTTCCTGTATGATTAAGATCAAATCTATATTCTATATTCTATATTCTATATTCTATATTCTTTATTCTTAAAAAAAATCCGCGCCAATCCGTTTAATCCGCAAAACCCGCGGGCTATTGTATTTCTTGTTCTGAAATCAAATTGCCGTTATTATAGTTTCTAATTTCGGTTAGTTTTCCTTTATCTGAATAAAACTTCCAATCTCCAAAATAGAACCAATGTGTTTCGACGGCATTAACTTCTATTTTTGTTTTTCCTTTTGATTGTAGTTTTCCGTTTTCATAGTAATATTTTACTTTACAGATTCCGTTTTTGTATTTCTCTGTCTTGTAGATTTTCCCGTTGATGTAGGATTTCCACTTTTTTACTGGTTCATCGTGTTTGTAATACTCGAATGATTTGTACGTAATACTATCCTGCTCATAAATATCAATCCAGGTGCCTTCTTTTTTCTTGTCAATTTTTTGATTTACTGGTTTGCTTTTGCAACCGTAAAGAATAATTCCGCAAAAAAATAATAAAAGAAGGTTTTTCATGTTTTTACAATTAACTCTACAAATGTGTATATTGCTCTACAAATGTAGAGATTAATTTTTAATGCGCAAAAAAAAGTTTTTTTGTTTCAAGTTTCAGGTTTCAAGCTACTTGCCAATTGAGCTTTCAATCTCCCTACAAGTTTGATGAACATTGAATAGACCCCAGATTTAGCTGGGGTTTAGAATGAATATAGAGAAAAATGGCTTTAGCCGAATAAATTCTAACATATTAAAAATATTTTGGCTAAAGCCAATTCCTTTATAAAACAAAAACTCCAGCTAAATTTGGAGCCTATTCAATTACGATGCTAAAACCTTTGCAACTTTAGACGCACTGCTGTGCGCCTCTACAAAAAACCTTTGTACCTTTGTACCTTTTTTTTTTAAACCTTTGAACCTCTCTAAGCGTTAGGGATAGGAGCGATATCCTTTTTGTTTTTTCTTTAAAAACAAAAAGATATAGCGGATAGCCCGGCCCGGAGGGAAACGCCCATAAAAAAATCCGCTTACTCATAAAGAATAAACGGATTTATATTTTGATACCTAACAGGTTTCTAAAACCTGTTAGGAAAATAAACTTTGTGTCTTAGTGCCTTCGTGGCAAACTATTTAGAAAGCTCTACGAAATATTTGTAAAACAACGGAATAGTTTCGATTCCTTTTAAGAAATTGAAGATCCCGAAGTGCTCGTTTGGCGAGTGAATCGCATCAGAATCTAAACCGAAGCCCATAAGAATGGTTTTGCTTTTTAGTTCTTTCTCAAACAACGCCACGATAGGAATACTTCCTCCGGAGCGAACCGGAATTGCGGGAACTCCAAAAGTTTCTGTATACGCTTTGTTTGCTGCTTGATATCCAATACTGTCAATTGGCGTAACATAACCTTGCCCTCCGTGATGTGGTGTTACTTTTACGGTAACTCCGGCCGGCGCAATGCTCGTGAAATGTTTAGTAAACAATTCTGTGATTTCATGCCAATCCTGATTTGGAACCAAACGCATGGAGATTTTAGCAAAAGCTTTGCTTGCAATCACCGTTTTTGCTCCTTCGCCTTGGTATCCGCCCCAAATTCCGTTTACGTCTAATGTTGGACGGATTGAGTTGCGTTCGTTGGTTACATATCCTTTTTCGCCGTAAACATCGTTTAGGTCTAAGGCTTTTTTATATTTTTCCAGGCTGAAAGGTGCTTTTGCCATTTCGGCTCTTTCTTCAAGTGATAATTCCTGTACGTTATCGTAGAAACCAGGAATTGTAATATGATTGTCTTCGTCGTGCAAAGAAGCGATCATTTTTGCCAAAACATTGATTGGGTTTGCCACTGCTCCACCGTATAATCCTGAATGTAAATCACGGTTAGGACCTGTAACTTCAACCTCTACATAACTTAAACCACGCAAACCTGTCGTGATCGACGGTTGCTGGTTCGAGATCATTCCGGTATCTGAAATAAGAATTACGTCGTTTTTTAGTTTTTCCTGATTGCGTTCTACAAACCAGGCCAAACTTGCTGAACCAACTTCTTCTTCGCCTTCGATCATGAATTTTACGTTACATGGCAAAGTATTGGTTTGCACCATAAGCTCTAAGGCTTTTACGTGCATGTACATTTGTCCTTTGTCATCGCAAGCTCCACGAGCAAAGATTGCGCCTTCCGGATGAATTTCGGTTTTTTTGATTACGGGTTCGAATGGTGGCGATGTCCATAATTCGATAGGATCCGGTGGTTGAACATCATAATGTCCGTAAACTAGAACTGTAGGTAGATTTGGGTCGATTATTTTCTCTCCATATATAATTGGATACCCAGGAGTATCGCAAATTTCGACTAAATCGCAACCTGCTTTTGATAAACTTTCCTTTACTGCCTCGGCAGTATCGATAACATCTTGCGAGTAAGCGGTGTCAGCACTTACCGACGGAATTTTTAATAATTCGATCAATTCGTTGATAAACCGATCTTTATGTTGTTGAACGTAAGACTTTATATTTTCCATTTCAATTATTTTTATAGAATTTCAAAAATACAAAAAAGAGAATTAATATTTTTTTTCAAAAATGCTTTGAAATATAGAACTTATGTTTATCTTTGCACCCACAATTGAGCGGATATGGTGAAATTGGTAGACATGCCAGACTTAGGATCTGGTGCCGCAAGGCGTGTAGGTTCGAGTCCTATTATCCGCACTGAAAAAAAGCTTCTGAGAAATCAGAAGCTTTTTTGTTTTACATACTTTTTATCTTTTTATTGCTAAAGTTGTTGATAAACAGATTACAACAATATCATATTTCTATTTTTGTGTTTCTGTTTTTGAAAGATAATTTTAAAGAAGAATAACTTCCTTTTCCTTTTTTGTATTTAGCAACTGATCGCAATTAAACCCAACACTTTGAACTCTTTATAAAAATTCCGGATAAATGATTTATTTTGTAGCGAGGTCCCGAAGCGTCGGGATCAATCCCTTGAAACGCAAAGCAACCCCAATATTTGTCATTCTGAAGAATGAGGAATCTTCACACGCTGAGCACGCACTGTTGTCGAGTTTCTTGCGGTGATTTCTCGTTCCTCGAAATGACAAACTGTGTTACTAATCAACATCTAAATTAAGAATCTAAAGCTTCGGCTAATTTATTGAGCCAATATTATTAATAAAAAAATAATTACTGTTGAAGCTCCTTAATAATATTATCTAATTCTTCTTTATTTTCGCGTTTCCCATTAAAAATATCCATTTCTCTTTGTGATTTAAACCATTCGAGGTCGTTAGTTTTAGTGGTATGGTTCCAGATCATTTCGTAATCATTCATGTATTTATATCTAATATAAATCACTCCGTTTTTTACAATATATTCTTGATGTTGTCTTTCTAAAACCCACTTTATATTTTTATAAAAATTTGGTGGAATTTCATTTGGCTTTGCAATTTTAAATAATTGATTATGAAATGTTTCTGAAAACAGTACTGGCCCATGCAAATCGTCATTTACAAGTACCGGACGAAGTTCCACATACCTGTTTTCCCAATAATAATAAGCTGAGCATAAAATAATTATAGTTACTAATCCTATGTATATTTTTTTTTTCATTTTTCTATTTCAATTTTATACTTAACCCTCCAAAAAATCCAGATTGAAAAGTTTTATTAAAACTTTGTTTCCATTGACTTCTCATTTCATAAGGTCTTGCCCCGCAATATTTTTCTACCAACAAAGCATCTGAATCGTTAACATATCCAAAACCATTGATATAAGCATTTGCTCCTTTGTGCCAGTCGTACCTATCCCACCAATAATGAATGATTGTTCCTGATAATACAAAATTATCTTTCTTTCTGGTAACTATAAAATTACCTTTTGAGGTTATTGTACTTGTACCACAAACATAATACAATTCACGAAAAATACCTCCAGTAAATTGACGCTGCAATTCATTAGTGTACTTTACATAATCTCCTTCTTTTGTTAATTTTTTATCAAAATTTTCAAGTCCAAGTCTTTCCTCAAAACGTTCAATATTTATATTCTCAGCAACAATAACTTCATTGTTGCCTCTAAGCCAATTAAAATCAATATTTTTTGTAAATCCCGTACCATCTAACCACCATTGCAAACAATCTGCCGCCATGTTAAAATTTCTTTGTCTGGATTTTTCAATCATTTCAAGATAATTCTTTTTTAACATCAAAGCTTTATCTCTATCATTCTGTTCAAGATAGAAATTTCTCGCCTTTGAGCTCCCTTGTTCATTCCAAAAAGGATCCCCAAATAAATTCTTATATTCTGAAGGAGCTAAATCAGTTTTTGTATTAAAAGTACTATTATTCATAAATTTTATATTATTTATTTAAGTAATTATTTACAAATGTATTAATTTTTAACTCCATAGATTTTTGAAATTCTTTTAAATGCAGAAATTTCTTCAATAATAATTTAATATTTGCCTTTACAAACCTGATTTCACTCAACATCTAAATAAGGATCTAAAGCTTCGGCTAATTTATTGAGCCAATAAAAATTATCTTCGATATTATTTATTTCAGATTCCATCGTTTCGCATCCTCGCATTACGCATAACGAAAGAGCATAATTTACTTCTCGTATTTTTTTTGCCATATCTTGAGGATCCATAACATCAATAAAAAAATCTTTTAGTCTTGTTTCAACTTCTTTGGACAGATGATTTTTGTTCATAATTTTAAAGTTTGAAAAGCAAAATTCTTCAAAACTTATTTGCATTTGAACTCATATATGCCTTCAACTTTAATTATTATTTTTGTATAGGCAAAAATCGTAAATTCATCATAATTTATTAGCCGTAAAGAAATGTTACGAACCTTCACAATAGAAAAACTTAAAAATCTTGATCTAACACAAAAATTAGCCATAGCAATTCCTGTTTTGTTCATCTTAAGCTGTTTAACAAAACGTTATATTGAGCGATTTAGATTTTCTACCGAATTTCGGTGGGTATATGAATATGGCAATTTTGGCACTTTAATTTTATGTATTTTTCTTGTGTTTTTTTCTTTTGCGAATTCTATTTTAGTTCTTAGGGATTTAAAAATAAAGCTATTACCAAAATTTTTATGGTTTTTATTAAGCTTATCAGTTTTTCTATACGTCGCAATTGCCTTAATAATTGCAATTTTTAGACAAGGATTAATCTTCGGCTAAAGCCTTTCCCTACAAAACATAAAAAAAACTCCAGCTAAAGCAGGAGGCTATTCATTTAATTTATCATTTCTAACCGCAAAGATGGATTAAAATCCATCCCTACAATATGTTTCGTTCCTCCGGAACTCTTTATAAAATTCCGCAAGAATGATTTATTTTGTAGCGAGGGATTTTAATCCCTTGGAGCGTAAAGTAACCACAATGTTGTCATTTAGAGGAATGAGAAATCTTGACAAGAAGCTCGGCAAAGATTAGATTCTCGTTGCAGATTACTTGCGGAGATTTGCTTCGCCTGTTCGCTATCGCTAGGCTCTCCTTTGTTGAAATGACAAATTAGACGAAAATATTATTATGAAATGATTGGCCTAGCCCCGATAGAAGTGGAAATCCTTTTGTGGCGGGGTTCGCCACAAAAGATTGTAACGGATAGCGGGATTAGCTCCTGAAAAAAAGTTGAAATTTTATTCTTCGGTTAGTAATTGAATTACCTTATCAACATTCACTTCGCTATAATCATTAATATAAAAATTACATGGCGGAAGTTGTTCTTTTGTATGTGTACTCAAAACGCCAACGACTTTCATTCCTGCATTTAGTCCCGCTGTAACGCCCGAAAAAGAATCTTCGAAAACAAGACAGTCAGACGGTGCAACTCCAACACGTTTTGCAGATTGCAAATATACTTCGGGATTTGGTTTATGAAACTTTACGTCTTCGCTTGACATTATAGAATCCATTTTGCCTTCGAATTTCAGTGCTCCCATAATCAAATCAAGATTGGCGCGCGGTGCCGATGTTGCAACAGCGGTTTTAAAACCACGAGATTTCAGTTCGCCTAAAAAATCCAAATAATGCGGGATCGTTTCGACTTTGTGTTTATAAATCTCACGAAACATTCCTTCTTTTTCATCCTCAAGCTTTGTAAGTTCTTCTCCGGCAATAGGACGTTTAAAGAAGTGCGACAGGATATAACTATTGTGTTTTCCGTACATATGTTCTTCGAACTCTTGTTCTGAGTGCGGAATTTGATATTTATCGAAAAATGCCTCGAAAGCTTTTGCATGATGCGGATTGGTGTGACAAATCACGCCATCCATATCAAAAATTACACATTGCTGCTTCATTGTATATTTTATTTTTTTAACGGTTGCAAGATAGGGCAATAAAGGGTTATTTCACAGAGATTCGCGGAGGTTTCTTGCAGAGATTCGCGGAGGTTTCTTGCAGAGATTCGCTGAGTTTTTTTTAAATCGCGCAAAGTCGCAGAGGCGCAAAGTTTTATTTATAGCCACAGATTTAAAAGATTAAAAGGATTTTTCACGCAGATTCTGCAGATTGAAGCAGATTTATTATTTGATTAATTATAATAATTATCTGCGCATATCTGCTTAAATCTTTTTAAATCTGCGTGAAACAAAAAAATTTGCGCGATTAATTTATCAGCCTATCCAAACCTTACTTTTCACCAATGTCATTGTTTGTCTTAGATGTTGATTGCACGCTATAAGGATAATCAAAACTACAAGGCCGTAACCTACGATGGTATAAATTTCCATATCGGCTAGTAAAGTCGATTGTTTGGTGATGGTTCCGAAGACTTTTTTTAAGGCAAGGGCATTCGACTCGTCAAGCGAATATCCTTTTGCAGCGAAAGTCTGCGCTGTTTTGGTGATTGTTTCCTGAGCTTGCGGATTATCGCCTGTTACGAATTGGCTTAGTTTGAGAAAGTGTTTTTTGTTTAAAAACACCATGGCATTCTGCATGACACAAAACCCAATCGTGCTTCCCCAAAAACGTCCTGAAACTCCGACAATTCCCGAAGAAACCGCCATTTTTGCAGGAACAGATGACGTGGTAAACAAGATCAACGGTACAAACAAAAAACCAACCCCAATACCTTGCAAAATATACGGAATGATAATATCTGATAGCGCGACATCTGGCACAAAAAGAAATGTAAACCAAAAATGAAATATGGCAATAAGCGAAAAACCCATTATAAAAATAAGCTTGGTCGAAACGGATTTCATTAGGAAATAAGCGGCCAGAATAAGCCCTATTACATTTCCTAATCCGTTGATGTATTGTACGCCGGCAACTCGGGACGGATCCCAGTTCCAGATCGAGAACATTGCCGAATGACAAAGACTCAACGTTGCCCTACTAATATAAAAGAGGAAGAACAATAAAAACCCAATTCGGAGATTGGCATATTTAAAGACTTCAAAATCAAAAGTGGGTCTTTTTACCAAAAGCTCTTTAAAAATAAATAATCCTCCTGTTATCAAGGCAATCATGAGCATTAGAACCATGTGTGAAGACTCAAACCAATATTTTTTTTCGGCATATACAAAAAAGTAAGCGCCACAGAGAATCGCCGTTAGAACCAAAATATAACTGATCCAGTCGATTTGATACAACGGAATTTTCTTTGTGATTCTGTGTCCGCGAAAAGTCACCAGGATCAAAAAGACATTCAAAACCTGAAGTCCGCCTGAAACATACAACATGTATTTCCAGTCGTAATGATCCAGAAACCAAACGGCAATATTCATAATAAAGGGCGTTGACAATAACAGCGAACCGTAATAAAAGGAGAAACCTATTATAATGGCATTTTTAGAATGAAACTGCTCGATTAGCAACTGTCTGATCGTAATTACCGGAAGTGCCATAAGGATTCCCTCGGCAACTCTGAGCAATAAAAATACATAAAAATTGGTAATATAGGCCGATGAAACAATCGTAATCCCAATGACAGAATATACCGCCATCAGGTAATTTTTTGCAGGGAAAAAACTCGAAAATCTACTTTCGATCAAAATCGTAGCCAGCAAAGTTCCGTACGTAACGCACATCGCAAACTGCAAATCCTCAGGCTCAATGTCAAGAAAACTTGCTGCGTAGGTTACGTTTGAAGTATAAACTCCTAATAAAATCATGGAATGCAGCAAACAGACAAACAAAATAATAATGATTGCCCATCTGGGAACCCAGGATTTAAAAATACTTTTATCTTCCATTTTAGTTGTGCTCAGCAATAACGGTAATATTCATTCCGGCTCTTAAAAAATCAGCGTGTTTATCAGTCTCTTTCAATTGAATACGAACCGGAATTCTTTGTTCGATTTTTACGAAGTTTCCTGTTGCATTATCCGGAGGCAATAACGAAAATCTCGCTCCACTTGCAGGCGATAACGAGGTGATGATTCCTGTAAATTCTTTATCATTTAAGGCATCGGCCTTAATTCTTACTTCCTGACCCACAGTTAAATATTGCAATTGTGTTTCTTTAAAATTGGCCGTAATCCATTTTTCTTTGCTTACTATCGAAAGCAACGATTGACCTTCTTTTACCATTTGTCCGGGCTGTAAAGTTCTCTTACCAACCCAACCGTCATAAGGCGCGGTAATTATCGTATAAGAAAGAAACAATGCTGCATTATCTGCCACAGCTTGTTTCGAAGCAATATTGGTTTGCATCGTAGGAACATTGGCCTGCGCCTGAGAAGTGCTTAAATTAGAAGACTGAATCCTGTCTCGCATTTCCTGAAAATGGGCTTGCGCCGATTCATAATCTGCTTTGACTTTCTCTAATTGTTGCGAGGTCGCTGCTTCGTCTTTTACCAAAGCCTGGTAACGTTCATATTCTAATTTTGTTTTCCAAAGATTGGTTTTGGCTGCAGCCAATTGCGATTCTCCAATTGCGGTTGAACTTGCTGTTGTTGCTACGTTTTTTTCGGCCACAACACTACTTTGTTTCGCGCTTTGAACATCGGCCAGCGCCACATTCAGTTTTGATTTGTATTCTCTGTTGTCGATGATTACCAAAGTATCTCCTTTATGCACAAACTGATTTTCATCAAAACGAACTTCCTGAACATACCCCGTAATTCTGGACATAATAGGCGTTACATATTGCTCGACCTGAGCATCATTGGTTTCTTCGTGATTTCTGTTGAATACATAAAACCAAATTCCTAAAATAATCCCACTTGCAACTAATATGCAGGCGATAATTGTTATTAATATATGAAACGTTCTGTTTCTCTTAGTTTCATTTTTTATCTTAACCATATACTTTAAATATCTATTTTCTTTATTCTTTTACTCTATTCTCTTGCTTCTATTCTCTTTCTTCTAAAACCTCTAAATCTCATTCGGCATTATTCCCGCAGTATGAAGCAATTCGTAATGTTTAAGAATAGCATCCAATCTGGTCGAAATCTTGTTGTATTTTGCCTGTAGTAAAGCATTATCAGCATCAACCATTTCAGTTATTAAAACCAGTTGATTGAGGTATTTTAGTTTTACGATTCGGTAATTTTCATTTGCCAGATCCAAAGCTTTATCTACCACCACAAATTTTTCGAGGATTTCCTGGTATTGGGTATGTTCTTTAAACAGCTTATCCTGAATTTCATCTTTTGTAATTTCAGTCTGCATTTTCTGCCATTCAATTTGTGTAGTCGCCTGTTCTACTTTGGTTTTGTTTTTATACAAAGCCGAAATATCAAAATGCGCCTCGATACCAATTTGTCCTAAAGTGTACAAATACGGATTTGGCGGAAAAAATTTGTAGTTAGGATAATAAAAACCATAATTCCCGAAAAAATTTACCGTTGGCAGATAATTTCCTTTAACCAACTTCAGCTCCGTTTTTTTGATATTTAATTCCTGACTTGCGATTCGCATTTCTTCGTTCTGAAAAGCTTTTTCTAAATAAAAATCATACGGATCCATACCATTCATTTTATCCATAGAAGCCGTAGTATCGATTGCCACTTCTTCATTTTCAGGAATCTGAATCAAAGTTTTTAAATCGTGCAATGCGATCTTTATATTTTTAGAATTTGTAAGCGAGTTCAATTCACGGTCCGAAAGTTGTAATTCAGCTCTGATAACTTCGTTTTTAGTTACTGTTCCGTGTTTTTGCAGGGACTGAACTTCTTTCAATCGGCTTTTTTCTTCTTTGATGTTTTCTTCAAAAATCTTCTGAAGCTCCATCATTTTGTAAATCGCCAGATAATTTGCTACCACTTCTAGCTCGATGTCATTTTGAGTCTTTTCGGTTTTTATTTTGGCAATTTCGTTTTCCTGATTGGCAATTTTAATCGCGTTGTTGATCTTATTACCGGCATAAATTGGCATTTTGAAAGTAGAATTGACCTGATAAATTTCAGGAATTGCCTTCGTTACTTCTTTACCATTCAGGAAACCGCTTCCTTTGAATTCTGTAATATTGGTAATTCTGGAGTACTCGCCGTTTAATTCGATATCCGGTAAACGAAGTTCTTTTCTTTCTTTGATGTTTTGCTCTGAAAGCGTAGTCTCTAATTGAGATCTAAGGATTTTTTTATTGTTTTCTTTAGCCAGTTTCACCGCTTCACTTAACGAAACCGAATGAATTTCCTGCGCTTGCAAACCATTAAATGTCAATACAATTAGAAATATCAACACGATTTTGAGAAAACAATCTTTTGTGGAATTTGTTGTTTTAAGGAACATGAATATTTTAAGATTTTAATACTGCAAAGTTCCTTCATTTTTTCGGTGACTGATAATTCTAAAAAGTCAATAACATATTCATTTCGGACAAATGTTAAAATTTTAATTTCCGAAAACGTTATATTAAAACACTGGAATGCAGCGCATTAAAAATATCGCATGATTTAAAGGTTTTACGCAGATTTAAAAAAGATTTAAGCAGAGTCTAGCAGATAATTATAAAAATAAATCGGCGTAAATCGGCGTAAATCTGCTTAAATCAGCAAAATCTGCGTGAAATATTTTTTTTAGCTCGCAGATTTAGCAGATCAAACAGATAAAATACATTAAAAAAATCTGCAAGAGAATAATTTTATTTGTCTTTTAAAATATTCTCACCGTTAAAGTAATCAGAAGGTCTTTGTCCGAGGAATTTAAAAAAAGTATTACTGAATGTCGGTACGCTACTATAACCTACTTCCTGAGCGACTTCTTTAACCGAAAGTTTTCTGTCAAGTAAAAGTTCGATCGCTTTTAGAATTCTTCGAATAGTATAATATTGAATGAATGACATATTAAGGTCTTTCTGGAATAAGCGATACAAAGAGCGTTCGCTATATCCAAATTGATGTGCAACCTCAGCAAACAAAATTGTTTCTCCCAAATTATTCTCTATATGCCTTAAAATTTTACTCAAACGCGGATCTTTGGGCTGTGGTAATTCTAAAGGTAAATTGGTCAGGCAAATTTGAGGCAATATTGCCTTGATCGCTTTGGCAATGGCAAAGTTTGGAGTTCCTTTTTTAAGATCACCATTCCAACGATTTGTAAAAAGCATCATTTGCAATAGTAAATTATTCACAGGATAAATACCTTCACTTTTATAAAATACGTCCTCGTCTTTTTCAACGGGAAAATACAAGTTACGCATTGTTACACTTTCTGACTTGGGATGAATACTATGTTCAACTCCCGCCGGAATCCAGATAAAATGTCTTGCCGGCAAAAAATAGGTTTTGGTTTCTGTAGTTACAAATACGACATCACCTTCGGCATATAGCATTTGCGCTTTATCGTGTTTATGTGTGGGAACAAGCAATTCTCCCATCAAATCATGATGGCAGTAAATGCTTTTTTTATCGGCATCTACTTTTTTGATGTAATACTTATCTAGTTTCTGACCGGAATGTTCCATTGAAGTAATTGAATATCTTTCTTGCGATATATAAATGTAGGGAAATTAAAAAAATTAAATCCCAATATTTTAAAATTCCAAAGCTGGATGAGATTCAACCGCAAAAAACGCTAAGTTTTTTAAAGTATGCTTTTTAGAAAATACAAAGTTCGCAAAGCTTTGTGTTGATCTAGCTTTGCGAACTTTGTGTTTTCTATACGTAAACTAAAATTAAATCTTAGCGAACTTTGCGGTTAAGCTATAAAAACAAAAAAGCCTTTCCGTTAAGAAAGGCTTCTTCCAATATTGCGGTCTGGACGGGACTCGAACCCGCGACCCC
Organism: Flavobacterium azizsancarii; assembly: GCF_027980145.1. Classification (GTDB taxonomy): domain Bacteria; phylum Bacteroidota; class Bacteroidia; order Flavobacteriales; family Flavobacteriaceae; genus Flavobacterium; species Flavobacterium azizsancarii. Next base: position 17,961 of record NZ_JAMZNK010000019.1, on the reverse strand, counting down.
ATGCGTGACAGGCATGTATTCTAACCAACTGAACTACCAAACCAACTGCGTTATTGTGAGTGCAAAAATACAACAGAAGTTGGATTATACAAGGGTTTTTATGAATTAAAATTAAAATATTTTTAATGAACTGATTTTAAATAAATTCCAATCTAATAAATTTCAAATTTCAATTGAATATCTACGAATTTGGGAAAGCCTAGAATTTTTAGTAAAGTTTTTTCGCACAATTTATCCATATTCTTTTTAAACATTACTAATGGTTTCGACAATTGAAACTTGATACATTATTTACCATCTCAATAATTCGTTTCCCAAGGTTAAAACCTTGGGCTATGTTTGAAATACTGTGAAGAAATTCAAATTGAAACCTCGGGCAATGACTAAAACACCAAAAGCACAAAACCAAAAAATCCGCAAAGCTTAAAAAAAAACTTTGCGGCCTTTGCGTAAATCTTAGCGCTCTTTGCGGCTAAACCTGGGCAATTGCTAAAATACCAATAAGCACAAAACCAAAAAATCCGCAAAGCTTAAAAAAAAACTTTGCGGACTTTGCGTAAATCTTAGCGCTCTTTGCGGTTAAACTCGGGCAATTACTAAAATACCAAAAGCACAAAACCAAAAAATAAGCAAAGCTTAAAAAAAACTTTGTGGACTTTGCGTAAATCTTAGCGCTCTCTTGCGGTTAAACTCGGGCAATTGTTAAAATACCAAAAAGCACAAAACCAAAAAATCCGCAAAGCTTTAAAAAACTTTGCGGACTTTGCGTAAATCTTAGCGCTCTTTGCGGTTAAACTCGGGCAATGACTAAAATACCAAAAGCACAAAACCAAAAAGTCCGCAAAGCTTTAAAAAAACTTTGCGGACTTTGCGTAAATCTTAGCACTCTTTGCGGTTAAACCTCAAAAACAAAAACGTCTTAAATCAAAAAAGCCATCCACAAAAGTGGAAAGCTTTTCATTGGTCTAACTACTAAACCAGCTACGAGTTACAAAGTCGTAGCAAAACAACACAACTAATCTTAGATACCGTATTTGGGCAAAAAAGCCTTTCTGTTAAGAAAGGCTTTTCCCAATATTGCGGTCTGGACGGGACTCGAACCCGCGACCCCATGCGTGACAGGCATGTATTCTAACCAACTGAACTACCAAACCTCTGCGTTATTGCGGTTGCAAAGATAGTACAGAATTTCATTTCTGCAAGTGTTTTGATAAAAAAAATTAAATATATTTTTAAATCTTTAGCCAAAGTTTTGTTTTTCAACTAAATATGTAGTCAATATTTTTTCAAAATTATCGCCCACATTGACCGGAACGTACTTAATTTGGTTCTTTGCACAAGTCAAAGCCAGTTTTTTAAAGTACTCCTCTGCCCTTTTTCCATATTCTGCTTTTACATTATCGGCAAAAATCGATACTTCTTCGCCAGATTCTAAGTCGATGAACTTTCTTGGTGTGTTATCAAAGTCAAATTTCAGCTCTGTTTCATTATCTACAACATGAAATAAAACTACTTTGTGTTTGTTGTGTTTAAGATGCTGCAAAGCATTAAAGAGCTTTTCATCATCTTCGGCCTGAAACATATCTGTAAATATAATGATCATCGAACGGCGATGCATTTTCTCTGCAATCTGATGCAGATACGTAATCGTATCGGTAGTTTTTTTGACTTTTGGCTGTTCTAATAATTGCTCCAGTTTATTGAGCAGCATTCTATGATGGCGATCGCTTCCTTTTTCCGGTGCATAATATTCGTAACTGTCTGAGAAAACACTCAAACCAACGGCATCGCGTTGTTTCTTTAAGATATTCATTAAAACTGCCGACGCTAAAACTGCAAAACCAATCTTCTTTTCATAAAAAGGCTGACCGGATTTTAGTTCAGGATAATGCATTGATGACGAATTATCGACAATAAGATGACAACGCATATTCGTTTCCTCTTCGTAGCGTTTGGTGTACAAACGATCGGTTTTTGCAAATAATTTCCAATCGATATGTTTGGTACTTTCTCCTGCATTATAGACTTTATGCTCTGCAAATTCAGCCGAAAATCCATGAAACGGACTTTTGTGCATTCCGGATATAAAACCTTCTACAACCTGATTTGCCAGCATTTCGAGATGCTGAAAACTGGATACTTTCTCTATTTCCGATTCGATTTTCATTCGGTTTCTTTTTTAATATTTTGTGCGCGGTACAAACCGTCTGTCGCCTGCAACAGCTTTCGTTTTAATATCGGACTAAAATTAGGGTTTTCTTTTAAGAATCGCTGTACTTCATCAAAAGCATATTTCGACGAATATTTCCCAATAGTATTATTCAACCAATCTTTCGGGAAGAAAATATCTCCCGTTCTCTGAATTTCTTCGACCAAATCTAATGAAAACCGGATATATTTTTGAGCACTTTCCTGACGTAAAGGATGATTGATATTCGCCAAACCTACAGCAACCCAAGATTCTTTCTCTCTATTTTCGTCGTCTTTTAATGACTTCACAAAAGCATCACGAACCAATTCATCTTTGAATAAAGAAGGGAGTAAAAATTCAAATCGCTTTTGTTTGTCAGGATTTGTGATTGTAGTTTTCGCTTTATTCAGTATTTCTGTTGCTTTTTCATGTTTAAATATAGCCAAATTCATTGCCATATTGGTGTAATCGTCTTCGTTTAACTTTAAACTTTGAATCACGTTTTCTTTATTCCAGATCGCATACAATTTGGCTTTACCAGCATCTGAATACGCAATCGAACTAAACAAATTAAACAACGTCTTTTTGATATTACTTGGCAAATTAGCCTGCAAACGTTCGTATAAAAGGTCTTCCAATTGTTTTTGTGTTTTGTTTTGTTGCTTCTCGGTCAGGAATTTCCAAAAGACATTGCTCGTTTGACTGGTAATTATTTTCAGAACCAATTCGTTTTCTTCCTGCTGAATTCCTTTTAAGAAACAATCAAAAGCTTTACTTGGCTCAACATTTCCCGTTAAGGTATTTTCATAAATATTAATGTATGTTGAAGCTCTTGCTACCTCATCTTTCAAACTCAAAACAGATTCTATATTTCCGTCAAGCGGAAAAACACCATAACCATAACCATTATAATTATAAATGATACTCAACGGTTTTTCAAGTCCAAGAGCGTCTTTTAGCAACAGGTTTTTATCTTTTATATTGACATTGATCACTTTTACCTGATCTTTATAAACTAAACCAATATCAAAAATCTGAGGCCACACATTTGCTGATTTATCTTCGGCTTGTTGATTTATCTCAAAGCTCGAAATTCTGTTTTTAGCATCGTATTCTATTTTATTGGTAAAAATGGCTCTTCCTGATTTATTTACCCAAACTTCGCTCCATTTTTGCATATCAAGCGGCGTTTCGGCATCCAGAATTTCAACCAGATTATTCCAGTCGGCATTATCGTTGGCGTATTTTTTAATGTATTTTTCGATTCCTTTCTGAAAAGCTTCCTTTCCCATCGAAGCTTCTAACTGACGCATCATTATAGGAGCCTTATTATAAATAATAGCTCCATAAAGTGATCCGGCATCTTTGAGATTCGCCAAATGTTGTTTTATAGGATGCGTGCCTAACGAACGATCTTCCGCGTAAGCGTTGGGATAATGCGCTGTTAAAAATTGTAGATTATGATTGACTTTCGGGAAAATCGGGTTCATGATTTTGTCTGCCATAAAATTGGCAAAGACCTCTTTCATCCAGACATCGTCGAACCATTTCATAGTAACTAAATCACCAAACCACATGTGCGAGGTTTCATGCGCAATGAGTTTTGCACGATCCAGTTTCTCGCTGTCTGTAGAGCTGTTATCCAAAAACAAGGTAGATTCTCTGTACTGAATCGCACCAACATGTTCCATTCCGCCATATTGAAAAACCGGAATCGAAGCAAAATCTAACTTTTGAAAAGGAAATTTATAATTGGTATATTTTTCTAAAAAGTCTACTGATTGTTGGTGTAAATTAAAAATAGTATCCACACTTACTCGAAATTTATCTGCATTGTTTTCGCGATACAACATCGTCATTTCACGATTTCCAGGTTTCTGAGTTACGCTTTTGAATTTTCCGGCAACAAACGAAAACAAATATGTGCTCATTTTATCTGATTCTCCAAAAGTATAACTTATAAAATCTCCTTTTTCAACTTTCTTTTTCACATCGGCACCAGCCAAAACCGTCCAGTCTTTAGGAACCGTTAAACTCAGTTTATAAGTCGCTTTAATATCGGGCTGATCAAAACATGGAAATAATGTGCTCGCACGATCCGGAACTAATAATGTGTACAAGAAATCATCATTTCGGTTTAGAGATAAGTTTCCCGCTATAAAAGAAATTACAACTGTATTTTTTCCTAAAATCAAGTCTTTAGCAGGAATAACAATATGTCCTTTCTCATGAACAATAGCGATATTTTTGCCATTACCCTGAATTGATTTTATATTTGAAGTTTTTTCTTTAAAATCTAAATATAAAGGTTCATTTAAATCAGACAATGTAAGATTCAAAGTCAAATCTGACTTGATTTCCTGCTGTTTTTGCTGCGGAATTTCAAACGAAAGTCCATAAATTACATTAGAGATTTGATGTTTTCGGAAAATAGCCAATTGTTCTGAAACGCCGTTCTCTAAAACAAGATTTTCTTTTTGTTTCGATTGAGAAAAACCAATTGTGGTAAATATAAGAATACAAAGAAGGCTGTAGAAAATTTTCATTTTTAAAGGAATGTTAGATTTGTAAAAATAAAAAAAGTTAGCCACGAATTTCACGAATTAGCACGAATTAAAATTCTTTTTATCACAGATTACACAGATTAAAATGATTTTTTTTAAATCTGTGAAAATCATTTAATCTATGGCAAACTTTTTAAACAATATCAAAGTAAATAATTCGCGTAATTAGTGGCAAAAAAGCATAAAAAAAGTCTGACCATCGCCAGACTTTTTCCAAACATACTAATTCTAACTATCCAAAAATAAAATTATTCAGTTTGTTGAAATGAAAAGCTCGTGTCTCCAGCATAATAATTATTACTCGCATTCGTAGGAAAAAGACTTTCTGTTGCTGTACTTGAGATATAAGCATAACCCGTTATTGTAATATTTCCTGCCACAATTGGGTAAGTTGTTGCAGATCCGTCCGTTTTTGTTCTTTTAATCCAGTCATCACTATTTACTGTTAAGAAATATTCTTTGTCCTTAACTAACTGAATGGGAACGATCGTTTTTTCGAAAGGCATATTTGCTATCGAGACATTCATAGTTTCAGATTTTATAACTGTTTTGGTCGCCACATCCCATAACGTAATTCTTAAGTTGATGTTTGCGTCTGGGATTTTTGCAAAAAATGACGTTATTTTACCCGTTACCGTTGGCTTAAAACTGAAACCATATTCGTAGATTCCTGAGTTTTTCACATCTGTTGCTTTTTGGCTAAATCCTGATCCTGACAAATATAAATCAAGAGGATTTTCGGCATTATATACAATTGGTGCTGCTTTGTCATCATCACTACTACAGGAAATGCTTAAAACTGCAAATGTCAAAAGTGTGAAAATTATTTTTAACGTTTTCATAATAATCTGGTTTGGTTGGTTTTTATTGTAGTTCAATAGATTGAATTACTTATCTTGTTTCGAAGATTATTGTTGAATATTAAAATGTGCACAAACTTCTTCATAACTCATTTTAGAATAATCAAGTTTTGCCGTTTTTGCAGTTGCAGCAGCAACGCCTCCCGGAATTAGGATATAACGCCAGCTAAGGCTTGTTGGCAAATTCACTGTTCCTACTCCACTATGTGTAAATCTGAACAATTTAATTTTCTTGGCAGTAGAAATAGCCGTAATAGTATTGGTAGTTCCGCCGGCATTTGATGTATACGGCAAGGTAAAAGTTCCTGATCCAAAAGACATATACACCAGTATGGTTCCTTTTGCAAGAATATCTTCTGATAATTGTGGCGCATTAATAAAAGTAGACATTCCCGGCGCGCCGTCTATAGTTTCTGCAATTGCTACCGGAGCAGTTATCCATGCGCTATAAATAACATTTGCTGTTCCTGTTGCCCCAGCTGCTCCTGCTGCTCCTGCTAGTCCGTCAACTCCGTCGATTCCGTTTGTTCCGTCATCGCTGCTGCATGAGATTGTAGAAATTGCGACTAATAAAAGTGTGAAAATGGTTTTTGAAAATTTCATAATAATTTTGGTTTTAATAATTCATTAAATGGTTCTTATTTAATTCAATAGCGTTATTTTTGTAAAAGTCAAATGATAGTTAAAGAAGCTTCTTTTTATATGATGACTGAATTACGAGACAAATTTGCAGGATTAAAATCAACCGAAAAACCACTAATAGACCAACAACATTTTAAATAGACAGACGACATAAAACCCGAACCAAATGACCAAAAAATACACTTGTATTATTATCGACGATGACGAAATAGACAGACTTACGGTGTTATCGTTTGCCAAAAAGTTTCCTATTCTGGATATTCTGGGTGTTTTTGAATCGGCAGAAGATGCGCTTCCATTTATTGAAGAACAAAAAGTCGACATCTTGTTTCTGGATATTGATATGCCTGGTTTAAGCGGAATTGAGTTCAGAAAAAAAACGCTCGAAATTCCGGTTTGTATTTTTATAACTGCACATCCTGAACACGCTGTTGAAAGTTTTGAAATCGAAACATTAGACTTTATCGTAAAACCATTAAAACTCGATCGATTTGCACAAACCATAAGCAGGATTGAAGAGTTTATGGAGATCAAACTCAAAGCATCTCTTTTTGAAGCCAGTATTGGCGGTGATACGATTTATATTAAAGAAGGACACGAACAAACGAAAGTCAAATTGCATGAAATCTTGTATCTCGAAGCCTTAAAAGATTATACCTTGATTATCACCGATAAAAAAAGACATTGCGTTTTATCGAGTATTGGCAATCTTTTGAAAGAAGACCATTTTCAATCCTTCATTAGAATTCACAGAAGTTTTGCCGTTCAGAGACAATTTATTCAGAAGATCAATTCAACCGAAATTATTTTAAACAACAATGTCGCCATTCCGGTTGGAAGAAGTTATAAGGAAAACCTAAACCTGTTCTCATGAAAAAAATGGGGTTCTTGTTTTTGTCCCTCATCAGCCTGACTGTTTTTGCGCAGGAAGAACCTAATTTGGCACGATATAAAACTGTCGATCAAAAACTAAAAGTATGGTTAAAATATACCGACACTCTTTTAGAAAAAGAAGATTATGCGAAACTTATATCTGCTGCTCAAAAGGGAGTTTCACTTTCTAAAAACAATCCTGCTTATCTTAGTCGGTTTTATCTTTACACTGGAACAGCTTATGAATTCAGTAATAACCAATATGAAAAAGCACTGATCAATTATGAAAAATCGTGGAAATATGCTCAAAAATCCCATCATTTAAAAAATGAGACATCGGCTTTAATGCGCCTTAATTACATTTATTATTCCATTCGAGATACTGTAAAAGGAAAAGCCTTAATCAATTACATTAAGCAAATTCTTGACACAACCAAAAGTAATTATTCAAAAGCTGTGTTAAATGGAAGTTTAGCCGAATATTACCAAAATAATTCTAAGTATGAAACTTTTATTGGATATCAATTAAAGGCCATAACTTATAAAAAACTCCTTAAAAAAGACAAAATAAATTTAGAGAATATTGGAATTTCCTATTTGCAAATTGGGAGCTCCTATACAAGAATGAAGCAGTACAGCAAGGCAATTGAATATTTAAACGAAGCAAAACCTTATGTTAAAAATTCTCCTTATGTAAATGCTTTTTTATGCAATTATTACTTGCAGAGTTTTGTCGCATTAAAAAAACCAGATAGTATCCAAAAATACTACAACTTAATTTACACTTATCCAACCGCTAAAGATTCGCTTTTTCTTAATTTGAGTTTTGCCAATCGAAGTATGTCTGACCATTACATAAACGAAAGAAAAACAAACACAGCCTACAATTATGCTAAAAAAGCGGTTTTGCTTGGACAAAAATCAAACGATGAAGAAATTTTGATGGAAGCCAATGCCGTATTAGGAACAGTTTTGTATGAAAAAGGAGAATACAAAAAAGCTATCGAAACCTTAAAAAAAGCTTCAACAAATGCCCTGACCTACGATAAGGAATCCTTTGTAAATATTAATAAAAAACTATCTCAAAGTTATGCCGCATTAGGGCTTTGGAAAGAGGCTTTTCATTATAACGAAATCTACAGCAAATCTAATGACGAAATGATGCAGGAATCAGCAAAACAAAGTATTGCCAATGCCGAAGCACATTATCAAAACAAAAGCAAACAACAAAAAATCAAAAACCTTTCGACTCAAAATACCATCAAAAACATTCAGATTCAGCAAGCCAAAAAGCAGCGTTTCTACTTAATTTCAGGATTAATTCTCGTTGGCATTATTGGATTATTATTGTTCAGACAAAACCAAAACCGTAAAAAAACCAATCAGAAATTACAGCTTTTAAATCAGGAACTTGACGAAGCCAATAAAATAAAAGCAAGGTTCTTTAGTATCTTAAATCATGATTTAAGAAGCCCCGTTTCAAATTTAATTCACTTTTTACACCTTCAAAAAGAAAGTCCGGAATTGATCGACGAAGCCACAACTTTACGAATGCAAACCAAAGTCATTACCGGCGCCGAAAATCTATTAACCTCAATGGAAGATATTTTATTATGGAGCAAAGGCCAAATGGAAAATTTCAAGCCTCATTTTAAAGAAGTTCAAATTTCTATTTTATTCGAAGAAACCCAGAAACATTTCTCAGGAATAGAAAATATCCATATTTCATTTGAAGATCCTCAAAACATCATCTTAAATACCGATGAAAATTACCTAAAAACCATCATTAGAAACCTAACCGGAAACGCCATAAAAGCACTCGATAAAACCCCAAACGGAAAAATAATCTGGATAGCCTGGCAAGAAAACAACCAAACTTATCTTTCAATCACAGATAATGGCAAAGGAGGAACTCAGGAACAATTCAAAGCTTTATACGACGACTCAGAAGTTATAGGTATCAAATCCGGTCTGGGATTGCATCTTATTCGCGATCTCGCCACCGCCATAAATTGTAAAATAGAAGTAAATTCTCAGCAAGATTCAGGAACTACATTTACGATAAAAGTTTGCCACGAATTACACTAATTTTCACGAATTATTTTTTTTTACACCCATTTTAAAAGATTTAAGCAGATGGAAACAGATTTATTAATAACTAATATCAAAAATAAATCTGCTTTAATCTGCCAAATCTGCGTGAAAATTTCATCAGTATCAAATAAATAATTTGCGAAAATTTGTGAAATTTGTGGTAAAAAAATACCACATTTTAATTCGTAAAATTGAATGTTAAGCTCAAAGCAATTCGCGCTAATTCGTGAAATTCGTGGCAAAAAAAAACCTTTAAAATAAAAAAGGCTTGACTTTCTCTTGTTTATTGTTTACGCCAATTTATTTAAACACATAGGGACATAGCTTTACATTCCGAAAAAAAGAATACACAAAGAAACACCTTTCTTTCAGATAGCTATGTGTGTTCACACAAATGAAATGCCTTTTTATTACATTAGAAAAGCTATGTTCTTATGTGTTTAAAATATGCTCAATTCAATTTTATTCCAATAAAAAAGGCTTGACTTTCGCCAAACCTTTTTTATATAAATCATAATCTTACGATTACAACAAAGCGTCTAAACTATCTGCGTAGGTTTGTTTCGGAGCAACTCCTACTTGTTTTCCTACTACTTCACCGTTATGAAAAACCAAAACGGTAGGTATGTTACGCACACCATATTTTGCAGCGAATTCCTGGTTAGCATCTACATCGACTTTACCAACAACTACTTTACCTGCGTATTCTTCGCTGATTTGGTCAATGATTGGACCAACCATTCTACAAGGACCGCACCATGCTGCCCAAAAATCTACCATTACTGGTTTATCTGATTTCAAAACTACTTCATCAAAAGTAGCATCTGTTATTGCTAATGCCATAATTTCTTATCTTTTAAAATTATTGTCTGAATTGTTTTCGTTTTCAAACTAGAGTACAAATTTAAAAATTAAATACTAATGAAACACCATTATTAAATTAGTTTTAATTATAAATGTATTGTCATTTATTATACGATTCCCATATTTTTTAAAAATAAGTTATACCTTACAACATATCCAAGGCCATATTTTTAAAATAACGTCGGTTTTTTAACTTATCTTTAATGATCCAGAAAATTTCTTCGAGATGGCATCAACTTTACTTCATATAAAAAACTTCTTTCAATCAGTCCACTTTAAAAAATATGCAAAGCGTTTTGGCTTTTTTATATTAGGACTTATTGCATTACTATTAATTGCGTGTGGCGGATTATCCATTTATTTCAACCGAAATAAAACCGAAATCATCGCCAAGATCAACACAAAAATCAACGAAAACATCAACGGAAAATTCCACATTGGCGATTTTCATTATAAGTTTCTAACCGGTTTCCCAAACTTTACTTTAGCCTTAAAAGATGTCGAGCTCAAAGACAATCAATGGGCAACGCACAAACATACTTTACTGAAAGCTAACGAAGTCGAAGCGCGTTTGAACATTTGGAGTTTATTGCACAACGAAATCAACATACATAAAATCCTCATCAACGACGCTGATATTTATGTTTATAAAGCCGAAAACGGTTATTCGAACGCCGATATCTTTAAACCTAAAAAGAAAAAAACGCCCGAAAATAAATCTGATCGAGAAACGACAATTGATGAAATCGACCTCAACGATGTTCATTTTATTCTTGACAATCGGCTTGGGCATAAATTGTTTGATTTTGATGTTGCGAGTTTAAATACAAAAGTAAATTATGACGGAAGCGATTGGCAAACCGATGTTTTTCTGGATACGCAAATAAAGAGTTTAGCGTTTAATACCGTACACGGCAGTTTTGCCAAAGAAAAAGAACTCAAAGGAACTTTTAATGTTTCGTATTCCTCCAAAAAAGAAAAAATTGATGTCGTAACCCGAAATCTAAAAATAGGAACAGACTCGTTTGACATTATCGCATTTTTTAATCTTGCCAAAGGAAATGCCCTTTTCGGAATCAATATTGGGACTTCTATTTTATGGCAAAATGCGTCGAATGTACTGTCTGCCAATATCAGCTCGAAGCTAAATCGCTTTAATTTAAGTAAACCTATCGACGTAAATTGCGATATAAAAGGCGATTTTAATGCCGAAGGAGATCCCAGAATTGTCGTTCAGGCGATCATAAAAGACAACGAATTGAGTATTCCGGACGGATTAATCAAAAAATGTAATTTTAAAGGAATTTTTACCAATAATTTTAAACCAAAAGACGGTTACAACGACGCCAATTCGGCTATTATCCTGACGAGATTTGCGGGCGAATACGAGAATATTCCGCTTACGATTCCCCAATTAGCGATTAACAATCTCGAAAAACCATTGGCAACCGGAAACGTAAGTTCAGAGTTCGATATCGAAAGACTCAACCAAATCAGCAACGACAAATGGATTCAGTTTACGGCCGGTCATGCAAAAGCCAACCTGAAATTTCAGTTTGATATAGTCGATTTGTACATTACAAAACCCCGTTTTATTGGTAAAATCGATGTCGATGATGCCTCATTTCATTATATACCAAAAAATGTTCATGCCGTAAAAACCAACATACATCTTGATTTTACAGAGAAAGCTTTGCTCATCAAACAAATTACTTATAAACACAATAAAAACACGATTTTCATCGAAGGAAAAATCGACAATTTCCTGAACCTCTATTATGATGCACCCGAAAGAATGATCGTAAACTGGAAAATCTATTGCCCAAATATCGACTTAAAACAATTTCTGGGCGTTTTGGCGACTTCTCAAACCACAAAAGTCACTGCCAAAACCGCCAAAAGACCAACGATTTCGAACCATTTAAGAACCGTAATCGACAAATGTTCTGTAATAATCGACATCAAAGCCGATAACATCAATTATAATAAACTAACCGCGACCAATACCACCGCAACCGTGCAAATGATCGATTCGAGATTGGTCATAAAAAACGGTTCGCTGCAAACTTCCGGCGGAAGCATCACGTTTAACAGCGAAGTAAAACCAAGCGGAAAAAACTTTGCCTTTAGCTCCAACGCGCAGGTAAATCGTGTAGATATTGCGAGTTTTTTAAAGTCGTTCAACAACTTTGGCGTTACGTCTTTTAACCCTAAAAACATCAAAGGAAAACTCAGCAGTCAGGCCAATGTAACCGGATTCATCAATAGCAATGGCGAACTCATCACCAATTCTATGCACGGCAATCTAACGTTCAACGTCAATCAGGGCGCTTTGTTAAACTTTGAACCTATCGTAAAAATTGGCAAGTTTGCTTTTCCGTTCCGCGATGTCGAGAATATTACGTTTAGCGATTTATCCGGCAATCTTAAATTGCGCGGAGAACAAATCGATGTCAATAATTTCACCATTAGTTCCAGCGTCTTAAACCTCGATGCCGAAGGTATTTATTCCTTTGGCCGAGGCACCAATCTCGCCCTCACCATCCCACTCCGAAACTCCAAAAACGACATCAAACTCGCCACCAAAGCCGAACGCGACGCCGTTCGCGACCGAGGAATTGTTCTGCATTTAATTGCACTTGATGGTGATGATGGAAAAATGAAAATTAAATGGGGAAAGAAGGATAAGTAATATTATTTGCAACACTTTCCCGACAATCTTGTCATTATAAATAAACAAGCAAACAATCGTCAATTCACTCAATTTTGTCAATTCCGAGGAACGAGGAATCACACTAAAAACTCAACCAATCTTGTCTATCACGAACTAAGATAACAACCACTAATTCTCCACAATCTTGTCATTCCGAGGAACGAGGAATCTCCGTAAGCAACTCGCCAAAGATTTGCTTTTTTGGAATTTGTAATTTTAAATATTGGAATTTCAATTTTCAGGAGCAATTTCCTGCTGTCCACTATATCTTTTGTGGCGAACCCCGCCACAAAAGGATGCCGTTCCCATCAGGGCTAGGGCTTTTGTTTTCATAAGAAGTTTAGAAATATTAATTAACGCCAGTCAGAAATAATTGGTGTTTTTTTTATGGAAGAAAGTCAAAACTAAAATAATATTGATTTTAAATTATTATTAATGAGGACAATTGTAAGCGGCTCAATTTTCGACTAAAAACTACATTTGAATCAAGCATGTTTTAAAATATTTTTTAGTAACAAAATCCATTATCAAGAAATGAAATATTTAGCAGAAATAATTTTCGGAAAAGATCAAGTTAGGAAATTTCATAATAATGAACCTTTAGATGATTTTGAAAAAATCATCAACTTAAAAAAGTATACTTTCGAAACTTGGGTAGAAAGAAATGCATTTTATAAAGGAATTGGCGAAGCAATGGGCTGGCTTGAATTTGAAGTAATCAAGGAATTCGAAGAGAAAGATGGTAAAGAAGAAAAAGAAGATGATGATAAATTTGATTATTGGGCATTCATTGAGAAATATTATCCAAAGTATTCTCATTGCAACAGCGTTTTGTTAAGTGACATTTTAACTCGAAAATTTTATGGAGAAGAAATTAGCGAAAGCGATGAAGAATATATTAAAGATTGGGATGTTAGAAACGAATTATTTGAAGTAGATAAAGAATTACTTTGTAAGGCTTTCAAAAACTATTTCAATATTGCTTATCCTGAAAATCTTAATTCTTAAAAATTAATAAGAATAGTTAATGTGATTATATTTCACTAATATTAAGCTTCATTACCAAATTAGAATTTATAAATCATTTATCGCATTATTAAAAAATGTCTAAAATCATAAATGTTACTTGTGCAATTATTTTAAAGGATGAAAAAATTCTCGTTGCGCAAAGAAATGAAAAAATGAAATTACCTTTAAAATGGGAATTTCCTGGCGGCAAATTAGAAATTAATGAGAGTGAAATAGACTGTATAAAAAGAGAGATAAAAGAAGAAATAAATATCAACATCGAAGTATTACAAAAATTGACAAATAATATTCATGATTATGGTACTTTTAAAATCAATTTAATTCCATTCTTAGTTCAGTATATTTCTGGTGAAATAAAATTAGCAGAACATAAAGATTACAGATTACTAGAAAGATCACAATTATTAAAACTTGATTGGGCAGAAGCAGATTTACCAATCGTTGAAGAATTTTTAAAACTTGAAATATGAACCAAGGATTATATGAAGAATTAGTTACCAAACTGATAAACTACAAAATAAACGAATTAGATAAAGATACATTTCAAATAAAAAAAACTTCAATAGACAAAGCCGAAGCCTCTCAATTATTATCACAACATATTGGCAAAGTCATCAAATATGCATTAGAAAATCTACCTAGACAAAAAGAAATTGACTTAATAGATAATCAAATAAAAATTTCGAATAAAATAATTCAATTTTTAAGAGATGAATTAGATAAAGCAGAATTTGAAGGTGATTTAATTGAAACAGAAGGAAAAATATTAAACGCTGTTTTTACAAAAGTCGATGCTCATTTTAAAGACTTAGATCTACATTTAAAAGAAATTACACCTTACACTAGGCTAATTCATAGCGAGCTTTTTACTGGAGGAAATGCAGGAACAACTTTAGAAAGCGAATTACGAAAAGAAATATTATCATCGGATAAAATTGATTTATTAGTTTCATTTATTAAATGGAAAGGTATTAGAATTCTTGAACGTGAATTAAGAGAATTTACAGAAAGAGGAGGAAAACTAAGAGTAATTACAACTACATATATTGGTGCAACAGATTCGAAAGCTGTCGAATTCTTGGCATCATTAGAAAATACAGAAGTTAAAGTTTCATATAATACAGGAAATGAGCGTTTACATGCAAAAGCTTATTTATTTCAAAGAAATACAGGATTTCATACTGGTTATATTGGTTCCTCGAATTTTTCTCGTTCAGCTTTAACCGATGGACTAGAATGGAATCTAAAAGTTACGACTAAAGAAGTTGGTCATATCATTGATAAATTTAAAAAAACATTTGAGGCGTATTGGCAAAATGCAGACTTTGAATTATACGATGAAAGCATTCATTCTGAAAAATTAGTTGATGCTCTCAAACAAGGTCGATTTTCAAAAGAATATACTTTTACCACGGCTTATTTTGATATTAAACCTTTTCCTTATCAAAAGGAAATTCTTGAAAAACTAGAAGTTGAAAGGAATGTTCATAATAGATATAGAAACCTTTTAGTAGCTGCTACGGGAACAGGGAAAACTGTAATATCTGCATTTGATTACAAGAATTTCAGGAACAATAATAAATCCTCTAAATTGCTTTTCGTAGCACATAGAAAAGAAATTTTACAACAAGCAAAAGCAACTTTTCAAGGAGTTTTAAAAGATAATAACTTTGGTGATTTATGGGTTGATGGAATTGAGCCGAATTCTAATGAATATCTTTTTGTCTCAGTACAAACTTTAAATAATAGATTAAAAGATCTAAACCTTTCTCCAGATTATTACGACTTCATCATTCTTGATGAAGCGCACCACGGATCGGCTTCAAGTTATAGACCTTTTCTAAATTATTTTAAACCTAAAGTTTTATTAGGATTAACTGCAACTCCAGAAAGAATGGATAATGAAAATATCCTAGATGATTTCTGTAATCGTATTGCAGCAGAAATAAGACTTCCTGAAGCATTAAACAAAAAACTGTTAAGTCCTTTTCAATATTTTGGAATTACGGATAGTATTGATTTGACAAATGTAAAATGGGAAAAAGGTAGATATGTAGCAAGCGAATTAACAGCATTATATACTAAAAACAATATTCGTGTTGGGGAAATAATTACAAATCTTAATAAATATCTAAATGACATAAATGATATTCGTGCGATCGGTTTTTGTGTGACCATTGAACACGCTATTTTTATGACTGAAAAATTTAATTTGGCAGGATTAAAAGCAAATTATTTAACCGCTAAAAATGCCAGTGAAAGAGACAGAATTAGAGAAGAATTCAAGAAAAAAGAATTCAATTATTTATTTGTAGTTGACATTTTCAATGAAGGTGTAGATATTCCTGAAATTGATACTGTTTTGTTTTTAAGACCAACAGAAAGTTTAACCGTTTTCCTTCAACAATTAGGTCGTGGTTTGCGTTTAGCAGAAGGAAAGGATTGTTTAACTGTTTTAGATTTTGTTGGAAACTCGAGACCAGAATATGATTTCGAAAGTAAATTCAGAGCATTAATTGGCAAAACAACAACTTCCGTTCAAAAAGAAATTGAAGATGATTTTCCTCATTTACCTTTAGGCTGCTCCATTGTTTTGGAGAAAAAAACAAAAGAAACAATTCTTGAAAACATTAAAAAAGCTACTTCATTAAATGTAAATCAATTAATTACTAAAATTATAAATTTTCAACATCAAACTAATTTACCATTAACTTTAAATAATTTTATTGAATTATATCATATTCCTATTGAAACGATTTATAAAAAAGATAGCTGGTCAAGATTATGTCAACGAGCAGGAATAACTGATGATTTTGAAAACATAAATGAAAAACAAATTTATTCTGCAATAAGTAATAAATGGCTTTCTACAAGTTCAACGAATTATTTCAACTTTATTCTTAAAATAGCAAAGCAAGGATTTAATATTCATCTTGATGATTTTAGTGCTAACGAAAAAACAATGTTACTTATGTTGCATTATGATGTATGGCAAAATCATGATTTATTTAAATCATTAGAATTGAGCATTAAAGCAATTGGGAAAAATAAAATTTTAGTTGATGAAATTATTGAAGTATTAGAAATATTAATTGATAGAATTGATTTCAAGGAAATAGAAATTAAATTACCATATGATCAACCACTAAGATTACATGCGAGATACACAAGAGATCAAATTTTAGTTGCATTTGGACTAAGTAATTTTGAAAAAAAATCTTCCAGTCGAGAAGGTGTGGCAGAGAATGTTAATTTAAACACTGAACTACTTTTTATTAACTTAATTAAATCAGAAGAAAACTTTTCTCCGACTACAATGTATGACGATTATGCAATAAGTGAAACTTTATTTCATTGGCAAAGTCAAAATTCTTCAAGACCCGATATTGGTAGAGGTTTATCCTATATTAAACAACAAGAAAATGATAAGAAAATTTTACTTTTCATCAGAGAAAAAGCAAATGATGAAAAGGGAAATACAATGGGATATGTTTTTATTGGAGAAGGCAATTTCAAAGAATATGAAGACCAAAAACCAATGAACATTAAATGGGAGTTAAATGAGCCAATGCCAAATTATCTATGGAAAGAGTCTGCGAAAATGTCGGTAGGTTAATGTAAAAACATGATAAAACATTCAATCCTAGAAACTCCAACTGTAATTAATCCGCCTATTAAACTTATAGATATTATTTACAATTGTCCTGTTTGTGATTACGAAATTGAGATAGACATGTTTGTAGATGATAATAGCTTTCTTAAATGTGATGGATGCGAACACATTACCAAATTTAGAATTAAGAAAATCTAAAAATGTAGATTACTTTACAATTGCAACGGAGTTACTTGCGGAGATTCCTCATTCTTCGGAATGACAAAACAGGCGGAAAAAGCAAAGTAAACCACAAAATAAAAAAAGCCACTTTTCAGTGGCTTTTCTCATTCTTACTTATTCAACATCCAAATAAGGATTTAGAATTTCTGCTAATTCATTCAACCAATAAAAACCGTCTTCGACTGATTGGATATTTCGGTTCGATTTGTGCCAGTGATTTCGGTCGGACCGTGCCACCCATTTCGGTGAATTTGTGCCACTATTTCGGTTTGAATAGTCCCACTATTTCGGTTCAA